>NZ_WBKT01000044.1 GCF_008868175.1 Micromonospora sp. AMSO31t
CGGGTCGGCTCGCCTCCCGGCGGCGGGGCCGGTTCCGTCACGGGGTCCTCCTGTCGACGTGGCGCGCCCACCGCGCGGCGGACACCGGCCAGGCTACCGTCGCGGGTCGCGCCGGCGGGGTCGGGCGCGTGCGGGCTCCCCCGCCCGGTCAGTCGACGTTCGGGGCGAAGTCGTGCCCGAACGGGGCGCCCGCCAGCCGGACCAGGCCGATCACCACGGCCGCCACGACCGCGACGGCCGCGAGCAGCAGGCCCGTCCAGGCCAACTGCTCGCCGCGGCGCAGCCAGCCGGCGCCGGTGAGGAAACCACCCGAGACGTACGCCTCCCGGCGGGCCTGCCGGGCCAGGGTGAGCGCGATGGTCGCGGGCACCACCCCGCCGACGAAGAAGCCGGTGAGCGCCCCGATCAGCCCGAGGGCGAAGACGGCGCGGGCCTTGGTCGAGCGGACCGGCTCGGGGTCGAGCGGATGGCGGTGCCCCTGCGGAACGACGGGCACCTGCCCGGGCACGGTCGTCATGCCCACCATCATGCCCCGACGCGCCACCGGAAGGTCCCACGGCCGCTCGACACGTCCGGGAACGCGGCGAGGCCCCCGGCGGGTGCCGGGGGCCTCGTCGTTTCCTACTGCTTAGCGGTACGACCCGAAGTCGAAGTCGTCCAGCGGCACCGCCTGGCCGCTGGCCGGCCCGAAGCCGTAGTCCGTCTCCGGGTAGCCGGTCATCGAGTAGACCTTGGCCTTCGCCTCCTCGGTCGGCTCGACCCGGACGTTGCGGTACTTGCTGATGCCCGTACCGGCCGGGATGAGCTTTCCGATGATCACGTTCTCCTTGAGGCCGACCAGCGAGTCGCTGCGCGAGTTGATCGCCGCGTCGGTCAGCACCCGGGTGGTCTCCTGGAAGGAGGCCGCCGAGAGCCAGGAGTCCGTGGCCAGCGAGGCCTTGGTGATACCCATCAGCACCGGGCGACCGGCGGCGGGCTCGCCACCCTCGCCGACGAGCCGGCGGTTCTCCGACTCGAACAGCGCCCGGTCGACAAGCACGCCCGGCAGGAACTCGGTCGAGCCGGAGTCGATGACCGTCACCCGCTTGAGCATCTGGCGGATGATGATCTCGATGTGCTTGTCGTGGATGAGCACACCCTGCGAGCGGTAGACCTCCTGGACCTCCTGGGTCAGGTGGACCTGGACCGCGCGCGGGCCGAGGATGCGCAGCAGCTCGTGCGGGTCGATGGTGCCCTCGGTGAGCTTCTCGCCGACCTCGACGTGGTCGCCGTCGTGCGCCCGGAGCCGGACCCGCTTCGAGATCTTGTCGTAGACGATCTCGTCGCTGCCGTCGTCCGGGATGACGACGATCTTGCGGGACCGCTCGCCGTCCTCGATCCGGATCCGACCCGGGGTGTCGGCGATGGGCGCCTTACCCTTCGGGACCCGGGCCTCGAAGATCTCCTGGACACGGGGCAGACCCTGGGTGATGTCCTCACCCGCGACACCACCGGTGTGGAAGGTACGCATCGTCAGCTGCGTACCCGGCTCACCGATCGACTGGGCGGCGATGATGCCGACCGCCTCGCCGACGTCCACGGTCTTGCCGGTCGGCAGCGAGCGGCCGTAGCACGCACCGCAGACGCCCAGCTTCGACTCGCAGGTGAGCACGCTGCGCACCCGCACCGTCTCGGTCCCGGCCGCGACGATCGCGTCGACCAGGATCGAGTTGAGGTCCTGACCCCGGTGGGCCACCACGGTGCCGTCCGGCCCCTTGATGTCGTCGGCCAGGGTACGGGCGTGCACGCTGGTCTCCGCGTGCTCGTGCACGACCAGCTTGCCGTCGAGCCGCTCGCCGATCTGCATCGGGATGGCGCGGTCGGTGCCGCAGTCCTCCTCGCGGATGATGACGTCCTGCGAGACGTCCACCAGACGTCGGGTCAGGTAACCCGAGTCGGCGGTACGCAGGGCGGTGTCCGCGAGACCCTTCCGGGCGCCGTGCGTGGAGATGAAGTACTCCAGCACGGACAGACCCTCCCGGTACGAGGCCTTGATCGGCCGCGGGATGATCTCGCCCTTCGGGTTGGCCACCAGACCACGGATCGCCGCGATCTGCCGGAGCTGGAGCAGGTTACCGCGGGCACCCGAGTTGATCATCTTCCACAGCGGGTTCTCCTGCGGCAGCGCGGTGTCCATCTCCTTGGCGACCTCGTTGGTCGCCTTGGTCCAGATCTCGATGAGCTCGCCGCGACGCTCCTCGGCGGTCATCAGACCACGCTGGTACTGCTTGTCGATCCGGTCGGCTTCCTTCTCGTACTTGTCCAGGATCTCCCGCTTGCGCGGAGGAGCGATGACGTCCTCCATGCCGATGGTGACGCCGGACCAGGTGGCCCAGTGGAAGCCGGCCTCCTTGAGCCCGTCCAGGGTGGCCGCCAGGGCCACCTTCGGGAAGCGCTCGGCGAGGTCGTTGACGATCGCGGAGAGCTGGCCCTTGCGGATCTCGTAGTTCACGAAGCGGTAGCCCTGCGGCAGCGTCTCGTTGAACAGGACCCGGCCCAGGGTGGTCTCCACCGTCACCGGCTCGCCCTCGACCCAGCCCTCGGGCGCGACCCACGGCTCCGCGCCGGCGCCGTTGTCGACCCCGACGATGCCCCGCAGGCGGATCTTGACCGGGGTCTGCAGGTGCAGCTCACGGTTGTCGTACGCCATCCGCGCCTCGGCGTCCGAGCTGAACGCCCGGCCCTCGCCCTGCCCACCGGGGGTGAGGTGGGTGAGGTGGTAGAGGCCGATGACCATGTCCTGGGTCGGCATGGTGACGGGCTTGCCGTCGGCCGGCTTGAGGATGTTGTTCGACGACAGCATCAGGATCCGCGCCTCGGCCTGGGCCTCGGCGGACAGCGGCACGTGGACCGCCATCTGGTCACCGTCGAAGTCGGCGTTGAACGCGGTGCAGACCAGCGGGTGGATCTGGATGGCCTTGCCCTCGACCAGCTGCGGCTCGAAGGCCTGGATGCCCAGCCGGTGCAGGGTCGGCGCCCGGTTCAGCAGGACCGGGTGCTCGCCGATGACCTCTTCCAGCACGTCCCACACGACCGGCCGCTGCCGCTCGACCATCCGCTTGGCGGACTTGATGTTCTGCGCGTGGTTGAGGTCCACCAGCCGCTTCATCACGAACGGCTTGAACAGCTCCAGCGCCATCTGCTTGGGCAGGCCGCACTGGTGCAGCTTGAGCTTCGGGCCGACCACGATGACCGAACGGCCGGAGTAGTCGACGCGCTTGCCGAGCAGGTTCTGGCGGAACCGGCCCTGCTTGCCCTTGAGCATGTCGGAGAGCGACTTCAGCGGGCGGTTACCCGGACCGGTGACCGGCCGGCCGCGACGGCCGTTGTCGAACAGCGCGTCGACGGCCTCCTGGAGCATCCGCTTCTCGTTGTTGACGATGATCTCGGGCGCGCCCAGGTCGATCAGCCGCTTGAGACGGTTGTTCCGGTTGATCACCCGGCGGTACAGGTCGTTCAGGTCGGAGGTCGCGAAGCGGCCACCGTCCAGCTGCACCATCGGACGCAGGTCCGGCGGGATGACCGGGACGCAGTCCAGCACCATGCCGAGCGGCGAGTTGCGGGTGTTCTGGAACGCCGCCACGACCTTGAGCCGCTTGAGCGCCCGGATCTTCCGCTGGCCCTTGCCGGACCGGATGGTCTCGCGCAAGCTCTCGGCCTCGGCCTCCAGGTCCATGTTCTGGACCAGCGCCTTGATGGCCTCGGCGCCCATGCTGCCGGTGAAGTACTCACCGAAGCGGTCGCGCAGCTCGCGGTAGAGCAGCTCGTCGGTGACCAGCTGCTTCGGCTCGAGCTTGCGGAAGGTGTCGAGGACCTCGTCGAGGCGGTCGATCTCGCGCTGGGCCCGGTCGCGGATCTGGCGCATCTCGCGCTCTCCGCCCTCCTTGACCTTGCGCCGGACGTCCGCCTTCGCGCCCTCGGCCTCCAGCTCGGCCAGGTCGGCCTCGAGCTTGGCGGCCCGCTTCTCGATCTCCGAGTCGCGGCTGTTCTCAGCCTGCCGCTTCTCGGCCAGGATCTCGTTCTCGATGGTCGAGAGGTCACGGTGACGCGCTTCGGCGTCCACGCTCGTCACGACGTACGAGGCGAAGTAGATGATCTTTTCGAGGTCCTTCGGGGCGAGGTCCAGCAGGTAGCCCAGCCGGCTCGGCACGCCCTTGAAGTACCAGATGTGGGTCACCGGAGCGGCCAGCTCGATGTGACCCATCCGCTCCCGGCGGACCTTGGAGCGGGTCACCTCGACGCCGCAGCGCTCGCAGATGATGCCCTTGAAGCGGACCCGCTTGTACTTACCGCAGTAGCACTCCCAGTCCCGCTGCGGACCGAAGATCTTCTCGCAGAAGAGCCCGTCCTTTTCCGGCTTCAGGGTGCGGTAGTTGATGGTCTCGGGCTTCTTGACCTCGCCGTGGGACCACTGACGGATGTCGTCGGCGGTGGCGAGGCCAATGCGCAGCTCGTCGAAGAAGTTGACGTCGAGCACTATGTCCCCTATGTCGTCGTCTGTACTGCCTAGCTAACGGGCGGGGTCGGGAGCCGGCGAACCGGCTCCCGACCGCTCGCCTCAGACCTCTTCGACCGAGCTCGGCTCGCGCCGGGACAGGTCGATGCCCAGCTCCTCCGCGGCCCGGAACACCTCGTCGTCGGTCTCGCGCATCTCCAGGGCCACACCGTCGCTGGAGAGCACCTCGACGTTGAGGCACAGCGACTGCAGCTCCTTGAGCAGCACCTTGAACGACTCCGGGATGCCCGGCTCGGGGATGTTCTCGCCCTTGACGATCGCCTCGTAGACCTTCACCCGGCCGAGGACGTCGTCGGACTTGATGGTCAGCAGCTCCTGCAGGGCGTAGGCGGCGCCGTACGCCTGCATGGCCCAGCACTCCATCTCACCGAAGCGCTGGCCACCGAACTGCGCCTTACCACCCAGCGGCTGCTGCGTGATCATCGAGTACGGGCCGGTCGACCGGGCGTGGATCTTGTCGTCGACCAGGTGGTTGAGCTTCAGGATGTAGACGTAGCCGACCGCGATCGGGTCCGGCAGCGGCTCGCCGGAGCGACCGTCGAACAGCTGCGCCTTGCCGGAGGAGCCGATCAGCTGCTTGCCGTCCCGGTTGGGCAGGGTCGACGCGAGCAGACCGGAGATCTCCTCCTCCCGGGCACCGTCGAAGACCGGAGTGGCCACGTTGGTGTCGGGCTCGGACTCGTGCGCCTCGATCGAGCGGAGCTGGCGCTTCCACTCGGTGTCGTCGCCGTCCACGCTCCAGCCGGTCTTGGCCACCCACCCGAGGTGGGTCTCCAGGACCTGGCCGATGTTCATCCGGGACGGCACACCGAGCGGGTTCAGCACGATGTCGACCGGGGTGCCGTCCTCCAGGAACGGCATGTCCTCGATCGGCAGGATCTTGGAGATGACGCCCTTGTTGCCGTGGCGGCCCGCGAGCTTGTCACCGTCCTGGATCTTGCGCTTCTGGGCCACGTAGACCCGCACCAGCTCGTTCACGCCCGGGGGCAGCTCGTCGCCGTCCTCGCGCGAGAAGGTACGCACACCGATGACCGTGCCGGTCTCGCCGTGCGGAACCTTCAGCGAGGTGTCGCGGACCTCGCGCGCCTTCTCACCGAAGATCGCGCGGAGCAGCCGCTCCTCGGGGGTCAGCTCGGTCTCGCCCTTCGGCGTGACCTTGCCGACCAGGATGTCGCCGGGGACGACCTCGGCGCCGATCCGGATGATGCCGCGCTCGTCGAGGTCGGCGAGCATTTCCTCGCTGACGTTCGGGATGTCGCGGGTGATCTCCTCCGGGCCGAGCTTGGTGTCCCGGGCGTCGACCTCGTGCTCCTCGATGTGGATCGAGGTGAGCACGTCCTGCTGCACGAGGCGCTGCGACAGGATGATCGCGTCCTCGTAGTTGTGGCCCTCCCAGGTCATGAACGCCACGAGCAGGTTGCGCCCGAGCGCCATTTCGCCCTCGTCGGTGCACGGACCGTCGGCGATGACCTGGCCGGCCTCGACGCGGTCGCCCTCGAAGACGACCGGCTTCTGGTTGACACAGGAGCCGGCGTTGGAGCGGCGGAACTTGTGCAGCAGGTACGTCCGGCGGTGGCCGTCGTCCTGGTGGACGGTGATGTAGTCCGCGCAGAGGTCCTCGACCACACCGCCGACCTCGGCGACGACAACGTCACCGGCGTCCACGGCCGCCCGGTACTCCATGCCCGTGCCGACCAGCGGAGCCTCGGCCTTGACCAGCGGCACCGCCTGGCGCTGCATGTTGGCGCCCATGAGCGCGCGGTTGGCGTCGTCGTGCTCGAGGAACGGGATCATCGCGGTCGCGACCGAGGTCATCTGCCGCGGCGACACGTCCATGTAGTCGACGGCCGACGGCGCCACGTCCTCGGTCTCGCCGCCCTTACGGCGGACCAGGACGCGGTCCTCGGCGAACGTGCCGTCCGCCTTCAGCGGGGCGTTGGCCTGCGCCTTGACGAACCGGTCCTCCTCGTCCGCGGTCAGGTAGTCGATCTGGTCGGTGACCCGACCGTCGATGACCTTCCGGTACGGCGTCTCAATGAAGCCGAACGGGTTGACCCGGGCGAAGGTGGAGAGCGCGCCGATCAGACCGATGTTCGGGCCTTCCGGCGTCTCGATCGGGCACATCCGGCCGTAGTGGGACGGGTGCACGTCACGGACCTCGAAGCCGGCCCGCTCCCGGGACAGACCACCCGGGCCGAGCGCGCTCAGCCGGCGCCGGTGGGTCAGGCCCGCCAGCGGGTTGGTCTGGTCCATGAACTGGGACAGCTGCGACGTGCCGAAGAACTCCTTGATCGCCGCCACCACCGGGCGGATGTTGATCAGGGTCTGCGGCGTGATCGCCTCGACGTCCTGCGTGGTCATCCGCTCGCGGACGACCCGCTCCATCCGGGAGAGACCCACCCGGACCTGGTTCTGGATCAGCTCGCCCACGGTGCGCAGGCGCCGGTTGCCGAAGTGGTCGATGTCGTCGGCCTCGTAGCCCTCCTCACCGGCGTGCAGCCGGCAGAGGTATTCCACGGTGGCGACGATGTCGTCCTCGGTCAGCGTGCCGGTGGTGATCGGCACGTCCAGCTCGAGCTTCTTGTTGAACTTGTAACGACCGACCTTGGCGACGTCGTACCGCTTCGGGTTGAAGAAGAGGTTGTCGAGCAGGGTCTGGGCGTTCTCACGGGTCGGCGGCTCGCCAGGGCGGAGCTTCCGGTAGATGTCGAGTAGCGCCTCGTCCTGGCCGGCGATGTGGTCCTTCTCGAGCGTGGTCATCATCAGCTCGGACCAGCCGAACTTCTCGCGGATCTGCTCCGCGGACCACCCGATGGCCTTGAGCAGGACGGTGACGGCCTGCCGGCGCTTGCGGTCGATGCGAACGCCGACCGTGTCGCGCTTGTCGATGTCGAACTCCAGCCAGGCACCCCGGCTCGGGATCACCTTCACGCTGGAGAGGTCGCGGTCGGAGGTCTTGTCCGGCTGCTTGTCGAAGTAGACGCCCGGCGAGCGGACGAGCTGGCTGACCACGACGCGCTCGGTGCCGTTGATGATGAAGGTGCCCTTCGGCGTCATCATCGGGAAGTCACCCATGAACACCGTCTGGCTCTTGATCTCGCCAGTGGTGTTGTTGGTGAACTCCGCGGTCACGAACAGCGGGGCGCAGTAGGTCAGGTCCTTCTCCTTGCACTCCTCGATCGAGGCCTTGACCTCGTCGAAGCGCGGAGCCGAGAAGGACAGCGACATGGTGCCGGAGAAGTCCTCAATGGGACTGATCTCGTCGAGGATCTCCGCGAGACCCGAGCGTGCGTGCGGGTCGTCCGACGACCGGCCCTGCCAACCCTCGTTGCCGACGAGCCAGTCGAAGGACTCGTTCTGGATGGCGAGGAGGTTGGGGACCTCGAGGTGTTCGGTAATCCGACCGAAAGAAACTCGGCGGGGCGCGAAAGCGCTCGACGTACGACTGGTCTTCGCAGGGCGGGAAGCTGCCAAGATGCGTCCTTCCGAGGACCGGTGCTGCAGAACGGCTGGTATGCGTGCACTCCAATGACCCCACCAGAAATATCCGCAAACGGACATTTCCGAGCAGGGGTCAAGTCGGAAGGCAGCGCAAACTAGCAGTGTAGCCGAGAGGCTAACCGCTGTCCAGCCCACCCCGCAGGTCATCGCGGAACTTGCCTCGGGACCTCGGAAAACCGGGTCAACCGGGCTGCTCGGAACGCGATGTTCCTGCCGGTCCGCTCGGGTGGAGCGGCGGTGGTGCTGCCGTTGCCTTACCCGAGAGGCGGCCGTTGCAAGCGCGGAAGGTCTTGCTGGTGTCAGCGTGCCTGTCGGGCCCGTGCCGCGTCAAGGGCCGGTTACCCCTCGGGGTGTCTTTCCCACCGACGGGCTACCGACAGGCACCCGGACGACGCCGGTACGCCGGGCGCGGACGCCCTGCTCATACCGCTGCCACCCGCTACCACCAACACGGCGGGCGGCGATCCGGTTCCCCGGATCACCGCCCGCCGAGACGCGGTGTGCCCCGGCTCACGTGAGCCGGACGCGCGTCAGGTGGAACTCAAGGTCACTTGAGGGTGACCTTGGCGCCCTCGCCCTCGAGCTTGGCCTTGGCCTTCTCGGCGGTCTCCTTGTTGGCCTTCTCCAGGACGGCCTTCGGAGCGGCCTCGACCAGGTCCTTGGCCTCCTTGAGGCCCAGGCCGGTCAGCTCGCGCACGACCTTGATGACCTGGATCTTCTTGCCACCGTCGGCGTCGAGGATGACGTCGAACTCGTCCTTCTCCGGCTCGGCCTCGGCGGCCGGGCCGGCGGGGCCGCCGGCGGCGGCGACGGCGACCGGAGCCGCCGCGGTGACCTCGAAGGTCTCCTCGAACTGCTTCACGAACTCAGAGAGCTCGATCAGCGTCATCTCCTTGAACGCGTCGAGCAGCTCGTCGGTGCTGAGCTTCGCCATGTCTGGCGTCCTTTCTCAAAGTGAAAACTAAGAACGTGGGTGCGCCGGGTGGCCTCAGGCCGCCTCGGCGCCCTCCTTCTCGCGCTTGTCCTGCAGAGCGGCCGCCAGACGCGCGGTCTTGGCGAGCGGAGCCTGGAACAGGGCCGCGGCCTTGCTCAGGTTGCCCTTCATGGCGCCGGCCAGCTTCGCCAGCAGCACCTCGCGGGACTCCAGGTCGGCGAGCTTCGTGACCTCGGCCGCGGAAATGGCCTTGCCCTCGAAGACACCGCCCTTGATGACGAGCTTCGGGTTGGCCTTCGCGAACTCGCGAAGCCCCTTCGCCGCCTCGACGACGTCGCCCGAAACGAAAGTCAGCGCGGTAGGACCGGAGAACAGCTCGTCGAGGCCGGAGATGCCCGCCTCGGTCGCGGCACGCTTGGCCAGCGTGTTCTTCGCGACCGTGTAGCTGGTCTCCTTGCCGAGCGAGCGCCGCAGCTGGGTGAGCTGCGAAACCGTGAGCCCGCGGTACTCGGTCAGCACGGTCGCTCCCGCGTTGCGGAAGCTCTCGGTCAGCTCGGCGACGGCCGTGGCCTTGTCGGCCCGGATCGGCTTGTCCGCCATGTCCCTCCTCTCTCGTTGCTCGGAGCTGGTACGCCGGCGACGAGCAGGGCTCGCGACGGCGGCGGAGGCATCACGACAACGAGAAAAGCCCCGGCGCAGGGCGCACGGGGCGAGGGCCGGCGCGACGGGCGCGGTCGGCGGACCACGCACTGCACCGAATTTCGCTTGCCGCCCTGCGCGGGTCGCCCGTCATCGCGGGACCTTCGACCGTGCCGGAGCACGGTGACCAGCGGTCTTTGGGTGGAACTACGCGCCTAGGTTACGCGACCCGTCCCGAACCGCCAAATCGCCCCCGGAGTGCGCCCGGTCACTCAGGCGCGGCTCCGGCGGCCCCAGACGTAGCCGGCCAGCGCCACGGCCGCCCAGGCCAGCGCCCAGGCGGTCAGCAGCACGCCGGTGGAGGCCGCCAGCGGGCCGGCCAGCGCCCGGGCGGTCGGCAGCACCGGCGGCACCAGCCAGGGCGCCGCCGAGCGGGACAGGCCGAGGACCACCGCGGTCACCGCGCCGACCGTGAGCACGGCGACCCCGTAGCCGGCGCTGCGGGTGATCGCCCGACTGGCCAGGGCGCCCAGCGCCACCGCCGCCGGCAGGGCCAGCAGGTGGGCCCAGAGACCGAGTGCCAACCCCTCCGCCAGCGGCCGGTCCCCCGGGCCGGGGCCGGTCACCCCGCCGACCAGCCAGGGGAAGACCAGCGCGACGGCGATCGTGCCGAGGCCGGCCACGGCCGCCGCGAGCAGGCCGGCGGCCCGCTCCCGGGCCGGGCCGACCACCACCCGGGCCAGCCGGCGTTGCACGTCGGGCTCGACGTCGAGCAGGATCTTGGTCTGCCAGGCGAGCACCGGGAAGAGCACCACCGCCGAGACGCCGTAGGCCTCCGCAGGCTGGGCCTGACCGCCGCCGTAGAGGACGCCGAGGGCCAGCAGGCCGGCCAGCACCGGGGCCAGCGCTCGCCCGGTACGCAGGAAGCCGGCCAGCCGCAGCCGGACCAGGGCGGTCACCGGGCCACCTCGGAAGCGGGACCGGATCGGCCGGACCCGCCCGGCACCGGGACCGCATCCGAAGAATGATCGGACCCAGGCGCCCCCGGCACCGGGACCTCATCCGGAGAACGATCGGACCCGGGCGCCCCTGGCACCGGGACCTCATCCGGAGAACGATCGGACCCGGGCGCGCCCGGCACCGGGGCCTCATCCGGGTCGGGACCGGAGTGGTCGGCGCCCGACACCGGGGCCGGCGCGGCGGTCGACGGGGAGTCGGACCCGGGCCGCGTGGCCGGAGGCGGGACGGCGTGGTCGCGTATCCGCAGGACGTGGTGGCCGTCGGCGCGCAACCGGGCGACGGCGGCGCTGACCGCGGCGGCCGGGACCGACAGCTCGACCACGACGGTGGCCGCGGCCCCAGTGGGCGTCGCCTCGGTGACCGTGCCGTCGGCGACCGACCAGTGCCGGGCGCCGGGGAGCCGGACCGTCTCGCCGCGGTGATCGCTGACCAGCACCGCGCCGCCCTCGGCCAGCACCTCGCCGATCACCTCGGGCACCAGGTCGCGGGCGGCGGCGTCCAGCCCCTCCCAGGGCTCGTCGAGGACGAGCAGGCCGGGCGGGCGGAGCAGCGCCTGGGCCAGGCCGACCTTCTGCGCGGTGCCCTTGGACAGCTGGGGCAGCCGCACGTCGCGGAAGCGCGCCAGGCCGAGCCGGTCGACCCAGCGGCGCACCGCCCGGTCGGCCTCCGCGCCCGGGAGGCCGGCCACGCGGGCCATCGCGGCGAGGTAGGCCCCCACGGTGAAGGGCTGGTCGGCGGGGAAGCGCTCCGGCACCCAGCCGACGGCCGCCGGCCGGTCGACCACCCGGCCCCGGGTCGGCCGGAGCACACCGGCGGCGAGCTGGAGCAGGGTCGACTTGCCCACCCCGTTGCGCCCGAGCACCACCGCCACCTCGCCCGGGCCGATCGCCACGTCGGCCTGCCGCAGCACCCACGGGCCCCGCCGGTGGTACCGCAGCCAGACGTCTTCCAGCCGCATGCGCCGAGCCTGCCACACCGGACAGACGGACGGGGCCCCGCCACCGATGGTGGCGGGGCCCCGTCAGGGCAGTCGTGCTCAGACCTCGGCCGGAGCCTCGGTCAGGTTCTTCACCGCGTTCGGGTCGACCGGGACGCCCGGGCCCATGGTGGTGGTGAGGGTGACCTTCTTCAGGTACTTGCCCTTGGCCGCGGACGGCTTCGAGCGCAGGACCTCGTCCAGCACCGCCGCGTAGTTGTCGATCAGCTGGGACTCGGAGAACGAGGCCTTGCCGATGATCAGGTGGAGGTTGGAGTGCTTGTCCACCCGGAAGGTGATCTTGCCGCCCTTGATGTCCGCGACGGCCTTGGTGACGTCCATGGTCACCGTGCCCGTCTTCGGGTTCGGCATGAGGCCGCGCGGGCCCAGGATCCGCGCGATCCGGCCGATCTTGGCCATCTGGTCCGGGGTGGCGATCGCCGCGTCGAAGTCCAGCCAACCGCCCTGGATGCGAGCGACCAGCTCGTCGGTGCCCACCTCGTCCGCGCCCGCGGCGGCGGCCTCTTCGGCCTTCGCGCCGGCGGCGAACACGATCACGCGGGCGGTCTTACCGGTGCCGTGCGGCAGGTTGACCGTGCCGCGGACCATCTGGTCCGCCTTGCGGGGGTCGACGCCGAGGCGCATGGCGACCTCGACCGTGGCGTCGAACTTGACGTTGGTGGTCTCCTTGGCCAGCTTGACGGCCTCGGCGGGAGAGTAGAGCTTCGACCGGTCGATGACCTCGGCGGCCTTGCGGTAGGTCTTGCTGCGCTGCATTTCTCGTAACTCCTGTGGTCTATGGCGGGCCCGCGTCGTGCGCGGCCCTCCCACGAACTGATCCGGGTGGAGCGGTCGACCGAGGTCAGTCGGCGACGGTCAGGCCCATCGACCGGGCGGTGCCGGCGATGATCTTCTCAGCCTGGTCGATGTCGTTGGCGTTGAGGTCCGCCATCTTCTTCTCGGCGATCTCGCGCAGCTGCGCGCGGGTCACCGAGCCGACCTTCTGGGTGTGCGGGACGCCCGAGCCCTTCTGCACGCCGGCGGCCTTGATCAGCAGCCGGGCGGCGGGCGGGGTCTTCAGCACGAAGGTGAAGGTGCGGTCCTCGTAGACGCTGATCTCGGCGGGGACGATGTCGCCCCGCTGCGACTCGGTCTGCGCGTTGTAGGACTTGCAGAACTCCATGATGTTCACGCCGTGCTGGCCGAGCGCGGGGCCGACCGGCGGCGCCGGAGTGGCCTGGCCCGCCGGCAGCTGAAGCGTGAAAGTCTTGACGAGCTTCTTCTTCGGAGGCATGTCTCTTCCTGGGGCTTGGAACTGGGATTTTCGCCCGTCCGCGGGCGCGCACGGTCAGCGCGCTGCGGACAGCCGACGTTCTAGGGTAGCGCAGCCGTGCGCCACCCTCCCCGCCGAGGTCCGGCGGACGGTGAAAACGACGCACCGGCGGCCGGCCGGAGGCCCACCGCCGGTGCGGATGTGCGTCAGATCTTGGCGACCTGGTTGAAGTTGAGCTCGACCGGGGTCTCCCGGCCGAAGATCGACACCAGAACCTTGAGCTTCTGCTGGTCGGCGTTGATCTCGCTGATCGTCGCCGGCAGCGAGGCGAAGGCGCCGTCGGTCACGGTGACCGAGTCGCCGACCTCGAAGTCGAGGACCTTGACCTCGGGCTTGGCCTTCTTCTGCTCGGTCTCGACCGCCGGGGCCAGCCACTTGAGCACCTCGTCGAGGCTCAGCGGCGCCGGACGGTCGGCCCGGTCGGTCGCGCCGACGAAGCCGGTGACCCCCGGGGTGTTCCGGACGCAGGAGTAGGACTCGGCGGTCAGCTCCATGCGGACCAGGATGTAGCCCGGGAAGACCTTCGCCTGGACCTGCGACCGCTTGCCGTTCTTGACCTCGACCTCTTCCCGGGTCGGCACCTCGACCTGGTAGATGAAGTCCTCCATGTCGAGGGAGGTGATCCGGGTCTCGAGGTTGGTCTTGACCTTGTTCTCGTAGCCGGCGTAGGAGTGCACCACGTACCAGTCGCCGGGGGCGTAGCGCAGCTTCTGGCGCAGCTCGGCGACCGGGTCGAAGTCCTCGTCCGGGGCGGGCTCGGTGGTCGGGAACTCCGGCTCGCTGGCGGCCTCGACCGACTCATCGTTGGCCGCCGTCGCGACCGTGGACTGCTCGTCCGTGGTCTCGGCGGTCTCGTCGTACTCAGGCACGCTCGCTCACTTCCGTCACTATCGCTGTCCGCAGGTCAGCTGGGGTTGCCGAAGACCCACAGCACCGCCTTCGCGAAGCCGTAGTCCAGGCCGGCCACGATCGCCAACATCACCGCGACGA
Organism: Micromonospora sp. AMSO31t; assembly: GCF_008868175.1. Classification (GTDB taxonomy): domain Bacteria; phylum Actinomycetota; class Actinomycetes; order Mycobacteriales; family Micromonosporaceae; genus Micromonospora. The sequence continues at coordinate 13,949 of NZ_WBKT01000044.1, forward strand.
AGGTGACCACCACGGCCGTGTAGGTCAGCAGCTCCTTGCGGGTCGGCCAGATGACCTTACGCAGCTCGGCCACGACCTCGCGGAAGAACCGCGCGATGCGGGCGAACAGCCCGATCCGCTCGCTGTCCTTCCGGGTCTTCCGGCCCTCGGTCGAATCGGCGCGGGCCCGCTTACGGGTGGCGGTGCCGCCCCGGGAAACCGGCTCGTCCGCGTCGGTGGCGTCGTCGTCGGCCACGCCGTCGACGGTCGCGTCGTCGTTCAGACGCTCGTCGCCGGCGTCCTCGCCGCGCCGCTTGCTCTCGGCCACTTCGCCCTCCGTGCGGGATATCGGGTCGCACGCCGGGCGGCGTGCGCGGCGTGTGGTCACGCCGGCCGGACCAACCGTCCCGCGACGGGCCGCGGCCGGCGGACCGACCGGGAGGGCCCCGAATGCCTCGGAACCAACCCCGCCGATGCCACCACCACGGGCCGGGCGCCGCCGTGCGGCGGCGCGACCCACGGGAACGGTCAGGCCTGAGGCGCAGGGGTGACAGGACTTGAACCTGCAGCCTGCGGTTTTGGAGACCGCTGCTCTGCCAATTGAGCTACACCCCTGTGCGGCAACTCACCCTCACCCGGACACAAGGTGCCGAGCAGGGGTCACTTGCCCCACGGCGGACCAGTGTACGGGTAGTCGTGCGACTTTCCCAACCGGTCCACCCCTCGCGCGTCGAACGGATCCTCAGCTCGGCGCCCGCACGAGTGCCCGAGCCTGCGACAGCACCTTCTCCCCCAGGCAGGTCGCGGTGATGTCGAGCCTGGTCAGGCCGTCCTCGGTGACCTCCTTGACCACCGCGGCGACCTCGACCTCGGTGCCCTCGTCGGTGTCCGGCACGAGCACCGGGCGGGTGAAGCGGACGTTGAAGTCGACCACCGCGTCCGGCGCGCCGGCCCAGGTGGTCACCGCCCGGCCGACCAGGGCCATCGTGAACATGCCGTGGGCGATCACCCCGGGCAGGCCCACCTTGGTGGCCGTCCGGTCGCTCCAGTGGATCGGGTTGAAGTCGCCCGAGGCGCCCGCGTAGCGGACCAGGTCCGCGCGCGTCACCCGGTACGTCTGGGTGGGCAGTTCCATCTCTCAGGCCTCCCCGCGTACGACGATCTTGGACCAGACGGCGACGACCGGCTCACCGGCGACGGTGCTCACGTCGGTGCGGGTCGTCAGGAAGCCGTGCCCGCCCCGGTTCGTGACCTCTTCGATGGTGTTCACGCAGACCAGCTCGTCCCCGGCCACCACCGGCCGGGTGTACGCGAAGCGCTGGTCGCCGTGCACCACCCGGCTGTAGTCGACGCCCAGCGACGGGTCCTCGACGATCTGCCGGCTGGCGGCCATGGTCACGATCACCGGGAAGGTCGGCGGGGCCACCACGTCGGGGTGGCCGAGCGCCCGGGCGGCCGCCGGGTCGTGATGCGCCGGGTCGGTCGCGCCGATGGCGGCGGCGAACTCGCGGATCTTTTCTCGGCCCACCTGGTAGGGGGCGGTCGGCGGATAGGTCCGGCCGACGAAGGACGGGTCCAGGGACATGCCGCGAACCTACACGGAAAGCACGAACGCCGATCCGTACGGTCCGGCGGCTCGGGGGCCGCCGTCCGTGCGGATCGGCGTTCGGAAGCTGTCTGCGGGCCGGCCGGGCCGGCCGCGGGTCAGCGGGTCTCGCGGTGGATGGTGTGCCTGCCGTCCCGGGGGCAGAACTTCTTCATCTCGATGCGGTCCGGGTCGTTGCGGCGGTTCTTGCGCGTGATGTAGTTGCGCTCCTTGCACTCCACACACGCCAAAGTGATCTTCGGCCGGACATCGGTCGCCTTCGCCACGGCGGAGTGCCTTCCTCGCTCACGGATAACAACTACGGCGCATCAGACTACGCGCTGAATACGCGGACATGCAAAGTGGGCGCCTGGGGCGCCCATCCCACCGACCACCAGGCGAGCCCGGAGGACGAGAGTAGCGGTGGCCGGACTTGAACCGGCGACACAGCGATTATGAGCCGCTTGCTCTGCCATCTGAGCTACACCGCCGTGGCGGGTCCAGCCGGACCCTCTGAGCCCCCTTACGGAATCGAACCGTAGACCTTCTCCTTACCATGGAGACGCTCTGCCGACTGAGCTAAGGGGGCCTACCCGATCACCCCGTGGGGTGTCGCGCAGAGGAAACAGTACACGACCCCGCCGTCGAGGTGAAATCGGATCCCCGGTTACAGGGTTCCCGCAGCTCAAGGCACGACGCGCAGGCGCGGGAGCTCACCGGCCACGATCGTCTCCGGGTCGACCTGGGCACCGAACCAGGCCTCCAACCGCTCGTACGGCAGGGGCCGGCTGAACAGGAAGCCCTGGCCGATCTCACAGCCGATGTCCTGGAGCAGCTCCAGGGTCAGCTCGCTCTCCACGCCCTCGGCCACCACGGTCAGGCCGAACTGCTGCGAGAGCGTCACCACCGCGTTGACGATGGCCAGGTCGCCCGGGTCGGTCGCCATCCCCTGCACGAACGAGCGGTCGACCTTGACCTCGTGCACGGGCAGCCGGCGCAGCTGGGCCAGGGACGAGTTGCCCGTGCCGAAGTCGTCCACCGAGAGCCGGACGCCGAGCTCGCCGAGGCGCTTCAGGGTCGGGATGGGACGTTCGGTGCCGTCCAGCACCCCGGCCTCGGTGATCTCCAGGGTGAGCCGTTGCGGCGGCACACCGTATTCCTCGAGCAGGTCCCGCACCAGGGCCGGGAAATGCTGGTCGGTGAGCGTCCGGGCGGCCAGGTTGACCGAGATGGCGAGCGCCTGCTCGCCGTGGCTCCAGTCCCGGCTGCGCCGCAGGCTCTCCCGCAGCACGAACTCGGTGAGCCGGCCGAGCTGGCCGGTGTGCTCGGCCACCGCCACGAAGTCGTCCGGGACCACCGTGCCGTGCGCCGGGTGCTCCCAGCGGGCCAGGCACTCCACCCCGACCAGACGCCGGTCCCGCAGCGTGACCTTCGGCTGGAAGTAGACCTCCAGCTCGCCGTCGTCCAGCGCCCGGCGCAGGTCGCCGGCGAGACCCAGCAGGCGCAGCGACCGGGACTCCAGCACCGGGCTGTAGAGCTGGACGCTGCCCGGGACCGACTTGGCGGCCGTGGCGGCCAGGTCGACCCGTTGGAGCAGGGTCACCGCGTCGCTGCCGTGGTCGGGGTGGACGGCCACCCCGACGGCGGTGTCCACGTCCAGGGTGAGCGCGTCGAAGACCATCTCGTCGCGGATCTGCTCGCGTAGCTGGCCGGCCAGCTCCAGCGCCGCCTCGGTGCTCTCCAGCCGCAACGTCACGAGGAACTCGTCGCCGCCGGCCCGGCCGACCAGGGCGGAGGAGGGCGCGCTGGCACGCAGCCGCTCGGCCACCTCGACCAGGACCTTGTCGCCGGCCGCGTGGCCGAGCGACTCGTTGACCTGGCGCAACCGGTCGACGTCGAAGAGCAGCAGCGCCACCACCTCGCCGGGCGCCGCGATCCGGACCGCCTCGGCCACCGCCGCGGTGATCCGCCGGCGGTTGGGCAGCTTGGTCAGCGTGTCGTGCTCGGCGTCGTGCCGCAGCCGGTCGACCAGCCGGGAGTTCTCCAGGGCGACCGCGGCGTGCGCGGCCACCGTCTCCAGCAGCGGAACGTCGGTGCGGCCGAAGGAGTTGCTGGCGCCGAGCCGGTTGGCCACCTCGAGGGTGCCGATGACCACGGGACCCGAGCGCAGCGGGACCGCGATGACGTCCTTCACCCGCTGCTCGGAGAGGGCGGTGCGCAGCTCCGCGTCGGGCACCGGGCCCCGGCCGAGGACGAGCGTGTGACCCTCCCGCCGGACCCGCTCCCGCAGCGCGGGCGGGGTGGGAGCCACGTCGAGCAGCCCCGAGTCGGCGATCCGGGAGGTCAGCAGGACCTCCGGGTGCCGGCCCTGAGCGGGCAGCCAGAGGGTCGCGTATTCCGCCTGGAGCAGGGCCCGGACCCGGCCGAGCAGGGCGTCGGCGAGCGTGCCGTCCTGCCCACTGCCGCTGACCGCCCGGCTCAGCTCGTACATGTCGGCGAGGGTCCGGTGCTGCCGGAAGAACTGGGTGTACGCCCGGTAGACCAGCGTCAGCGCGGTGATCAGCGCCGCGAGCAGGAGCAGCGACCACCAGGTCGAGGTGATCAGGATCAGGATGATCAGACCCGCGACGATGTTGATGGACGCGGAGAGCAAGGCCGACGGTGACCTGCGGAACGCGTCCCGGCCGGTCTGCCACCCCTGCAGCAGCGTGTAGACGCCGGCCACCGACGTGATGCTGACCAGATTGACCATGATCGCGACGGTGAAGAGCGTCAGCCAGGTGCGGGGCCCGACCCCCTCGACCGGCGGGAGGGCCTGCAGCACCAGGACGGCGAGCGACGAGCCCGCGGCGGCGCGGGCGACGTTGAACCAGAGTTTCGTCGTGCCCATCCGGTGCCACAGATGGGTGAGCGCCGCCGCCGCTGTGTAGATCACCACGACCGTCAGCGGTCGGGTCAGGTAGAACGCGAGAACCAGCGGGATCTCGGTGAGGGTGACGCCGAGTGACTGGCGCCGGACGGTGAAGTTCAGCACCGGCAGCCCGGCGGCCACCATGGCCATCAGCAGCAGCAACGCCAGCGGCCAACCGCCGAACGGCTGGTCGTTGGCCAGCCCGGTGACCGTCGAGCAGACGACGGCGAAGAGAACCAGTGGAGCTGTGATCAGCCAGGCGTGGTCGTTCGAGCGCGAGCCCTTGGGGGGCTGTGCCGACATGCCGCCCCTTCCGTCGACCCGTCGTCCGGCTCAGCTCGGACCGTGACCGTCAGCGGGCGGCGGGCATGTTCCAGATGACGTCGGCGGTCTGCGCGTCTCCCAGCTCAGGGCCAGCGCCGATGAGGATGCCGCTCGCCACGGCGGCGATTGCCAGCAATGAGCCAAGCAGCCGGCCCAGCTTTCGACCAGACATGTCCGCTCTCCTGTCGGGGATCGTTCACAGGGATGGTGGAGGTTCCACGATCGTGCCACAGGGCCGGCACCCAGAAAAGTCGTGGGAGCAGCCCAGATCCGACCGTCGCCAAGGTTCCGCCGTTCGGTCCAGACCCCGGGGGACGCCTAGCCAGATCAGAGGTGTGACAGACCGTCGACCACTCCGTCCACTGCGGATTCCGACCTTCAACGCGAACCGATCAAGCCACTCGAAAGCCCCGTTCACCGGCTGCGACGTCCACGACAGCACTCCGTGCACCCCGAAGGACGGCATCCACCCCGGGGCATAGACCACCATACCTTTCTCCCGCCGGAACGCCAGAGGATGATCCAGGTCAATTCCATCGAAATGGCGGGCCGTCGCGGCGATCGGTCGGGCATCCGACGACACTCGTCGGTGCCGCCGGCCGCCCGGACGAAGCGGGACAGGTGGCCGGGTCAGGACGTCCGCAGCGGCCGGAACGCGGCCCGCACCTCGGTCGCGAACACCTCGGGCTCCTCCCAGGCGGCGAAGTGGCCACCCTTGTCGACCTCGTTGAAGTACGTGAGGCTGGGATAGACCGTCTCGGCCCAGCTGCGGGGGGCAGCCCAGATCTCGCCGGGGAACGTCGTGAAGCCGACCGGAACCGAGACCGGCGGAGGAGTCTGGCCGGCCGCACTGGCCGCGGCCCGGGCCCGTCCGGATTCCCAGTACCACCGGGCGGACGAGGCGCCGGTGCCCGTCAGCCAGTACAGCGTGATGTTGTCGACGATGCTGTCCCGGGTGAGGTTGCCCGCGGGCTCGCCGTCGACGAACGCTCGGGAGATCTTGTAGTAGCTGTCCGTGTCGTGGTCGAGCATCCAGGCCGCCAGCCCGACGGGTGAATCCAGCAGCGAGTAGCCGATCGTCTGCGGCCGGGTGGACTGCTCCAGGAAGTAGCCGAAGCCGTCCGTCATGAACGTGTTCAGCCGGTCGTGCGCCGTGCGTTCCTGCTCGGACTCCGCCGGCAGCTGGTCCTTGATACCGATCGCCCCGGCGAGCAGGTTGACGTGGATGCCGAGCAGCCCTTCCGGCGCCTGGCGGCCCATCGCGTCCGTGACGGAGGCACCCACGTCACCCCCCTGGGCTACGTAGCGCGGGTAACCGAGGCGGTCCATCAGCTTGGCCCACGCGCCCGCCATGCGGCGGGAATCCCAGCCCAGCTCGGTCGGCTCGCCCGAGAAGCCGTAGCCGGGCAGGGACGGCAGCACCAGGTGGAACGCGTCCTCGGAGGCTCCGCCGTGCGCGGTCGGGTCGGTGAGCGGACCGATGACCCCGAGCAGCTCGACGACCGAGCCGGGCCAGCCGTGCGTCATGATCAGCGGCAGGGCGTCCTCGTGCCGCGACCGCACGTGGATGAAGTGGATCTCGACGCCGTCGATGACAGTCGTGTACTGCGGCAGGGCGTTCAGCTTCGTCTCGCACGCCCGCCAGTCGTACTCGGTCGACCAGTAGCGGGCCAGCTCCTGGACCGTCGCCAACTGCACGCCCTGGGAACGATCGCTGACCAGCTCGCGGGTGGGCCAGCGGGTGTCGGCGATCCGGCGACGCAGGTCGGCGAGCGTCTCGTCCGGCGTGTCGAGCCGGAAGGGCCGGATGTCCTTGTCGTCGGGCATGGTCTCCCCCTGCCGGGTCACGTCGACCGACGCCTGGGCGGCGGCGCTGGCACACGCCGATCGTCGCACCGGCTCCGTGACCAGCGGACCGGAATGCGATTTCGCGCCTGGACACGGCCCGGAGGGCCTCGCCCGCCGATACGAGTTGACCTGTTCCCGGCCCGGGCAGGAGGCTGGCCGGATGGGGACCGTCATCCGCAACGTCGCGTTCGACTGCGCTGACCCGTACGAGCTGGCGCACTTCTGGGGCAGGGTCTTCGACTGCCCGGTCGACCCGCAGTCCAAGCCCGGCGACGAGGAAGTGGCCATCCAGCCGCCCGCCGGCGCCACGCTCTACTTCCAGCGGGTACCGGAGCCGAAGACCGTCAAGAACCGCGTGCACATCTGCCTGCAGCCCGAGGTACTCCGCGATCAGGAGGTCGAGCGCATCCGCGCCCTCGGCGCCACCATGGTCGCCGATCAGCGCGATCCGGACGGCAGCGGCTGGGTCGTGCTGGCCGATCCGGAGGGCAACGAGTTCTGCGTGCTGCGCAGCGACGCCGAGCGGGAGACGACCGCGTAGGGCGCTGCCACCCTCAGGCGCGCTGGAACTCCGCGCGCCAGCGGAGGCCGCCGTCCGGGGCCACGATCTCCTCGACCCGGGCCGGGGTCAGCGGGCCGGCCGCGAAGGCGTCGACCTCGGCCCGGGCCAGCGGCCAGGGCGGGCCCTCGACGACCTCGTCGTCCCGCCGGCCGGCCGCGATGACCAGCAGGGTGCCGCCCGGCGCGACCAGGCGGCCGACCGCTGGGATCGCCCGCTGCCGCAGCTCGGCCGGCAGCGCCTGCACGTTCATGCTCTCCAGCACGACATCGAACCCGCCCAGCCAGTGGTGCGGCGGGTCGAGCAGGTCGGCGGTCTCGTACCGGACCGGGGAGTCCGGATGGCGGAGGCGGGCCGTCCGCACCGCCGTGGGAGAGATGTCGAAGGCGACGGTGGCGAAGCCGAGTCGGGCCAGATGCTCGGCGTCGCGGCCGAAACCGCACCCGACGACCACGGCACGCCGGCCGGATCCGTCCGGCCGGGTCCGGTCGGTCCACTCGCTGAGCAGGGAATGCGCCCGGTCGAGGTCCCATGGGACGACCGCCTCGCCCCGCTCCGCGTCGGCGTAGAGCCGCTCGAACCGGCCGATCGGATCACCCTCGGCCGTGGCCGGGGAGGACAGCCGGTGGGTTGCATCGTCGTCGTGCACGGACGCCTCCTCGCCTGACCCACAACGAAAACGACGAAGGCCCCTGGCCGGCGTTTCCGCAGGTCAAGGGCCTTGCCGATCCCTGGTGGCGGGTAGAGGATTCGAACCTCTGTAGCTTTCGCGACGGATTTACAGTCCGCTCCCATTGGCCGCTCGGGCAACCCGCCAGGGCGTGCCACCACGTGGGACGCGGCGGCGGAAGCAAGGATAGCGGTTGTCCCCCGGCCCGTCGCAAGCGGGTACCGTCAGGGGGTCCCACGCTGGTCAGTGAGGGACGGATCAGGACAGACCGCCGGACAGCAGGAGCATGAGCATGGCAGCGAACCCGTCGTTCGACATCGTGAGCAAGGTCGACCGGCAGGAGGTCGACAACGCCCTCCGTCAGGCGGAGAAGGAGCTTTCGACGCGGTTCGACTTCCGCGGCACCGGCGCCGAGATCTCCTGGTCGGGCGAGGAGGCGATCAGCCTCCAGGCCGAGACCGAGGAGCGGGTCCGGGCAGCGCTGGACGTGTTCAAGGAGAAGCTGGTCAAGCGGAACATCTCGCTGAAGTCGCTGGACGCCGGCGACCCCCGTTCGTCGGGCAAGATCTTCAAGATCGACGCCAAGGTGATCCAGGGCATCGACTCCGACAAGGCCAAGGCGATCAGCAAGAAGATCCGCGACGAGGGCCCGAAGGGCGTGCAGGCGCAGATCCAGGGCGACCAGCTCCGGGTCACCGGCAAGAAGAAGGACGACCTGCAGGCCGTCATCGCGCTGCTCAAGGGCGAGGACTTCGGCGTCGCCCTCCAGTTCACCAACTACCGGTAGTCCGAATCGGTCTTGCTGGTCTTGCCCCAGGTCGCTCGTCGTGGCCTGGTCATACGCCGTCGCCAGTAGTCGTCGTTCGTCACGTCTGTTCGGCGCTCGACGGCCTGGCGACAGCCTGGCCGGCTCTGGGGCTCACATGACGTCCTGGAGATGCCGACCCGGCCAGCACCGCAGGAGTCGCGCCAATAGGCTCCGACCGTGCACGGGTTCACCGACGTCGACCGCCAGTCCGACCCGAACTCGTGGGTTGCCGTCCTGGACCGCCTCACCGAGGAGCCGTTCTACCGGGCATACCAGCAGCGGGTACGCGAGCTGCTCCATCCGTCCCCCGGTCACCACTATCTCGAAGTAGGCGCCGGGACAGGGGCAAGCGCGGTCCAGCTGAGGGATGACCACGGCGTCAGGGTGGTAACGGTCGACCACGCCCGGACGATGTCCGTTGCGATGCGAGCCCGTGGATTAACCAGCTGCGCCGTTGCCGACGCCCATCACCTGCCGTTCCTCAGCCGCTCCTTTCATGGAGCATGGGCCGATCGCACACTGCAACACGTGGCCGATCCCCGCGCCGCGATCGAAGAGCTCGTCCGGGTCGTCCGGCCGGGTGGCCGCGTCGTCCTCGCAGATCCCGATTACGACACTCAGGTACTCGACATCGCCGACCAACGCTTGGCTCGGCGCGTCCTGCGGTTCCGAGCTGATGTCCTCCTCCGTAACGGCACCCTGGCTCATCAACATGCCGGCCTCCTTGCCACACACGGCCTGGTCGACATCACCGTCGAAGCCCGAACCCTCGTGGTCCGCAACCCGACCGCCGTCGACAACGTGCTCGGCCTCCGTAGCTGGGCTGCTACAGCTGCCGAACGTGGCGCGCTCGACCCTGCCGAGGCGCGTGCCTTCGCATCCCAGTTCGACGATGCCGTCGCTGCGCTCCGGTTCACCTACGCAGTCACGTTCTTCATCACCGCCGCCACGGTCGACTGACGCAAGCGCTCGCACCGCAGGTCAGTCGTGGCGGTGACGCACGATGTAATCGATGTAGCGGATGGTGCCCTCGCGGTCGTCCTCGCTGATCGAGTCCCACAGGTCCGCCAACCAGTAGAGCGAGCCCGACAGCATCCAGGCCCACCCGCGCACCCAGGTCGCCTCGTCGAACCCGAGCGCCTCCCGGTAGGCGGCCCGCGCGCGGGCATCGAACAGGCTCCAGCCCGGCCGCACCTCGACCGCCGGATCGCCGCGGCCGAGACCGCCGAAGTCGATCACCCCGGTGAGCCTGCCCCGGTCGACCAGCAGGTTGCCTTCAAGGAGATCACCGTGCAGCCATACCGGCGGTCCGGGCCACTCGTCCGCCGCCATCGCCTCGTCCCATGCCGCGGTCACCGCCCGCCCGTCGATCCGGTCGCCGAGCGCCGCGATCGACCGGCGGGTCAACTCGTCCCGCTGCACCAGAGGTACGCCGCGCTGAATCCCCTCCTTGACCGGCCCGCCCATCGGGTCGATCGCCATCATCGCCCGCACGAAGCCGGCGAGGTCGACGGCAAGGCCGACGAGGTCCTGCCCGGTTTCCGGATTGCGCCCCTCCAGCCACGGGACGACAGTCCACGGCCACGGATAGTCCCCGCCCGGCCGGCCGACCGCGACCGGCACGGGCACCGGCACCGGAAGATGCGGCGCCAGCCGCGGCAGCCAGGTCGCGTCGGTCGCCACCTGGTCGACCGCCCACTGCGCCCGCGGCAGCCGTGCCGTCAGAGCATCGCCCAGCCGGAACAGCGCGTTGTCGGTGCCGTTCAACGGCTGCGGAACGATCGGCAGCTCCGACCATTCGGGGAACTGCTCGTGGATCAGGGCGCGTACCTGCTCGACAGCGACGACGATCTCTCCAGGGCGCATCGGCGCGACCGTAGAACCCGCTCGATCATCCGTCAATCACATTCGGCTGCGGTTGCACCTCGATGGCACGGAGCAGGTGGAGAGGACTGCGCGGGATCTCACCGCCCGTGAATCGTCGTGCTGCTCCTTCTTCGGTCAGCGGGAGAAGATCAGCAGCAGGATCACGGTCACCACGGCGCTGACGAGGATCGAGCCGAGACAGCCGACCCGGTTCGAGAAGAAGAGGAACATGCCGGGGCTGTACCCGCTCGCGCCGGTTTGATCCCCGCGGTTCAGGCGACGAGCGACTGCTCGGCGCGTACCGCGGTGGCTTCGGCGCGGGCGATCGGGCCGGTGGGCGGCGCGGCGACCGCGGCGCCGACGGCGACCGCCGCCCCGGCGAAGAGGAAGGCCCAGGGCACGCCGCCGGCGTGGTCGACGATGAGCCCGGCCACCGCTCCCCCGGCGGCGCTCGCCGCCACCGACATGGTGACCACCCAGGTGTACGCCTCGTTCAGCATGCCGGCCGGGGCGATCCGCCCGACCAGGGTGTTCTCCAGGGTCAGCGCGGGGGCGATGGTGGCGCCGCCGAGCACCAGCGCGACGCCGAGCGCGGCGGGGGTGGGCATCACGGCGAAGACGGCGAAGCTGGCCGCGACCGCGCCGAGCAGCCAGGCGAACTGGCGGGTCATGTTGGCGGCGGGCTTGCGTACCCCGAACCAGAAGCCGCCGAGGGCGCTGCCGATACCCCAGACGGCGAGCAGCACGCCGGCGAGGCTCTCCGGGTCGTCGGCGGTGGCGTTCCCGGCGAAGGCCGGCACGATCACGCCGGCGGCGCCGAAGGCGATGCCGATGCTGGCGACGCAGAACAGCAGGGCCGGGAAGCCGCCGACCCGCAGCGGGCCGAGGCCCTTGGCGTGGTGCTCGCGCGGGTGCGGCCGCCAGCCGCGCATGACCCGGCCGAGCGCGACGGCGGTGGTGCCGGCCAGGGTGACCACGGCGGCGCCGACCAGCGCGGCGGCGGCGTCGGCGACCAGGACGAAGGCGGCCACCAGCAGCGGGCCGAGCACGAAGACGACCTCGAAGAGGGAGGTCTCGGCGGCGAGCGCGGTGTTGCGCAGGTGCGCCCGGCCGGTGGCGGGGGCGGTGAGGTCGTTCCACGCGCCCCGGATGGCGGCGGTGAGCGGCGGGTACGTGGCGCCGGCCACCCCGGCGGCCAGGTAGATCAGGCCGAGGCTGCCGGAGCCGGACCGGCTGGCGCCGAGCAGCCCGAAGAGGGCGAGCGGGTGGGCCAGGGCGGTGGCCAGCAGCACCGGAGTGGGGCCGACCCGGTCGGCGATGCGCCCGGCGATCGGGCTGAGCGCGGCGCCGGAGAGCGCGTAGATTCCGCCGGCGACGGCGGCGAGCGAGTACCGGTCGGTGACCTCGGCGACGACCAGCAGCAACGCCAGTGGGGTCATGCCGATCCCGAGCCGGCCGATGACGCCGAGGATCAGCAGCATCGGGGCGCCGGGGATCCGCCAGACGCCCAGGTACTGGCGCAGTGCGGCCAAGGGTGCACCTCCGGTGCGGAGAAGGTAACGAGTGAATACCCCTCTGACCCTAACGCCGCAGGCCGCCGTGGGGGTGGTCAGCTCGCTCACACGGTCGGCCGGGGGGCGGGGCTGCCGGGCCGGCGGAGAACCGGTAGGTTGCTGATCGAACGAGGTCCATGCCTCGGCAGACTCCGCCCATCGCCGTACGGAGGGTCGATGACCGGCACCGTCGAACCGTTGCGGGTCGAGATCTACTCGCTGTACGCCGACGCCCGCCCCGCCGAGGCCGCCTCTCCCAGCCTGGGGGGCTCGCTCCCGGTTCGGGCCGTGCGGCAGTGCCCGCCGGTCGCCGTCGGGTCCGGTCTCGGCTGGTACGTCCACCCGCCCGCCGACTTCGCGCTGCGCTGGGACGGCCACGAGACCGAGTGGAGCCTGCTGGAGGACAACGAGCCGGTCCGCTGGCGTTCACTGGCCGGCGGATACGACGGCAAGCTGCCCGACGCGGCCGCCCAGCTCGCGAAGGCACCCGAGAAGTTCCGCGACGACCTGGACATCTTCGACCGGTACGGCGGGGAGATCCCGTTCATCGACGCCGATCCGCGGGCGGCGAACATGGTCGAGCTGGTGACCGGCGTGGTGGCCCGGACCTCGCCGGGCTGGTGCCTGCTGGCCCGGGGCGCGCCGAACTGGCCCGTTCCCCCGGGGCTGCAGGTCTACGAGGGCGTGGTGGAGACCGACTGGTACACCTCGCTCCTGCCCACCATCCTGCGGCTGACCGAGCCCGGCCGGGTGGTGCGCTTCTACCGCAACCTCCCGTTGATGTGCCTGCAGCCGGTGCACCGCTCGGTGCTGGAGGCGGCGGGCAAGGCCGAGCTGGTGACCGGGCAGGGCCTCGACGAGTGGCCGGACGACGTGTGGGGGGACTTCGTGGCGCTGCGCCGCCGTCGCCAGGACCCGGAGATCCGCAGCAGCTACCGCCGGGAGCAGGCGCGCCGGCTGCGCGAGCACGCCGGCTACCAGCCGATCGGGGTTGACGAAGGGGACCGGCCGAGCTGATGACCGACGCCGACGAACGGCTCACGCCACCGCCCGGCTACCGCGCCCTGTTCCGCCACCCGGTCGCCTCCCGGCTCGTCATCGCCCGCGGCATCTCCGAGCTGGGCGACTTCGTCGGGCTGGCCGCCCTGCTGCTGCTGGCGTACGACCAGACCCAGTCGGTGCTCGGCCCGGCCGCCGTCTACGCCGCCCGGACGCTGCCCGCCCTCCTGGTCGCGACCGTGTTCAGCGGCTGGCTGGACGTGCCGGCGCGGCGCACCATGCTGGTGGGGCTGTCGCTGGCCGGTGCGGCGCTGATCGCGGTGCCGACCGCCGTGCCCCGGCCGCTGCCGGCGATCGTCGCGGCCGGCCTCCTGGGCGCGGTCCGGGCCGCGTACTCGAGCGTCAACGTGGCGATCGCCGCCGAGGCGGTGGACGGCCCGCTGCGGCTGCCGCTGTTCGGCCTCTCCGCCTTCGCGAACCAGCTCGGCCAGGTGACCGGCCTGCTCGCCGGGGCCAGCGTGACCGTGGCGCTCGGCCCCCGGGCGGCGCTCCTGATCGATCTGGTGTCGTTCCTGCTGGCCGCGGTCGTCCTGGCCGGGCTCCCGGGGGGTCACGGGGAGCGCCGGAAGGCCCGCCCGCCGGCCACCGCGGGGATCCGGATCATCGCCGGCCACCCGGTGCTGCGCGGCGTGGCTCTGCTCACCCTGGGCACGGTGCTCTCCGGGGCGTTGCCGGAGACCCTGGCTCCCGACCTGGCCGGCGGCGGGTGGCGTCCGGTCGTGCTGGCCGCCTCGGCGCTCGGCGGCGCGATCTTCGTGCTGGTGGCGGCGCGGCGGGCCTGGCTGGCCCGGGTGGCCGGTCAGGTGGCGGCGGCCGCCGCGTTGGGCGGCGCGTTGCTGCTGGCCGGTGTGCTCGCCGCGGTCCACGCCCCGGCCTGGGCGTTGGCGGGGGCGAACGCGCTGATCGGCGCGGGTGGCGGCTGGCTGATCGGGGCGCAGGCGACCTTCGCCCGGCTGGCGCCCAGGGAGCGGATGGGGCAGGTGGAGGCGACCATCGTGGCCGGGAACATCGTCGTTTCCGGCTGCGGGATCTTCCTGCTCGGCGGCACCGCCGAGCTGTTCGGTCCGGCGACCGCCTATCTGGTCGCCGGGGTGCTGCTGCTCGGGGTCGTGCTCGTCGCCCGACCCGACCGGCTGCCGACGGCCACCTCCTGAGACGCGTCCGCCCGCGTCCGGACGGACGCGGGCGGAGAGGCGGTCGGTGCGGGTCAGCGCTGGAACTGCACCGGCCCGGAGTTGCGGGCCAACTGCTCCAGCCGGGCCACCCGCTGCTCCATGGGCGGGTGGGTGGCGAACATGGCGGCGAGGCCGCCGCCCCGCTTGAACGGGTTGTCGATCATCAGGTGCGCGGTGCTGGCGAGCTGGCCCTGCGCCGGCAGCGGGCGCGCCTGCGTACCCACGTGGATCTTGCGAAGGGCGCTGGCCAGGGCCAGCGGGTCCCGGCTCAGCTCGGCGCCGGACTGGTCGGCCTGGAACTCCCGGCTCCGGCTGATCGCCAGCTGGATCAGGGTGGCCGCGATCGGGCCGAGGATCAGGGTGAGCAGCAGCACCGCCGGGTTCGGGCCGTCCTCGTCGTCGGAGGAGCCCAGCGGGATGAACCAGGCGATGTTCGCCAGCGCGGTGATGATGCCGGCCAGGCCGGCCGCCACGCTGGAGATCAGGATGTCCCGGTTGTAGACGTGGGACAGCTCGTGGCCGATCACGCCCCGCAGCTCCCGGTAGTCGAGGATCTCGACGATCCCCTGGGTGACGCAGACCGCCGCGTGCTCCGGGTTACGCCCGGTGGCGAACGCGTTGGGCTGCGCCGTCGGGCTCACGTAGAGCCGGGGCATCGGCTTGCCCGCCTGGGTGGAGAGTTCCCGCACCATCCGGTACAGCTCGGGGAACTGTGCCTCGCTGACCGGTTGCGCCCGCATCGAGCGCAGTGCGAGCTTGTCCGAGTAGAAGTAGGTCACGCCGTTCATCAGCAACGAGACGACGACGGCGATGACGAGTCCGCCGCTACCGCCGAACCAGTAGCCGACCGCGAGGATCAGCGAGGTCAACAGGCCGAGCAGCGCTGCGGTCTTGAGACGGTTGTGATGCACGATCGCTCCTTCGGTGCGCGGGCCGCGCGGGGCCCGCTGACCGGTTCAACAACACCGGTACCCGCCAACCATCCTGCTCATGGCTGAAAGTTGGCTGGGGATTCCTGTGCGCCCGCTGTGCCGGCCGCCCATCGGGGGACGAACCCGTCAGCGGGCCGCCACGTCGAGCACCAGTTGCGGGGCGAACCCGAGCACCACGGCCAGCGCGGTGGCGATCCCGAGCGCGACCACCACGACGCGGGCGGGACGGACCGCGACCCCGCCGGGAGCGGCGTAGAGGGTGGCGGCCAGGCGCAGGTAGTAGGCCAGGCCGAGCACCGCGTTCAGCGCCACCACCAGGGCCAGCCAGCCGGCGTGCCCGGCCAGCAGCGCGCGGACCACGGTCACCTTCGCGAACAGGCCGGCAAGGCCGGGCGGCAACCCGGCCAACCCGATGAGGGCCAGCGCGAACGCGCCACCCACCCACGGGTGCCGGCGCGCCGCGCCGCGCAGGTCGGCCAGGGTGCCGCCGTCCCCGTCGGCGGGCCGCAGCGCCACCACCGCGGCGAACGCGGCCAGCTCCAGCAGCACGAAGAAGACGGTGTACGCGACGCCCGCCGCGTACGCCCCGGCGCGGGCGTCGGCGGTGCGCCCCGCGGCCAGCGCGAGCGCGCCCAACGGGGCGAGGATGTAGCCGGCCTGGGCCACCGAGGACCAGGCGAGCAGCCGGACCGTACGCCGCTGGCGCAGCGCCACCAGGTTGCCCACGGTCATGGTGAGCACCGCGAGCAGGGCCAGCACCGGGCCGGTCACGCTGGCCGGCAGCGCCCGCTGCACCACGGCGAGCAGCGCCACCACGCCACCCAGCTTCGAGGCCGTCGACAGGTATGCCGCCACCGGCAGCGGCGCGCCGTCGTAGGTGGCCGGCGCCCAGGCGTGGAACGGCACCGCGGCAACCTTGAAGGCCAGCCCGGCCACCACGAGCGCCACGGCGACCGTGGTGAGCGGCAGGTCGAGCGGGCCCTCCCCACCGGCGGCGAAGGACGCGCCGAGCCGGTCGAGGTGCACGGCGCCGGTCACCGCGTAGAGCAGCGCCGCGCCGAGCAGGGTGATCGTGGTGGCCACCACGCTGACCACGAAGAAGGTCACCGCCGCCTCGGCGCCGGCCAGGCTGCCCCGGCGCAGCCCCACCAGCACGTAGAGCGGCAGGGTGAGCGTCTCCAGCGCCACGACCAGGGTGATCAGGTCGCCGGCCGCGCCGAGCACCACGCCGCCGGTCATGGCGCACGCGAGCAGGAAGCAGTATTCCCCGACCGGCACGCTGCCGGCGCGCAGCAGCGGCCCGGAGAGCGCGAGCACGCCGAGGGTGAGCAGCGCGACGACCACCGCGACCAGCGCGGCCCGCCCGGTCCAGAGCCAGGAGCAGTCCGCGCCGACGCAGAACGTGCGGCGTTCGCCGGCCACGCCGACCAGCGCCGCGCCGACGGCGGTGCCCGCCGCGCCGAGGGCGGCCACGGCCACCGTGGCGGCGGCCCGGGCCGCCAGCAGGTCGACCAGGAGCACCAGCACGGCCGTGCCGGCGGCCAGGTAGGCCGGCAACAGCGCCACGTTGTCCACGCTCTGCACCAGGCTCATCAGAGCTCGCCTTCGTTCGCGACTGCGGGGCTCCGCTCCGCTGCACTCCTCGCGCTCACCTGGTGACCACTCCCACCAGGGCGTCGACCGGGCCGGAGGCGTAGGACAGGACCAGGGCCGGGGCCAGGCCCACGGCGAGGGCGAGCAGCACCAGCGGCGCCCAGGCGGTCAGCTCCGCCGCGGCCAGGCCCGGCGCGAGCGGGGCCACCGCCGGGCTGGGTCGCCCGTGGGTGACCCGGCGCAGCAACCGGAGGAGGTACGCGGCGGTCAGCGCCCCGCCCAGCGCGGCCAGCACGGCCAGGGTGGTCCACAGCCCGCCGCCCCGCCGGACGGCGGCCACCACGGCGAACGCCTCGCCCCAGAAGCCGGCCAGGCCCGGCAGCCCGAGCGAGGCGACCGCCGCGAAGCCGAGTAGGCCGGCCAGCCGGGGCGCGGTCTCCCGCAGCCCGGACAGCTCGGCGAGCGACCCCGTGTGCGCACGGTCCTTGATGGCCCCGGCCAGGAAGAACAGCAGCCCGGTGATGACACCGTGGGCGATGTTGCCGATCAGCGCGGCCTGGAGGCCGGTGGCGGTGAGCGTGGCGACCCCGAGCAGCACGAAGCCCATGTGCCCCACGCTGGAGTACGCGATCAGCCGCTTCAGCTCGTCCTGGGCGAGGCAGACCAGCCCGCCGACCAGGATCGCCGCGACGGCGAGCACCCCGAGCACCGGCGCGGCCCACCGGGCGCCCTCGGGGGCCACCCCGACCGCCACCCGGATCAGCCCGTACGTGCCCATCTTGAGCAGCACGCCGGCCAGGATCACGCTGCCCACCGTGGGGGCCTGGGTGTGCGCGTCGGGCAGCCAGGAGTGCAGCGGCCAGAGCGGGCTCTTCACCGCGAAGGCCAGCGCCAGCAGGGTGAACGCGGCGAACTGGGTGCCCCGGGACAGCCCGGCGCCGCCGGTCAGCGTCACCAGGTCGGCGGTGCCCGCGGCGGCGACCACCACGTAGACGCCGACCAGCAGCAGCACCGAGCCGAACAGGGTGTAGAGGGCGAACTTGCGGGCCGCCCGGCGCCGGTCCTCGCCGCCCCAGCCGGCGATGATCGCGTACATGGGCAGCAGGACGACCTCGAAGAACAGGAAGAACAGCACCAGGTCGAGGGCGAGGAAGGTGCCGAGGATGCCCACCTCGACCACCAGCAGCAGCGCCACGAGGACCCGCCCGCTGCCGCCGCCGGAGGGCACCCGCCAGAGCGTGTAGCCGCAGCAGAGCAGGGTGAGCAGCGCGGTGAGCACCACCAGCGGCCAGGAGATGCCGTCCACCCCGAGGTGGAAACGCAGGTCGAGGCCGGGCACCCAGGACACGTCCACCTGGTGCCAGGCCTGCACGGCCGGCCGCGGGCCGTAGCCGAACCAGCCGTGGTCGCCGCCGACCAGCGGCAGGGTGGCGAGCAGGGTCAGTGCGGCGGCGGCCGTGCCGACCAGCCGGCCGGCCCGGTCGCCGGGGACGGCGGCGGCCGCGACCGCGCCCAGCGCGGGGACCGCGAGGACCGCGACCAGCAGGAACTGCCCGAACGTCATGAGGTCACTCCGATCAGGGCGACCGCGAGGCCGATCAGCAGCGCGCCGGCCAGCACCCCGGCCGCCGCGCGGGGCAGCGCGGCCCGGTGCAGCGCGGCCAGCCCGCCGCCCAGCTCGACCGCGGCCCGGCCACTGCCCTCCACGAGGCCGTCGACCCCCAGCTCGTCCCCGGTCCGCACGACCCGGGCCAGGGCGGTGGCCGGGCGTACGACGAGGGCGTGCTGGACGTCGTCGAGCCGGAACGCCCGCGCGAAGAGCGGCCGCAGCGGACCCAGGAAGCGCGCCGGGTCGGCGGCCGGGTCGCGGCGCCAGCCGGCCCAGGCGATGCCCGCGCCGAGCAGCAGCAGGAGGAACGGCAGGACCAGGTTCGGCGCGAGATGGACCAGCTCGACGGCCTCGCCGGAGGCGTCGGCCGGCACCCGCAGCCGGTCGACGAACCAGGGCGCGAAGGCGGCCAGGCCGAGCAGCGCGGCGGGCACCGCGAGCAGCAGCACCGGCCAGCGCAGCACGGCCGGCGGATCGTGCGGGTGCGCCAGCGGGACCCGGGTCGTGCCGAAGAAGGTCCGCAGCAGCAGGCGGGTCGCGTACCAGGCGGTGACCGCGACGCCGAGCAGCCCGGCCAGCCAGACCAGCCAGCCCACCCAGGCCGGGGCCGGGCCGGCGCCGTCCAGCGCGGCGGCCTGGGCGGCGGCGAGCACCCCGTCCTTGCTCCAGAAGCCGGACAGGGGCGGCACCCCGGCCAGCGCGCCGAGGCCGATGAGCATGCACCAGAAGGTCACCGGCATGGCGGCGCGCAGGCCGCCCATCCGCGACATGAGCGTGGTGCCGACGGCGTGGATCACCACGCCGGCCGCGAGGAACAGCAGCGCCTTGAACGCGGCGTGGGTGAGCAGGTGGAACAGGGCCGCCGCGGGAGCGCCGACGGCGAGCGCGCCGGTCATGTAGCCGATCTGGGAGACCGTCGACCAGGCCAGCACCCGCTTGATGTCGTCCTGGGCGGTGGCCGCGAACGCGCCGAGCAGCAGGGTGACCGCCGCCATCACCCCGAGCACGGCGAGCGCGGCCGGGGCCTGCGCGAACAACGGGAAGAGGCGGGCCACCGCGTAGACCCCGGCGGCGACCATCGTGGCCGCGTGGATCAAGGCGGAGATCGGCGTGGGGCCGGCCATGGCGTCCGGGAGCCAGGTGTGCAGTGGGAACTGCGCGCTCTTGCCGGCGACCCCGGCGAGCAGCAGCAGGCAGGCCGCCGTGAGCGTGCCGGCGGAGTAGTCGTGGGCCAGCACGTCGGCGATCCGGAAGCTGCCCGCGCCGACCCCGAGCAGCGCGATGCCGAGCAGGAAGCCGACGTCACCCACGCGGGTGACCAGGAACGCCTTCACGGCCGCGGCCGGCGCCTCGGGCAGCCGCCGGTCGTGGGCGATGAGCAGGTAGGAGCAGATGCCCATCACCTCCCAGCCGACCAGGAGCAGGATCAGGTCGCCGGAGACCACCACGGTCAGCATCGCGGCGGTGAACAGGCTGATCTGGGCGGCGTAGGGCGGGTAGCGGTGGTCCACCTCGACGTCGTCGTGCGGGCCGCGCCGCAGGTAGCCGATCGAGTAGACCTGCACGGCCAGGGCCACCGCGGCCACCGCCACGGCGACCAGCACGGCCACCCCGTCCAGCCGCCAGCCCAGGGTGATTCGCAGCCCGCCCAGGTCGACCCACTCGGTGGCCGCCTCGACCGGCCCGTCCACCCGGAACAGCAGCGCCACCGCCGCCACCAGCGCGAGCGCCGCGCCGGCCACGCCGAGCGCGATCGCCGCCCGCCGGGCCGGGCCCTCCCCGGTGGCCGCTCCGCGCGGCGAGGGCGGCAGCAGCAGCCCCAGCAGGCCGGCGACCAGGGGTACGCCGGGCAGCGCCACCGCCAACAGTCCGGTCACGTCGCCCCCTCGCCCCGGTCGGCGGCGACCCCGACGGGCGCCTCGGTCAGCGGCACGTCGTCCACCGTGACGCTGGCCCGCAGCCGGTAGAGCTGGAGCACGATGGCCAGCCCCACGCCGATCTCGGCGGCGGCCAGCACGATCACGAAGAGCGCGAAGACCTGGCCGGAGTGCGGCAGGGCGGCGCGGACCGTGGTGTCGGCGGTGACCAGGATCAGGTTGACCGCGTTGAGCATCAGCTCGACGGCCATCAGCACGAGAACGGCGTTGCGGCGGCGCAGCACGCCGTAGACGCCGAGCCCGAACAGCAGCGCGGCGGTGACGTACGGGATGACCGGTCTCACGCGCGCCCGCCCTCGTCGGCGGCGACGACCGGCCGGGCCGGCTCGACCGCCCCGGCGGCCGCCTTGGCGGCGGGGCGGCCGATGTCGGGGCGGGAGAGCACGATCGCGCCGACCAGGGCGGCGAGCAGCAGCACCGACAGCACCTCGAAGGGCAGCACCCAGGAGCGGAACACCTGCTCGCCGAGGCGCTCGGCGGTGCCCGCGGCGGGCAGCTCCACCCGGGACCAGCGGAACGCGTCGACCAGCAGCACGGCCAGGCCCAGGCCGCTGCCGGCGCCGATCAGCGCGGCCGGCCAGCCGGGCCGGTCGAGGTCGTCGGAGGGGCCGATCGGCGCCCGGGTCAGCATCACCGCGAACAGCAGGAGCACCACCACCGCGCCGACGTAGATGAGCACCTGCACCCAGGCCACCAGCTCGGCGCTCAGCACCAGGTAGTCGCCGGCCAGCGCGCCCAGGCAGACCACCAGCCAGAGCCCGGCCCGGACCAGGTGGCGGGTGCCCACCACCAGGGCGCCCGCGCCGACCGCCACCGCGCCGAGGGCGAGCAGCAGCACGTCCGCACCCGTCATGACGGCGCTCCCCCGCCCTGCTCGGCGCCCGGTTCCGGGCGGGCCGGAGCCGGACGCGCGGCGGGGGCCGCGGCCTTGCGGGCGGCGGTGGTCTCCTCCTTCGAGGGGTCGCCGTGCGGGTCGTGGGCCGGCGGCGGCGGGACGGTGACCATCCACTCGCCGAGATGGTCCTTGTCGTGCAGCAGGTCCTTGATGTCGTACTCGGCGTACTCGAACTCGGGCGACCAGTAGAGCGCGTCGAACGGGCAGACCTCGATGCAGATGCCGCAGTACATGCAGAGCGAGAAGTCGATGTCGAACTTGTCGAGCACGTTGCGCTGCCGGGGGCGGGCGGCGCCGGGGACCGCCACCTCCTCCTTGTGGGAGTCGATGTAGATGCACCAGTCCGGGCACTCGCGGGCGCACAGCATGCAGACCGTGCAGTTCTCCTCCAGCAGCGCGATCACGCCGCGGGAGCGGGGCGGCAGCTCGGGGACGACGTCCGGGTACTGCTGGGTGGTCGAGCGGCGGGTCATGGTCTTCAGCGTGACCGCCAGGCCCTTCACCAACCCCTCGCCGGGCACGCCGCTGCGCTCACTCATGCCGCCCATCCTGCCCTGTGCCCCCGCAGCGCGCGACCACCACCCGGACTGTTGGCGGCGGTATCGTGAGCGCGGGGAGAACGGCGCACCGGAAAGGACCGGTCATGACCGCCGCGCTGCAGAGCGACTATCCGCCCGAGGGCGGGTGGACGACCGACGACCTGGACGCGCTGCCCGAGGACGGCCACCGCCGCGAACTGCTCGATGGAGTGCTGCTCATGTCCCCCTCCCCCACCCGGATGCACCAGACCATCGCCGGTCTTCTCATGGCGGCGCTCAACGAGGACTGCCCGGACGGCTACGACGTGACCCAGGGAGTGGAGGTGCGGTTCAACCGCACCCGCTCCTTCATCCCGGACGTGCTCGTGACCACGTCGGTGGCCGCGGCGCGCGAGCCGTCGAAGTACGAACCTCACGAGGTCGTGCTGGCCGTCGAAATCGTCTCGTCGAGCACCCGCTCCATCGACCGGGTGCTGAAGCCGACGCTCTACGCGCAGGCCGAGATCCCCTATTACTGGCGACTGGAGCTGGAGGACGACGGGCTGGTCGTCTACACCTACAAGATCGATCCGGTGCACGAGGCCTACACCGAGACGGGCCGGTGGACGAAGTTCGTGGACACCGGCGAGCCCTTCCCGGTGAACCTGCCGATCAGCCGGATCACTCCCCGCCGCGTGTGAGCGGCGGGAGCATCTCGACGCCGAGTTGCTGGAGGACCTGGAACAGCTCGTTGACGCTCCACACGTCGATGATCCGGCCGGTCTCGTCGAAGCGGAGGAAGCTCGCCCCCGAGTAGCTGACCACCCGCCCGGTGGGCGGCACCGGCCCGAACTGCCCGGCCTGGGTGCCGGCGGCGCGCCAGTGCACGGCCACCCGGTTGCCGGTGGCCACCACCTCGACGACCTTGTAGCGCAGGTCCGGGAAGGACGCCCGCCGGTCGCGGTGCCAGGCCAGGGTGGCCTCCGGGCCGGTCCCGCCCAGCCCCGGGCAGTCGTCGGCGATCAGGTCGTACGCGCTCTCCTCACGACCGGCGTTCCACACGTCGGCAATGAAGCGCCGGGCCGCCGCCTCCACATCCGTCACCGCGGCAGCCTAGCCCCGGTCGTACCGACTCGGCCTGCCGGAAGCCGGCGGAGCGACCATGATGAGACCGGAACGCGACATCCTCGGGAGGCGGCGTGGGCGGCAACGGTGACGAGATCCTCGACCGGACCGGCGGCAAGTACGTCGAGCCGGGCGGCGAGTTCACCCGGGACCAGCGGTACATCGCCACCCGGATCACCGCGGACGGGTCGAGCGGCTGGCCGGTGGAGCCGGGCCGTTACCGGCTGGCCGTCAGCCGGGCCTGCCCGTGGGCGAACCGGCTGATCATCGTCCGGCGGCTGCTCGGGCTGGAGGACGCCATCTCGATGGCGGTGGCCGGGCCCACCCACGACAAGCGCAGCTGGACCTTCGACCTCGACCCGGGCGGCCGGGACCCGGTGCTCGGCATCGAGCGGCTGGCCGACGCCTACTTCGCGCGCTTCCCCGGCTACGAGCGGGGCATCACGGTGCCGGCCCTGGTGGACGTGCCGACCGGGCAGGTGGTCACCAACGACTACGCGCAGATGAGCCTGGACCTGTCGACGGAGTGGACCGCCCACCACCGGCCGGGCGCGCCGGAGCTCTACCCGGAGCGGCTGCGCGGCGAGATCGACGAGGTCAACGCGGTGGTCTTCGCGGACGTGAACAACGGCGTCTACCGGTGCGGTTTCGCCGGCAGCCAGGGGGCGTACGAGAAGGCGTACCACCGGCTCTTCGACCGGCTGGACTGGCTGACCGAGCGGCTGGCCGGGCAGCGCTACCTGGTCGGCGACACGATCACCGAGGCGGACGTCCGGCTGTTCACCACCCTTGTCCGCTTCGACCCGGTCTACCACGGTCACTTCAAGTGCAACCGGCAGAAGCTGACCGAGATGCCGGTGCTCTGGGCGTACGCGCGGGACCTGTTCCAGACGCCGGGCTTCGGCGACACCGTCGACTTCGACCACATCAAGCGGCACTACTACGAGGTGCACCGGGACATCAACCCGACCGGGGTGGTGCCGCTCGGCCCGGACCTGGCGAACTGGCTCACCCCGCACGGGCGGGAGCAGCTCGGCGGCCGCCCGTTCGGCGACGGCACGCCGCCGCTGCCCGCGCCGCCCGACGAGCGGGTCGACCCGGACCACACCCCGCTGCGCGACGCGGCCTGAACCCGCCCGTCCTCACAGGGCCAGGCGGACGGCGGCGGTCAGCACGAGCTGGGCCAGGGCCAGCGGGACGAGCACCAGCCAGCACAGGCGCTGGAGCTGGTCCTCGCGCAGCCGCGGGTAGCTCACCCGGAGCCAGATGATCACGAACGCGACGGCGAACACCTTGAGCAGCGTCCAGAGCCAGCCGAGCTGGGCGTCGGCGAACGGGCCCTGCCAGCCGCCGAGGAAGAGCACCGTGGTCAGCGCGGCGATCACCACGATGCCCACGTACTCGGCGAGCAGGAAGAACGCGAAGCGCAGGCCGGTGTATTCGGTCATGAAGCCGAAGACCAGCTCGGAGTCGGCCACCGGCATGTCGAACGGGGGCCGGCGGATCTCGGCCAGCCCCGCCACGAAGAAGATCACCATGGCCGGCGCCTGCCAGAGCAGCCACCAGGGGCGCCACGCCTCCACGATGCCGGGCAGGCTGAGCGTGCCGGCCGCCATGGCCACCGAGGCGGCGGCCAGCACCAGCGGCAGCTCGTAGCCGAGCAGCTGGGCCGCCCCGCGCAGGCCGCCGAGGAGGCTGTACTTGTTGGCCGACGCCCAGGCCGACATGAGCACGGCGAGCACCCCGATGCCCACCACGGCCAGCACGAAGAACAGGCCGATGTCCAGCGGCTGCCCGACCAGGTCACCCGGACCGAGCGGGATGACCAGCAGGGCGAGGAGGTAGGGCACCAGGGACACGGCGGGGGCCAGCCGGAACACCGGCCGGTCCGCCTCGCGCGGGGTGACGTCCTCCTTCTGCACGAACTTGATGCCGTCGGCGACGAGCTGCGCCCAGCCGTGGAAGCCGCCCGCGTACATCGGGCCGAGCCGGCCCTGCATGTGGGCCATCACCTTGTGCTCGGCCTGGCCCACGATCAGCGGCAGGGTGAGGAACGCGACCAGCACGCCCACCACCCGGAGGACCAGCTCCAACCAGTCCGGCATCAGCCCTCCCCCTCCTCGGCGTCGGCGCCCGGCGCCGGCCGGGCCGGGCCGGGCGGTCCCTCACCCGCCGGCTCCTGCCGCGCGGGGCCGGCCGGCCGCTCGCCGGGCACCGGACGCCCGAGCGGACCCGGCTCCTGCGGCGGAGGGGCGGGCTCCCGGCGCGCCGGACCGGTCGGCCGGCTCGCGGTGGGGCGTTCGTCGGTGGCCGGACGCGCCGGACGCTCACCCGGCTCCGGACGCGCGGGACGGGCCGGACGCTCAC
>NZ_WBKT01000045.1 GCF_008868175.1 Micromonospora sp. AMSO31t
CCGCGTACCCTTGGGCATCATGAGTGCCCCGTCGACGACGCCGCGCCCGACCGCGGCCAATTCCGTGTGGCCGCGGTTGGAGCCGCTGCTGCCCCAGGTGACCAAGCCCATCCAGTACGTGGGTGGCGAGCTGGGCGCGGTGGTCAAGGACTGGGACGCGGCGACCGTCCGGTGGGCGCTGATGTACCCCGACGCGTACGAGGTGGGCCTGCCCAACCAGGGCGTCCAGATCCTCTACGAGGTGCTCAACGAGCTGCCCGACGTGCTCGCCGAGCGGACGTACGCGGTCTGGCCGGACCTGGAGAAGCTGATGCGCGCCCACGGCGTGCCGCAGTTCACCGTCGACGCCCACCGCGCGGTGCGCGACTTCGACGTGTTCGGGGTCTCCTTCGCCACCGAGCTGGGCTACACCAACCTGCTCACCGCGATCGACCTGGCCGGCATCCCGATGCTCGCCGCCGACCGCACCGAGGCCGACCCGGTGATCGTGGCCGGTGGCCACGCCGCGTTCAACCCGGAGCCGATCGCCGACTTCGTCGACGCCGCGGTGCTCGGCGACGGCGAGGAGGCGGTGCTGGAGATCACCGCGATCGTCCGGGACTGGAAGGCCGAGGGCTGCCCGGGTGGCCGGGACGAGCTGCTGCTGCGGCTGGCCCGCACCGAGAGCATCTACGTGCCGCGCTTCTACGACGTGGACTACCTGCCCGACGGCCGGATCCAGCGGGTCGTGCCGAACCGTCCCGACGTGCCGTTCCGGGTGCACAAGCGCACGACCATGGACCTGGACGCCTGGCCGTACCCGAAGAAGCCGCTCGTGCCGCTGGCCGAGACGGTCCACGAGCGGTACGCGGTGGAGATCTTCCGCGGCTGCACCCGCGGCTGCCGGTTCTGCCAGGCGGGCATGATCACCCGCCCGGTGCGGGAGCGCTCGATCACCACGGTCGGCCAGATGGTGCAGCAGGGGCTGGAGTTCTCCGGCTTCCACGAGGTGGGCCTGCTGTCGCTGTCGTCGGCCGACCACTCGGAGATCGGCGACATGTGCTCCGGGCTCGCCGAGCAGTACGCGGGCACCAACGTCTCGCTCTCGCTGCCGTCGACGCGGGTGGACGCCTTCAACATCGACCTGGCGCAGGAGCTGTCCCGCAACGGCCGGCGGACCGGCCTGACCTTCGCCCCCGAGGGCGGGTCGGAGCGGATCCGTAAGGTCATCAACAAGATGGTGTCGAAGGACGACCTCATCCGCACCGTGGTGACCGCGTACACCAACGGCTGGCGGCAGGTGAAGCTCTACTTCATGTGCGGCCTGCCGACCGAGACCGACGCCGACGTCCTCGAGATCGCCGACATGGCGCACGAGGTCATCCGGGCCGGCCGGGCGGCCACCGGGTCCAAGGACATCCGCTGCACCGTCTCGATCGGTGGCTTCGTGCCGAAGCCGCACACCCCGTTCCAGTGGGCCGCCATGGAGCGTCCCGAGGTCATCGACGGCCGGCTCCGGCTGCTCAAGCAGGCCATCAACAGCGACCGCTCGCTGGGCCGGGCCGTCGGCTTCCGCTACCACGACGGCGAGCCGTCGCTGATCGAGGGCCTGCTGTCCCGGGGCGACCGCCGGGTCGGCGCGGTGATCCGCCGGGTCTGGGAGAACGGCGGCCGGTTCGACGGTTGGAGCGAGCACTTCTCCTACCAGCGCTGGGTGGACGCGGCGGCCGAGGTGCTGCCGTCGTTCGGGGTGGACCTGGACTGGTTCACCACCCGGGAGCGCGACGAGCTGGAGGTCCTGCCCTGGGACCACCTCGACTCGGGCCTGGACAAGGACTGGCTCTGGCAGGACTGGCAGGACTCGCTCGCCGAGTACGAGCAGGACGACTGCCGGTGGACGCCCTGCTTCGACTGCGGCGTGTGCCCGGCCATGGACACGGAGATCCAGATCGGCCCGACCGGCCGGAAGCTGCTGCCGTTGACCCCGGTCAACGGTCTGAAGCTGCCCGCCGGCGCCCAGCAGTAGCACCGCCGGCGCACACCGGAGCGCGGGATCCCTCGGGGTTCCGCGCTCCGTCACATTCCGGGACACGTCGCCCGTCGATGTCCCGTGACGCGGGGTGGGGGTGCCCCGACTGGCTGTCTCTCGATACGCTGCGTCCGTATTGGACCGGCCGGGGGCCGGCAGCGGGGAGGGCAGCAGCATGGGTGACATCAGGCCGCCGGACACCGGCGATCTGCACGTCAGCGTCGAGGACCTGGACGCCGCGGCGGACTACGTCGAGCGCCTCAAGCAGTATGTCGACGACACCATCAGCTACGAGATGGAACGCATCAAGGAGCGGATGAAGGGCGACAGCAACAACGCGCAGACGGTGCCCAACGGCACGCCGTTCGGCGCGTACGAGGACGCTCGCATGCAGTGGCAGGCGCTGACGAAGTCGACGGCGAACATGGAGGCCCACCTCAAGTCGCTCTCCACCAAGCTCGCCTCGCTGAAGCAGGGCACCGAGGACATCGCGAAGGCGTTCCGCGACACCGAGGCCCGCAACGCCGCCAACGGCAAGGAGATCGAGCGGCTGCTGGAGTCCGCCGCCCCGCCGCCGGCGACGGGCGAGCAGCCCACCTACCCGTACACGGCCTGAGGGGGAGAGGGTCATGGCTGGAGGAACCTGGGAGCGGTGCGTCCGCGAGGTGACGCTGTCGGCGGATCCGGAGACGGTCGGCTCGGTCGGGATGGGATGGAGCAACCTCTCCACCGGCCTGGGCTACCTGCGGGACTCGCTCGTCGGTCGGTCCTTCGTCGGTCCGATCGCGCCCGGCAAGGAGCGCCCGCACAGCGGCGGCCTGCCCGGCCTGCTCAGCGGCTGGAAGGGCAGCGGCGGCGACGCGTACCGGGAGCACCTGGGCGAGATCGGCAAGGAGATCGAGGATCTCATCACCCACGCGAGCAATGTCAGCGGCGCGCTGTCGCGGATCGAGGGTGACATCCGCAAGTCGGTCGCGAGCATCCCGATCCCGCTGATGGACGACTTCGGCTGGGACGAGTGGAGCCTGCCCAACGGCACCGAGCTCGACGACGCCCGCGACGGCGAGAGTGCCTCGGGCTTCCTGGCCGCGCTGCGCAAGGACTACCAGAGCAACCCGGCCTCGTACGCCGACGGCGCGTTCCGCGACAAGGCCGACGACCTCGAGGCGACCATGAAGGTCGACGGCAACGCCAGCGACAACAAGCGCGGCGGCTGGTGGGACACCAAGTCGCACCTGGACAACTGGTACCGGGACAACCAGCAGGCGGCCAACTCGGCGATGTCGCCGCTGCCGGCCGCCGTGGAGACGGAGCGGCCCAAGCTGGTCGTGCCCACTCCGAACTCCGACGTCGACGACTACCGTCCCGACGACCGCAAGCCGCCGTCCGGCCTGCCGGGCGGTGGTGGCGGCGTCGGTGGCGGTGGCGCGGGCGGCGGCTTCGGTGGCGGCGCGCCCTCCCTCGGCAGCACCGGCGGCGGTGGTGGCGGCGGCGGTGGTTCCTTCGACGGCGGATCCCTGAAGCCCCCGCCCACCACCGGCGGCCCCGACTTCGGCGGCGGAGGCAGTGGCGGTGGCGCCGGCACCGTCACCCCGCCGTCCACCGGCGCCGGCTACCCGGGGACCGGTGACCACGACTACGGCAGCGGCCTGGCCGGCGCCGGCGGGCCGGGCACCATCGGCGGCGGCACCGGCGGGCTCGGCGGCGGCGTCAACTCCGCGGGGCTCGGCGGCGCCGGTGGCGGCTTCGGCGGTGGCGGCGCCGGCCTCGGCTCGGCCGGCGGCATCGGTGGCGGCGGTGTCGGCGCGGCCGGCGGGATCGGCATGGGCGGCATCCCCGGCATGGTCGGTGGCGGCAACGGCAAGGTGCCCCCGATGACCAGCGCGGCCAGCGCGCTGCGCAACGCGGCCGGCGCGGGCGCGGGCGCGGGTGGCGCGCGCGGCGCCGGCATGATGGGCGGCGGCATGATGGGCGGCGGGCACGGCGGCGCCGGGCACGGCGGCTCCGGCAGCGAGCACTCGTCGTGGTTGACTGAGGACGACGATCCGTGGGGCAGCGGTGACGCCGCGTCCCCGGGCATCCTGCGCTGAGGACGGACGGATGAGGTTGCACGCGGGCGCGCTCCGGTCGGTCGCGGCCGGGCTGGTGGCCGGGCTCATGGTGCTGGGGGCCGCCCAACCGGCGGCCGCCGCGCCGCGGCGGGCCGAACAGTGGTACCTGGACGAGCTGCGCATCGACCAGGTGCACCGGCTCTCCACCGGGCGCGGGGTGACCGTCGCCGTGGTGGACAGCGGCGTCGACGCCAGCCACCCGGAGCTGGCCGGCCAGGTGCTCCCCGGGCGCCGCAGCTACGGCGCCCCCGGCGACGGGCGCTCCGACGCGGACGGCCACGGCACCCACATGGCCGGCATCATCGCGGCGCGCAACGCCGGTTCGGACGGGGTGACCGGCATCGCGCCGGGCGTGCGGATCCTGCCGATCAAGACGAAGCCGGGCAAGGGAGAGAGCAGCGACGCGGCGTCGGCCCAGGGCATCCGGATGGCCGTCGACGGCGGCGCCAAGGTCGTCAACCTGTCCTACGGCAGCATGGGCGTGGCGTCCGACGACGAGGAGGCGGCGATCCGGTACGCCCTCGAGCGGGACGTGGTCGTGGTGGGCGCTGCCGGCAACACCGCCAAGGGGCACACCGAGGTGATCAGCCCGGCCAATGTCCCCGGGGTGATCGCGGTGACCGGCACCACGAGGGGTGGTCGTTTCTGGTCCGGCTCCAGCCAGGGGCGCGAGGCCGTGGTGGCCGCCCCCGCCGACGGCATCTACAACGCCGGCCCGGACCACGGCTACGGCTGGGGTGACGGCACCTCCGACGCCACCGCGATCGTCTCCGGCATCGCGGCGCTCATCCGCGCGAAGTATCCGGATCTCTCCGCGCCCAACGTGATCAACCGGATCATCCGCACCGCCCGGGACGCCGGCCCGCCCGGCCGCGACCCGCAGTACGGCTTCGGCCGGATCGACCCGGTGGCGGCGCTCACCGCCACGGTGCCGGCGGTCTCGGCGAACCCGCTCCTCGGCGGGGCCGCGGCCAGCTCGGCTCCGCCGCAGGCGGCCGAGGACGACGACTTCGACGTGACGGAGTACGGCGACCGGGGCGGGCCCACCGACCAGCAGGTCATGGTCATCGGCATCGGCATCGCCGTGGTGCTCCTGGTGCTCGTGGCGCTGGTGGTCTTCCTCATCTGGAACCGGCGCCGCTACCGCCGGGAGGCGGCCCGGGCGGCCGCCGTGCCGGACCACGTGCTCGACCAGGGGGCCGGGGGTGGCTACGGCACCCCACCGGTCCCGGCCGGTTACCACGCCCCGCCGGGCGCACCGGGTGGCCAGGCCCCGCCGGGCGCCAACCCCTACGCCCCGCCGCCCGGCCACGTCCCGCCGCCGCCGGGGACGTACCCGCCGCCGGGCGGCAACCGGTCCTGAACCTGCGGTGGCCGGCCGGGTGACCTGTGGGTGTCGCCGGCCGGCCACCGTCGTTCTCCGGGCGGGCGGGCGTCCCCGCTGACCGGTTCGGACCGGTTCGTCCGGCCGCATCTGCCGCCCCGGCTGCGGGCCGCGCCGGCCGCTGCGCCAGGATGGAACCGACACGCAGGCACAGCCGAGGAGCTCACGATCGCCAGAAAGCCTCAACCCGAGGGCGGCCAGGCGCCGGTCGTCCAGCGGGTCCGGATCCGGTACGCCAAGCGTGGGCCGCTGCGGTTCACCTCGCACCGGGACTTCGCCCGGGCCTTCGAGCGCGCGTTGCGCCGGGCCGGCGTACCGATCGCCTTCTCCCAGGGTTTCACTCCGCACCCGAAGATCTCGTACGCCTCGGCGGCGCCGACCGGCGTGGCCAGCGAGGCGGAGTACCTGGAGATCGGCCTGCGCGAGCCGGTCGACCCGGGGCAGCTGCGGGCGGCCCTGGACGCCGCCCTGTCGCCCGGGCTCGACGTGCTGGACGCGGTGGAGGCCGCCGGCGGCAGCCTGGCCGACCGGATCGAGGCCTCCCGGTGGCGGATCGAACTGCCCGAGGTCGACCCGGCCGTGCTGGAGCGGGCCGTGACGGCGTTCACCGCCGCCGAGGAGATCCAGGTCGAGCGGATGACCAAGCAGGGGCGGCGCACCTTCGACGCCCGCGCTGCCGTCATCGCCATCGATACGCTGCGGCCGTCCGAGACGCCTTCCGGGGCGACGGCCGTACCGTGTGCGATACTCGAACTGGTCGTGCGGCAGGTCACCCCCTCCGTACGACCCGATGACGTCCTTTCCGGCCTCCGCGTGGTGGCCGACCTGGAGCCGCCGGTCTCCCCGAGGGTGATCCGGCTGGCACAGGGCACGTTGACCGCGCAGGGCGAGATCGTCGATCCGTTGGACGCGGATCGCGACGGGGCAGCCATCGGAGAACGCTGACCGACGGTCAGCGTTCTGGCAGGCAGACTTCGGCGGCCGCGCACCTGCGCGACCGGCGGAAACACCTTTTGCGGCGACCCTGCGTGGCAGCGCTCACCCGCGCCCGGGGCAGCCAGAACTGGAGAACGTCCATGCTCGAGAACGAGCCCGAGGGCGGCGAACGGACCGGCGCAGAGCCGGCCGAGGCAGCCGCCACCAGCAGCACCGACAGCACCGCCGAGGTCAGGCCGCCGGCCCGCAAGCGGGCCAGCCGTCGCAAGGCCGCCCCGCTGAACCAGCCGGAGCAGACCGACGCGCCGGTCGAGGCGCACACCCCGGTGACCGGGACCGGTGAGACGCCGCAGGCCGAGGTGTTCGCCCCGGTCGCCGGCGACCTGGAGGCCGCGCCGAAGACCCGGCGGCGGCGCAAGGCGACCCCCGCCAAGGCGGCCGAGGAGCCGGTGGTCGCGGCCGGGGCGGAGGCCGCCTCCGACGAGGTGGTGCCGCCGGTCAAGGTGACCCGCACCCGCCGCCGCAAGACCACCCCGCCGCCGGTCGACGCCGCCGCGGACGAGGCGCCGACCGGCGCGCCGGCCGAGACGGCCGAGCCGGCGGTCGAGCCGCAGCCTGACACCGAGCCCCCGGCCGCCCTTGAGCCCCCGGCGCCCGCCGAGGGCGGGCCGGAGGACGAGGACGCGGTCGGGGAGGACGCCGAGGACGAGCCGACCCCCGGCGACCGGGGCGACGACGAGGCCGTCCTGGCCCGCGCCGGCGGTCCGGAGGACCGGACCGGCGAGGTGTCGCCCGGCGCCGCCGTGCCGGGCCCCGCCGAGGAGCCGGCCGAGGAGCCCGCGCCGACCAGCCGCAGGCGCCGCGCCGCACTCTCCGCGCCGACCGTCCTGTTCATGCCTCCGCAGCCCGAGGAGGCCCCGGTCGTCCGGGTCACCTACCCGGTCGCCGAGGAGCCGGCCGAGGAGCCGGTGGAGACCGGCCGGCGCCGCCGCCGGGGTCGTCGCGAGGTCGAGCCGGTCGAGGTCGAGGTCGAGGTCGAGGAGGAGCCGACCGTCGAGGCCGAGGAGGTCGCCGAGGCGGAGGAGGAGGACGAGGACGAGGCCGCCCTGCGGCGCCGCCGTCGTCGGGGCCGCCGGGGCCGGGGCCGCGGCCGGGGCGCCGAGGAGGCGGAGGACGAGGAGGCCGAGGAGGCCGTCCGGGCCGAGTCCGCCGAGGCCGAGGCCGAGGAGATCGAGGACGAGGAGGAGGCCGAGGGCGAGGGGATGACCCGTCGTCGCCGTCGGCGCCGCCGCCGGGGCGCGGGTGAGGCGGAGACCGTCGCCGAGGACGGCGTGCCCACCGTCGTCAAGATCCGCGAGCCGCGCAAGGCCGTCGACGAGGTGCAGGGCGTCTCGGGCTCGACCCGGCTGGAGGCCAAGCGGCAGCGCCGCCGGGACGGCCGCGAGCAGCGGCGTACCCGCCCGCCGATCCTCAGCGAGTCGGAGTTCCTGGCCCGCCGGGAGGCGGTCGACCGGGTGATGGCCGTCCGCCAGCGGGGCGACCGGACGCAGATCGCGGTCCTCGAGGACGGCGTGCTGGTCGAGCACTACGTGACCCGCAACTCGTCCGGCACCATGGCCGGCAACGTCTACCTCGGCAAGGTGCAGAACGTCCTGCCCAGCATGGAGGCGGCCTTCGTCGACATCGGGCGCGGCCGCAACGCCGTGCTCTACGCCGGCGAGGTCAACTGGGACACCACCGGCCTGGAGGGCCGGGCCCGCTCGATCGAGCAGGCGCTCCGGTCCGGCGACTCGGTGCTGGTGCAGGTCACCAAGGACCCGATCGGGCACAAGGGCGCTCGGCTGACCAGCCACATCGCGCTCTCCGGCCGGCACCTGGTCTACGTGCCGAACGGCAACGCCTCCGGCATCAGCCGGAAGCTGCCGGACACCGAGCGCAAGCGGCTGCGGGACATCCTCAAGAAGCTGGTGCCGGACGGCGCCGGGGTGATCGTGCGGACGGCCGCCGAGGGCGCCAGCGAGGACGAGCTGGCCCGGGACGTCAAGCGGCTCCAGGCGCAGTGGGAGGAGATCCAGGCCAAGGCGGCCGAGGGTGGCGCCCCGGTGCTGCTCTACGAGGAGCCCGACCTGGTCATCCGGGTGGTCCGGGACCTGTTCAACGAGGACTTCCGCGAGCTGGTCATCGAGGGCGAGCCGGCGTACGACCTGGTCGAGTCCTACCTGTCGCACGTCTCGCCGGACCTGGTGGCCCGGCTGCGCCGGCACGCCGGCACCACGGACGTGTTCGCCGAGTACCGGATCGACGAGCAGATCCTCAAGGGGCTGGACCGGAAGGTCTTCCTCCCGTCCGGCGGCTCGCTGGTGATCGACCGGACCGAGGCGATGACCGTCATCGACGTCAACACCGGCAAGTACACCGGCTCCGGGGGCAACCTGGAGGAGACGGTCACCCGGAACAACCTGGAGGCGGCCGAGGAGATCGTGCGCCAGCTCCGGCTGCGCGACCTCGGCGGCATCGTGGTGATCGACTTCATCGACATGGTGCTGGAGTCGAACCGGGAGCTGGTGCTGCGCCGGCTCACCGAGTGCCTCGGCCGGGACCGCACCAAGCACCAGGTCACCGAGATCACCTCGCTCGGCCTCGTGCAGATGACCCGCAAGCGGATCGGCGCGGGCCTGCTGGAGGCGTTCAGCGAGACCTGCGAGTGCTGCAAGGGCCGGGGCGTCATCATCCACACCGAGCCGGTGCCGGAGAAGCCGCGCGGTGGCGCGGGGGAGAAGGTCAAGGCCGTGGCCTCGGCCGTCACCAGCCCCGCCACCGAGGAGAAGGGCCGACGCCGGGGTCGCCGGGCCGCCGCGGAGAAGCCCGCGGCGGAGGCCGCGGAGCAGCCCACCCCGGCGGCGCCGGAGAAGGCCGTCGCCGAGGTGGTCGACAGCTCGGACGACGACTACTACGACACCCAGGGCTACGACCTGTCCCGGTTCGAGACGGAGACGGCGGCCGCCCCGGCGGTGGCGGACAGCCAGCAGGGCGACTCGGCCCGGCTGGCCGCCGCGGACGACCCGGACGCCATCGGCGACGGGGACGAGGAGGGCGCCGAGAACGGCACCGCCCGCCGGCGCTCCCGGCGCGGCGGCGCGCGGCGGCGCACCCGGCCGTGAGCCGCTGACCTGTACGGCGTTTGACAGGGCCCCTGCACCGGCAACAGAGTCGGGCAGGGGCCCTGCCGTGTCCGTCGACCCCCGGTCGGGACGGCCGGCCCCGGAGGGAGGAGACATGCGTCGCGTGTTCGCGGTCACCGCGCTGACCGGGCTTCTGCTGGCCGGCGCGGGCTGCGCCGACCGGGGCGAGGACCCCTTCGCGGTGGGCTTCGCCTCACCGGCTCCACCGCCCACGGCGGCCACACCTGCCCCGACGGTCACCGGCGACCCGGGCGTGTGCGCCCGCGCCAAGCAGGCCGGCTCCGCCGCCGTGCAGACGTACGTGTTCAAGCTGGCCGAGATGCTGCGCGCCACCGGCCGCGGCGACGGGAAGGCCGCGGACGCCGCCCGACGGGACGCGGAGACGGCCCTCGCGGGCTGGCGGGACGCGCTTCGGGAGCAGTCCGGGCAGGCCGCCGACCCCCGGCTGCGCACCCTGTTGGCGGACCTCGCCACCGAGGTCGGCGGGCTGGGCACGGACGTGCAGGCGATCGACGAGACGGAGTTCGATCGGCTCCAGGGGCGGCTCGACGAGCTCTGTCCGGCCTGACGGGCGGCCCGGTTTGGGCGGCGGGCCGGTCATGGCGTACGCTTGCCTGCGGCGCACTTTGGTGTGCCGAGTTCCCGCGTGCCCGCGCCGCCGGTGTCACGGCTCCCGGCGAGACGCCGTGGGAACGACCGACCGGTAACGGTGGGTAAAGACGCCAGCAGCCTCAACGACAGGGAGTCCGCCTCCGATGTACGCGATCGTCAAGACCGGCGGCAAGCAGTACAAGGTCGCCGAGGGCGACGTGATCGAGGTCGAGAAGCTCGCCGGTGCCCCCGGCGACGCGGTGAAGCTCACCGCGGTGCTCCTCGTCGACGGTGACGACCTGGTGACCGACGCGACGAAGCTCGCCAAGGTCGCGGTGTCCGGCGAGATCGCCGCGCACACCAAGGGCCCGAAGATCCGGATCCACAAGTTCAAGAACAAGACCGGCTACCACAAGCGCCAGGGTCACCGCCAGCCGCTGACCCAGGTCAAGGTGACCGGCATCTCCAGCGGGAAGTAGGTCGTCCTCCAATGGCTCACAAAAAGGGTGCGTCCAGCTCGCGTAACGGTCGCGATTCCGCGGCCCAGCGGCTCGGCGTGAAGCGCTTCGGTGGTCAGGTCGTCAGCGCGGGTGAGATCCTCATCCGTCAGCGTGGCACCAAGTTCCACCCCGGTGACCTGGTCGGCCGTGGCGGCGACGACACGCTGTTCGCGCTGGCCGCCGGCTCGGTCCAGTTCGGCACCAAGCGCGGTCGCAAGACCGTCAGCATCGTGCCGCAGCAGTAATTCGCAGGCGTTGCGGGCCGTGGACCTCGTGTCCCGGCCCGCTTCGCTTTTTCAGGTGCGGGGCAGTGTCCCGCTGGAAGGATTGGCGTCGTGACGACGTTCGTTGACCGGGTCGTCCTGCACATGCAGGCCGGCGACGGCGGGCACGGCTGTGTCTCCATCCACCGGGAGAAGTTCAAGCCCTTCGGCGGCCCCGACGGCGGCAACGGCGGGCACGGCGGCAGCGTCTCGCTGGTCGTCGACGCACAGGTGACCACGCTGCTCGACTTCCACTTCCGCCCGCACATGAAGGCCGAGAACGGCAAGGGCGGGGCGGGCTCGAACCGGGACGGGGCCAACGGCCGCGACCTGGTCATCAAGGTGCCGAACGGCACCGTGGTGCAGACCCTCGACGGCGAGGTGCTGGCCGACCTGGTCGGCGTGGGCACCACCTTCGAGGCGGCCCGGGGCGGCCGCGGCGGCCGGGGCAACGCCTCGCTGGCGAACGCCCGGCGCAAGGCCCCCGGCTTCGCCGAGCTGGGCGAGCCCGGTGACCGGCTCGACGTGGTGCTGGAGCTGAAGAGCGTCGCCGACGTCGGCCTGGTGGGCTTCCCGTCGGCGGGCAAGTCCTCGCTGATCTCGGTGATCTCCGCGGCGAAGCCGAAGATCGCCGACTACCCGTTCACCACGCTCGTGCCCAACCTGGGCGTCGTCCGGGTGGACAACCACACCTTCACGGTCGCCGACGTGCCGGGCCTGATCCCGGGCGCGGCCACCGGCAGGGGGCTGGGCCTGGAGTTCCTCCGCCACGTCGAGCGCTGCGCCGTGCTGGTGCACGTGGTCGACACGGCGACGCTGGAGCCGGGCCGGGACCCGCTCGCCGACATCGACGCCATCGAGTCCGAGCTGACCCAGTACGGCGGCCTGGCCGACCGGCCCCGCCTCGTGGCCCTCAACAAGATCGACGTGCCGGACGGGCGGGACCTCGCCGACATCGTCCGGCCCGACCTGGAGGCCCGCGGCTTCCGGGTGTTCGACGTCTCCACCGCCACGCGGGAGGGGCTGCGGGAGCTGACGTACGCGATGGCCGAGCTGGTCGACCAGTCGCGCCGTGCCGCGCCGCCGGCCGAGCCGACCCGGATCGTGATCCGGCCGAAGGCGGTCGACGACGCCGGCTTCACCATCGAGGCCGAGGACGACGGCTCCTTCACGGTGCGGGGCAGCCGCCCGGAGCGCTGGGTCAAGCAGACGAACTTCGACAACGACGAGGCCGTGGGCTTCCTGGCCGACCGGCTGGCCCGCCTCGGCGTGGAGGAGAAGCTGGCCAAGGCCGGCGCCCAGGCGGGCGACCTGGTCCGGATCGGCGAGCGCGAGTTCGACTGGCAGCCCACCCTCTACGCCGGCGTCGACTTCGTCCCGGGCAACCGGGGCACGGACGTGCGGCTGGAGGACAAGACGACCCGTGCCTCCGCCGCGGAGCGGCTGGCCGCCCGCAAGGCGCGCCGGGTGCGCCCGGAGGACGAGCTGGAGGCGGCCGCCCCGCAGGACGACGCCGACGACGAGGACTGGGAGTAGTTCCGTTCCGTCCGCGTTCGGGATGGTGGCCGGAAACCTCCGCGAAATCCGGTCGACCTACCGTGACGGGATGCTGATCGAATCCCGTCCCGCCACGGATCCCGAGGTCGCCGCCCTGGTCGCCGCGCAGCAGCGGGAGCTGCGCGAGGCTGACGGCGGCCTGGACGGGCAGGCGACGGTCACCCACGACGACATCCGCTACCTGGCGGTGGTCGAGGGCGGCCGGGCGGTCGCCTGCGGCGGCCTCCAGGCCCTCGACGCCGACACCGGCGAGCTGAAGCGGATGTACGTCCGGCCGGCGTACCGGGGGCGGGGGATCGCCCGGCAGTTGCTGGCGGCCCTGGAGGAGTTGGCCTTCCGGCAGGGGCACACCACCGTGTGCCTGGAGACCGGGAGCTATCTGCCGGCCGCCATCGGCCTCTACCGGTCCTGCGGCTACCGGCCCGTTCCGGTGTACGGCGAGTACGTCGACAACCCGTTCAGCGTGTGCTTCGCCAAACGGCTGCCGGTCGCCGCCTGACGGCGGGCCCTAGGCGCCGGTCTCGGCGTGGGCCGCGGTGACCGGCTTGGACTCGGGGCTGGCGTGCTGCCGGAGCACGATGCTGAGCAGGATCAGCGCGCCCACGGCGAGGAACTCGCTCTGCCAGTTCTGCATCGACTGGAACCAGAAGTCGCTGGTGCCGAGGAACTGCCAGGCGCCGATGGGGGCGGCCCCGCTCTGCAACGCCTGCTCCTCGTTGTAGGCGGCCACGCCGCCGA
The DNA here is from genome assembly GCF_008868175.1 of Micromonospora sp. AMSO31t. Taxonomy (GTDB): domain Bacteria; phylum Actinomycetota; class Actinomycetes; order Mycobacteriales; family Micromonosporaceae; genus Micromonospora. The sequence goes on from NZ_WBKT01000045.1 coordinate 13,271, forward strand.
ACAGGTGCCCGAGGAACGAGCCCGCGAAGATCATGAACAGCGCGATCGAGAGGCTGTTCCGGTAGACCGCCAGCGGCAGCCCGCCGGCCCGCACCGGCCAGGGCGAGTCCGGGGTCCCGTGCCGAGGGTCGTCGTCGGGCCGGTCCGTCTGGCCCTCCGGCTTCGACTCGGCCGAGCCCTTCTGCACGAGGTACGCGGTGAGCAGCACGTAGCCGCCCATCTGGAGGAACTCCGACTCCCAGTTCTCGAAGACCGCCTCGGCGAAGTGCCCGGTGCCCAGGTACGCCCACCAGCTCAGCGGCGCGGCCCCGTACTCGGCCAACTCCTCGTTGTGCACCTGCCAGCCGAACACGCTCTGCAACACCAGGAAGATCAGGAATGCGCCGAGCATGGCGACCGTGAGCGCGTTGTTCCGCAACCACCGTGGCATCGCCGGACCTCCTCGTCCCGCCGGGGTCACTCCCCGTGGTGGTCCTGGTGCCCCAACCGGTGAGCGGGCAAACGCCGGCCCGGCGCGTCGCGGCCGACGCCGCCCGAACGGGTGACGGCGCTGGTCAGGGCCGGTCGATGGGAGTGTCCGGCCGCCCGCCGGTGCCCACCTCGTTGTTGAGCAGCAGCCCCAGCGCGAGCATGCCGAAGCCGAGGAAGAGGTGCAGCCAGTTGTCGGCGTCGTTGAACGGCACGAAGTTCGCCGCGGTCTCCCGGTCGATGGCGAAGCCGTACAGCCAGAGGCCCAGGTAGGCGGCGCCGCCGCCGGCCAGGAACAGCCGGGCCCCGGCGATCCGCCGGGCCAGCACGAGGCCGACCAGCCCGAAGAGCAGGTGCAGCAGGTTGTGCAGGATCGACACCTGGAACAGGCCGATGAGCTTGGCCTCCGAGTGGTGGCCGGCGAACCTCAGGTCCCCGTAGTGGGTGGTGAAGCCGGGGACGAAGCCGAGCACACCGATCAGCACGAAGACGGCGGCCACCGCGAGGGCGACCTTCTGGATCGGCGGCCGGGACCGGGCCGCGGCGCGTCCGCGCACGTCACGTGCCATCGCCGTCACCTCCGTAGCTCACCGCCGCCCGGGGCGGGCAGACCCTCCATTGTGTGACCGGCGCGGGGCGGCTCCGCAGAGAAATGACGAATCAGGCATGGGCCCGGCGACCGGGGGTAGGGATTCCGACACGCCGGCAGCAACGCCGGCGTGATCCCCCCAGCACACCCGCTACGAATTCCGAGCGGAAGGGACATCATGACTTACGATCTCTCATCCACGTCCGGCACCTACGAGTCGACCAACGGCGGTGGGGTCCGTGACCAGGCCCGCCAGGTCGGCAACGAGGCCGCCAACGCGGGCGGCGCGGTCGCCCAGACCGCCAAGGAGCAGGGCCAGGAGGTCGTGGGCGAGGCCAAGCGCCAGGCCCGCAACCTCTACGGCGAGGCCCGCAACCAGGTCACCGCCCAGACCAGCCAGCAGCAGCAGCGCGCGGCCAGCGGGCTGCGTTCGCTGGCCGAGGAGATGCGCTCGATGGCGCAGAACGGCGGCAGCGCGGGCCCGGTCACCGAGCTGGCCCACCAGGCCGCCGACCGGGTGCACGGCGTGGCCGGCTGGCTGGAGCAGCGCGAGCCGGGCGACCTGCTCCACGAGGTGAAGAACTACGCCCGCCGCAACCCGGGCACCTTCCTGCTGGGCGCCGCCCTGCTCGGTGTGGTCGCCGGTCGGCTGACCCGGAACATCGCGGCGGTCGGCGACGGCGACGGCCAGCAGTCGTACGACCCGGACCGGACCGCGGTCATCCCGACCTCCCGGGCGGTGCCGGAGCAGGTGCCGCAGGGCGGCTACCTCGACCCGACCCCCGGCACGTACGCCGAGCCGGACCCGGGCTACTCCGCGCCGGGCGCGACCTACCCGGGTGGCGGCGCCCCGAACACCTGGGCCGACCCGGAGGGTGGCACCGGCCAGCCGCTGCCCCCGCCGAGCCGCACCGACCCGCTGCCGGGCGTGCCGTCGAGCGGCGTCAACCGTCCGTGACCGGCCCGAGCGACAGAAGGGAGGCGACGGCATGAGCATGCCGACGCAGGGGTCCGGACTGGACTCGGGTTACACCGCGGCGGGCGCGCCGCACACCGCGGACGAGGTCCGGGGCAGCTCCATCGGTGAGCTGATGCGCCAGGTCACCACCGACCTCTCCACGCTGATGCGCCAGGAGGTCGAGCTGGCCAAGGCCGAGATCCGCCAGGAGGGGAAGAAGGCGGGCAAGGCCGCCGGCCTCTTCGGCGGCGCCGGCTTCGGCGGCTACATGGTGGCGCTCTTCGTCTCCATCGCGGTGTGGCAGTTCCTGGACAACGTGATGGATTCGGGCCTGGCCGCGCTGATCGTGGCCGTGATCTGGGCCGTGGTCGCCGCGGTCCTCTACTCGAAGGCCAAGAAGAACGCCGAGCGGATTCGCGGCCTCAAGCAGACCAACGACAGCGTGCAGCGCATCCCCGACGCGCTCAAGCCGCACCCGGAGGGAGTCACCCGATGAGCACCGATCCCGACCAGATCCGCCGGGAGATCGAAGCCACTCGCACCAACCTCAGCTCGGACGTGGACGCCCTGGCGTACAAGGTCAGCCCGGGCCGGATCGTCGACGACCGCAAGCAGCGCGTCCGCAGCGCGCTGACCAACGTGAAGGACAAGGTGATGGGAACCGCATCCGACCTCGGCCACAGCACCGGCCACGCCGCCCACTCGGTCGGTGACCACGCCTCGTCGGCGGCGTCGACCGTCGGCGACAAGGCCCACGCCGCCGCCTCGACCGTCGGCGACGCCGCCCACCGGGCCCCGCAGGTGCTGCGGGAGAAGTCCGAGGGCAACTCGATCGCGGCCGGCGTGATCGCCTTCGGCGTCGGCATGCTGGTGTCCTCGCTGATCCCGGCCACCCGTCGCGAGCAGCAGGTCGCCGCGCAGGTCAAGGAGAAGGCCGCCGAGCACAGCGGCGCCGTGAAGGAGAAGCTCACCGAGGTCGCCGGGGAGCTGAAGGAGGAGCTGCGCGAGCCGGCGCAGCAGGCCACCGAGTCGGTGAAGTCCACCGCGCAGGACGCCGTGCACGCCGTCAAGGACGACACGAAGTCCGCCGCGCAGGACGTCAAGGACACCGCACAGCAGTCCCGCGACCAGGTGCGGTACTGACCGCCGACACCCGTACGCCGCAGCTCGCGGCCACACCCGGCACCACGCCGGGAGGTGGCCGCGAGCTGTCGCGTGAGGGGTCCCCGGTTCAGCGCGGCAGCCGGTCCGCCGGGGCTGGGGCCGGCGCGGCGCCGGTTTCCACCCAGAGCACCAGGTCGTCGGGGCGGCGCTCGGCGAGCCGCCGGCGCAGCGCCCGGGTGGAGTGCGCCGCCTGACGGGCGTGCGGGGCGGGCCGGCCGCCGCGCAGCCGCCGGCCCACGGCGAGCCAGGCGCCGACCCCGCGTTCCAGCAGCCACAGCGGCGCCGCGAGCGTCGTGTGTGCCGGGAAGACGCGGGCGCCGCCGGCCCGTCGCCGGCCCACCTCCGCCACGGCCACCGTCGCCACCCCGGCCCGCAGCAGCAGTCCCGGCCGCCGGGCGGCGAGCGCGGCCGCCGCGGCCGGCAGCACCGCCAGCGCGGCCAGCAGCCATCCGGGCCGGGCCAGCTCGTCGTACGCCGGCCGGCGCGCGCCGGCCGACGGGAGCCGCCGCACGTACAGCCAGGCGGGGGTCGCCGTGGCGCCGCCGTACGCGCGGACCGTCCGGACCAGTTCCAGGTTCTCGGCGGGCACGTCCGGGTCGTAGCCGCCCATCGCCAGGAAGGTGCTCCGGCGCACCGCGAGGGTGCCCGGCCGGTCGCCGCCGAACGCCCGGTGGAGCAGCGTCCCGCCGGTGCCCCGCCAGGCATGCCAGGGCAAGGGGTCGACGTGGTCCTGCGGCCGGACCAGGTCCACCCGGTCGAGCAGCCCGTGCACGGCGCGCAGCCCGGCGAGGTCGTAGCGGACGTCGTCGCCGGCGATCACCACGTGCTCGTGGGGGGCCAGGGCGACGCCGGTCAGCACGCCGACCGCCGCGGGGTTGCGCCCGCGCAGCGCGGGGTCGGGCGGGACGTGCCGGACCAGCCCCCGCCACGCGGCGGCGTGCCGGGCGAACAGTTCCGGCGGCGACCCGTCGACCACGATCACGTCCACCCACCGGCTCAGCTCGCGGAGGTAACCGGTCAGGCCGGCGCCGCCGCTGTCGCCGTCGGGGCGCAGCGGGAGGACGTACGCCATCCGGAGCCGGTCCGGCGCGGACGCCGCGCCGGGGTCGAGGCGGGTGAGCGCCTCCGGGATGCCACCGGCCGGATGGTGCCGGCCGGACTGGCGGGGGTCGTGGGCCACGGGCGCGCCCCTCTCGGTCGGCGGGGACGGCAGCGTGCCCGAAATTTCGGTGATCAAACCGTTTCGCCGTTTCGACGCCGGCGCGCCGGGTAGCGCTCCGGGATGCGGGCGGTCCGAGGCGCCCCGGTGGAGGAGACGTGATGAGCAGCAACGCGACGAGGTGGGCGCTGGCCGGCGCCGCCACGGTGACCGCGTTCGGGGTCGGCCGGGTGGTGGCCCGGCGACGGCGCCGACGCCAACCCGACCGGGCGGACGGCTGGTACGTCGTCCACCGGGGAATCACGGTGGACCGGCCGATGGAAGCGGTGGTCGGCTTCTGGACCGACCGGGAACGGCTGGACCGGGGGCTCGCCGAGTGGGTGAGTCTGGAGCAGCTCGACGACAGCCGGTGGCGCTGCGTGGCGACCGACGCGGGCGGCGACGGCACCGAGTGGCGGGCCGAGATCACCGTCGTCGGCCCGGGCCGGCTGAGCTGGCGGGTCACCGAGGGGCCGGTGGCCCAGGAGGGGCGGGTCGAGCTGGCGCCGGCGCCGCAGGACCGGGGCACCGAGATCCGGGCCCAGCTGCGCTGGCGGTCCGGCCCGGTACGCCGGGCGCTCGGCCTGACCGGCGGGAACGACCCGGACGTCGCGCTGCGCAGCGCCCTGCGCCGGATCAAGTCGCTCATCGAGACCGGTCAGGTGCTGGACACCCGGCACGACCCGTCGGGGCGCAGCCCGAAGCAGGAGCAGGCGACCGACCGGATGCGGGAGAAGCTGATGGCGGGAGGCCGGCCGTGAGGGCGCTGTGCTGGGAGGGCGTCGGCAAGCTGGCCGTGCGCGACGTGCCGGAGCCGGCCGTCCGGTCGGGCGGGGACATCATCGTCAAGGTGCGGGCCAGCAGCGTGTGCGGCTCGGATCTGCATCTGATCAACGGGTACCTGCCGGCGATGCGCGAGGGCGACATCCTCGGCCACGAGTTCATGGGCGAGGTGGTGGAGACCGGCCCCGACGTGCGGCGGATCAAGGTCGGCGACCGGGTGGTCGTCGGCTCGGTGGTGGCCTGCGGCGGCTGCTGGTACTGCCGCACCGAGCAGTACTCGCTCTGCGACAACTCCAACCCGCAGCCGGTCTTCACCGAGAAGCTCTGGGGCCACTCGCCGGCCGGCATCCTCGGCTACTCGCACGCGGCCGGCGGCTACTCGGGCAGCCACGCCGAATACATTCGGGTGCCGTTCGGCGACGTCGGCGCGTTCACCGTGCCCGACGGGGTGCCGGACGACTCGGTGGTGTTCGCCTCCGACGCCATGCCGACCGGGTGGATGGCGGCCGACTTCTGCGGTCTCAAGGGCGGTGAGGTGGTCGCCGTCTGGGGCGCCGGCGGGGTGGGTCAGATGGCCGCCCGTTCCGCGCAGATCCTGGGCGCCGAGCGGGTCATCGTGATCGACCGGCTGCCGGAGCGGCTGGCCACCGCCACCCAGCGGCTCGGCGTCGAGACGATCAACTACGCGGAGACCGACGTGCTGGAGGCGCTGCGCGAGCTGACCGCCGGGCGCGGGCCGGACGCCTGCATCGAGGCCGTCGGCATGGAGTCGCACGACGTCGGGCCGATCTACGCGTACGACCGGGCGAAGCAGAGCGCCCGGCTGCAGACCGACCGGCCGACCTCGGTCCGGCAGGCGATCATGGCGTGCCGCAAGGGCGGCACCGTGAGCATCGTCGGGGTGTACGCCGGCCTGGTGGACAAGTTCCCGCTCGGCGCGGCCATGAACAAGGCCCTGGTGCTGCGGATGGGGCAGATGCACGCCCAGCGCTACATCCCCATGCTGCTGGACCGGATCGCGATCGGCGAGATCGACCCGGGCTACCTGGCCACCCACCCCATGTCGCTGGAGGAGGGGGCCCGGGGCTACGAGATCTTCCAGAAGAAGGAGGAGGGCTGCCTGCGGACCGTGCTGCACCCGCAGCCGGCCTGACCGGACGCGCGACGGCCGGGACGCCCGTCGATTCGAAATCCCGCGGCGGGGTACAGCAACCCACATGCCCGCCGAGATCGAGGAGACGCCGTCCCGGCCCGCCGCGCGGGCCTTCGCCGGCAGCGCGGTCGCCGTGGTGGTGGCCGGCGCGGTCGCCCTGCTGACCCGGCAGCCCTGGCTGTTCCCCAGCCTCGGCCCGGCGATCATGCTGCACGTGGAGCAGCCCGGCAGGCCGGAGTCCTCGCCCCGCAACACCGTCATCGGGCACCTGGTGGCGCTGCTCGCCGGGTACGCGTTCCTGGTGGCCACCGGCCTCGCCGACCGGCCGTCCGCGCTCCAGGAGGGGGTGTCCGGGGCGCGGATCGTCGCGGCGGCCGGCTCCCTCGCCGTTACCGCCGCGGTGCTGGTCCTGGTGAAGGCCGCGCACCCACCGGCGGGCGCGACCACACTGATCGTGAGCCTCGGGCTGCTGCACACCCCGACCCAGCTCGTGGTCGCGTTCGCCGCCGTGCTGCTGGTGACCGTGGTCGACCTGCTGTTCAACCGGGCGACTGGCCGGCCGATGCCGCTGTGGGCGGCGCCGAAGGAGGGATGAGCGGTGGTGGACCGGATTGCCGACCCCTGGGGGCCACGCACGCCGTACGGGCCGGGGGATTCCTGGCCGGTGCGGGTGGACACCTTCCTGGCCGACGGGCGCACCGAAGCTGACGTGCAGCGGTGGGTGCCCAGCGCCTCGATCCTGCACTCCAACGGCGACGCCATGGACATCGCCGTGGTCGACGACCGGATCGTCGGCGTGCGGGGCCGCAGCGGCGACCGGATCAACCACGGGCGGGTCGACCCGAAGGACCTCTACGGCTGGCAGGCCAACCACAGCCCGGACCGGCTGCGCCGCCCGCTGGTCCGGGAGGGGGACCGGCTGGTCGAGACCGACTGGGACACCGCGATGGGCCGGATCGTGGCCCGCTCGAAGGAGCTGCTGGACGGCCCGGGCGGCTGGGGGCACTTCGGCTTCTACACCAGCGGCCAGCTCTTCCTGGAGGAGTACTACACGCTCGGGGTGATCGGCAAGGCCGGAATCGGCACCCCGCACATGGACGGCAACACCCGGCTCTGCACCGCCACCGCCGCCGCGGCGCTCAAGGCGTCCTTCGGCACGGACGGGCAGCCCGGGTCGTACACCGACGTGGACCACTGCGACGCCATCGCGCTGTGGGGGCACAACGTCGCGGAGACCCAGACGGTGCTCTGGATGCGGATGCTGGACCGGCGGCGCGGGCCGAACCCCCCGGCCATGCTCGCCGTCGACCCGCGCGCCACCCCGGTGGCACGGGAGGCCGACGTGCACCTGGCGCTGCGCAACGGCACCAACCAGGCCCTGCTCAACGGCCTGCTCCGCGAGCTGATCCACCGCGGCTGGTACGACGAGGCGTACGTGCGGGAGCACACGCTCGGCTTCGAGAAGCTGTGCCGGGTGGTGGAGGACTACCCGGTCCCGAAGGTCGCGGAGATCTGCGACCTGCGGGCCGCGGACATCGAGCGCGCCGCCGAGCTGCTCGGGCGGTCGGAACGGCTGCTCTCCACCGTCCTCCAGGGCTTCTACCAGTCCAACCAGGCCACCGCGGCGTCCTGCCAGGTGAACAACCTGCACCTGATCCGGGGCATGATCGGCCGCCCCGGGGCCGGGCTCTACCAGATGAACGGCCAGCCCACCGCACAGAACAACCGCGAGTGCGGCGCCGACGGCGACCTGCCCGGCCTGCGCAACTGGGCCAACGAGGAGCACGTCGCCGAGCTGGCCCGGCTGTGGAACGTCGAGGTCGACACGATCCCGCACTGGGCGCCGCCGACGCACGCCATGCAGATCTTCCGGTACGCCGAGCAGGGCTCGATCAAGCTGCTGTGGATCTCGGCCACCAACCCGGCGGTGTCCCTGCCCGACCTGGCCCGGATCCGCCGGATCCTGGCGAACCCGGAGCTGTTCGTGGTGGTGCAGGACCTCTTCCTGACCGAGACCGCCGAGCTGGCCGACGTGGTGCTGCCGGCCGCCACCTGGGGCGAGAAGACCGGCACGTTCACCAGCGTGGACCGGACCGTGCACATCTCCGACAAGGCCGTCGAGCCGCCCGGCGAGGCCCGGCCCGACCTGGACATCTTCCTCGACTACGCGCGCCGGATGGACTTCCGCGACTCCGACGGGAACCCGCTGATCACCTGGACCGGGCCGGAGGAGGTGTTCGAGGCGTGGAAGGAGTGCTCGCGCGGCCGGCCCTGCGACTACACGGCGATCACCTACGACAAGCTGCGCACCGGCGGCATCCAGTGGCCGTGCACCGACGAGCACCCGGACGGCACCGAGCGGCTCTACACCGACGGGGTGTTCAACACCGACCCGGACTACTGCGAGTCGTACGGCCACGATCTCGCCACCGGGGCCGAGCTGCTGCCCGAGGAGTACCGGGCCAAGCGGCCCGCCGGGCGGGCGTTCCTGCACGCCACGCCGTACCAGCCGTCGCCGGAGGTGCCGAGCGGGGACTTCCCGCTGCTGCTCACCACCGGGCGGACCGTCTACCAGTTCCACACCAGGACCAAGACCGGCCGGGCCACCCAGCTCGTGCACGCCGCCCCCGAGTCGTGGGTGGAGCTCAACCCGGCCGACGCCGAGGGGCTCGGCGTCGGCGAGGGGGATCTGGTCCGGATCGAGTCGCCGCGCGGCGTCGTCCGCGCCCGGGCCCGCATCTGCGGGGTACGCCCCGGCGTGGTCTTCCTCCCCTTCCACTACGGCTACTGGGACGCGGCCGACGGCGCCCACCCCGGGGAGGGGCGGCACGACCGGGCCGCCAACGAGCTGACCATCACGGCCTGGGACCCGGTCTCCAAGCAGCCGATCTTCAAGGTGGCGGCGGTGCGGGTGGTGAAGGAGGCCGACTCGGGCGGCCACCCCTCGCCCGCCCCCACGGTGGGCGGCTCCGCCCCGCCGGAGGGCTCCGGAATCCCGGCCACGGTCGGCGGGCCGGCCGCCGAGGCGCCGTCGAGGGGGGAGTGACATGCACCTGGCCCACTATCTCGGCCTGCTGCACAAGGCCCAGGAACGCCTCGGCGACGCGTTCACCGAAGTGGGGAAGGCGCACGGCGACGAGCCGGACGTCTTCCACACCTGCGAGAAGCTGGCCGACCAGTGCCGTGCCCACGCGGAGAAGCTGGCGCCCTTCGCCCGCCGCTACGCCGAGGAGGCCCCGGCCGAGCCGGACCGGCTGCACTCCGAGCTGTTCTCCGGCACCCGGACCGGGCCGATCGGTCTGCTCCGCGACCTCCAGGACCTCTACCTCATGGCCGCCGAGTGCGACATCTGCTGGACCGTGGTCGGGCAGGCCGCGTACGGGGCCCGGGACGAGGACCTGCTCGGGGTGGTGCGGGCCTGCGAGCAGGAGACCGCCATCCAGCTCAAGTGGCTGCGTACCCGGATGAAGCAGGCCGCCCCGCAGGCGCTCGTGGTGGCGTCGTGACGGTCCTTCCGCGCTGATCACGCGGTGCGGCGTACCCCGTCGAGGACGAGGCCGCTGGGCGGCAGGGCGGGCATCCGGCCCAGGTCGAGGGCCAGATCCTGCGGCGGCACCCGGTAGCTCATCGACCCGGTGAGGTTGCCGACCGCCCGCTTCATCAACTCGATCGTGATCCACTCGCCGGCGCAGCGGTGGCCGGTGTCGTGGTCGCCGCCGCCCTGCGGGACCAGCCGGAACGGGTCACCTCGCCAGCCGTCGAACCGCTCCGGCCGGAACCGCTCCGGCTCCGGCCACAGCTCCGGGTGGTGGTTCGTGCCGTAGAGGTCGAGCAGCACCCGCCGGCCCTGCGGGAAGTCGTACCCCTGCCACTCGAACGAGCGCCGGACCCGGGCCGCGGCCAGCGGGAAGAACGGGTAGTAGCGCCGTACCTCCTGCACGAAGCGCTCGGCCGCCGCGTCGTCGCCGCGGACCCGGTCGCACCAGTGCGGGTGGTCGTGCAGCGCCAGCGCACAGAAGACCACGAAGCGGTCCACGGCGACCGTCGGGCGGAGCACGTTGAGCAGCTCCACCGCCGCGATCCGGCGGGGCAGCAGGGTTCCCCGCTCGTCCCGGTACTCGGCGACGACCCGCAGCGCGCTGCCCTCCGGCGCGGGCAGCGCGCCGGCGCGTACCCGCTCGATCACCTCGCCGGCCCACCGTTCGGCGCGGCGGCGGCCGAGCCGGCCCCGCCAGTGCCCCGGACCGACCACGGCCGGCCCCTCGATCATCGCGTGCATCTCGGCGGTGCGGCGGGGCACGTCGGCGTCGGCCAGCGGCACCCCGGCCCACGCCCAGACTGCCCGGGTGAGCATCCGGCCCACCTCGTCGTAGAGCACCACCGGCCCGGACTCCGCCCACGCCGGGATGCGGGCCCGCCACTCGTCGTCGAAGAGCTGCCCGAGGTGGCGGATCGCCGCCGGTGTCATGATCGACATGAACATGGCCTTGCGGCTCCGGTGCGCGGCGCCGTCGAGGCCCTGGACGCCGCCCACCCCGGTCAGCGTGCGCTGGGCGCGCATCGGCATGGCGCCGCGCCGGACGAAGCGCTCGTTGTCGTAGAACAGTTCCGCCGCCGGGCGGCCCCGCAGGCAGATCGTCGGTTCGAGCAGCAGCCGGGTCTGGACGATGTCGGTGCCGAGGCGGTCGCACCGCGCGCCGACGAACCGGTAGCCCTCGCGGAGGAACGCGAGCGTGCTCTCCGGGCTGCGGTCGCTGGGGATGGCGCTCATCGGCTGCTCCTGACGCGGCTCGGCGACCCTGCGCGGTCGCTGCGCTACCTACCCGTGCCGGGGCGGGCGAATCCTCGCCCGCAACCTCGTGACCTCGGGATCCGCGGCGCCCACGACCCGCGGTCGGCGGCGGCCGCGGAAGCTGGCCCCTCCCAGGACGCGGAAAAGCTGGTTGTCTTCGATGCGGGGCCGGCGGCGGCCGGCCCCGCACCCGCCGGCGGCCCGGCGGGGCGACCACCGGCGACGGGGAGGACGGATGCGGGACAACAGGGCGGCACACTGGCGGCAGCGGCGGGCGGTGACCGGGCTGCGGCGCGGCGACCGGGAGGAGCCGCTGGTCGGGCCACCCCGGCGTGCCGCGGCCCGGCCGCCCCGGCACTTCACGGTGCACCTCGGCTTCGAGGCGGCCGACCAGACCACCGCGCGGGAGCTGGCCGTCGCGTACGCCGAGGCGCTCGGCCTGCTCCGCCCCGAGCTGGCGCTCGGCGCGGCGGCGCTGTCCCCGGCCGACGCCTGGCACCGCGCGGAGCGGCTGTTCTGCGGTGCGGCCGGCCCCGACGGCGAGCGCTGCGCCGACGTGGCCGGCCACCCGGGTTTCCACCACGCGCCCGGCCCGGGCGGCCTCGGCTGGGGTGACGGTGACTGAGCGCGGCGGCTCAGTCCAGGTCGAACTCGCCGTCCTGGGCGCCCGCCACGAACGCGTCCCACTCGTCCTGCGTGAAAACCAGCACCGGCCCGTCCGGCTCGGCCGAGTTCCGCATCCCGATCAGGTCGCCGACGAAGGCCACCTCGACCGCACTCTCGGACGAGTCGCCCTCGGCCCGCTGCCAGACCGCCCGAGACAGGTCGAAATCGCCCTTGGGGTGCTGACCCATCGTTGTTCCTCCATCGCCACGCGTATCGGGGGAACCCGCTCGGGCCCCATCGGGCAGGATAAGCGGATGCCGAGCCTGACCCGTGTAGAGGCGACCGCGCGTGGCGCGTTGATTACCGTCGAGTCCTACCAGGTGGACCTCGACCTGACCGGCGACGCCGAGCGGTTCCGCTCCACCGTCACCATCCGGTTCCGGGCGACCCCCGGCACCGGGACCTTCGCCGAGGTGAAACCCCTGCGGCTGCTGGGGGCACGCCTCAACGACCGGGACCTCGACCCGGCCCTGCTCGACGACAACCGCCTGCCGCTGACCGGGCTGGCCGCGACCAACACGCTGACGGTCAGCGCCGAGATGGCCTACTCGAACACCGGCGAGGGGATGCACCGCTTCGTCGACCCGGCCGACGGCGAGACCTACCTCTACGCCATGTCCTTCCTGGACGACGTGCAGCGCATCTTCGCCGCGTTCGACCAGCCCGACCTCAAGGCCCCGGTGACGCTCGCGGTGACCGCCCCGCCGGAGTGGACGGTGGCCGCCAACGGCCAGGTCGCCGACCGGCCGGCGCCGGGGCGCTGGGAGTTCGCGCCCACCGCGCCGCTGGCGACGTACTTCGTCTCGCTGATCGCCGGCCCCTGGCACGTCCGGCAGGACGAGCACGACGGCATCCCGCTCGCCGTCTACTGCCGCAGGTCCCTCGGCGCGCACCTGGACGCCGACGCCGACGAGATCTTCACCGTCACGAAGCAGTGCCTCGACCGGTTCCACCAGCTCTTCGCCGAGCGCTACCCGTTCGGCAAGTACGACCAGGCGTTCGTCCCCGAGTTCAACGCCGGCGCCATGGAGAACCCGGGCCTGGTGACCCTGCGCGACGACTACATCTTCCGCTCGGCGGTGACCGACAGCCAGCGGGAGCTGCGGGCCACCACCATCGCGCACGAGATGGCGCACATGTGGTTCGGCGACCTGGTCACCATGCGCTGGTGGGACGACCTCTGGCTCAACGAGTCCTTCGCGGAATACCTGGGCACCCGGGTCACCGCCGAGGCCACCCGCTTCACCGGGGCGTGGACCACGTTCGCCATGCGCCGCAAGGCGTGGGGCTACGCGGCCGACCAGCGCCCCTCCACCCACCCGGTGGCCCCCGAGGAGGTGGCCGACTCCGACCAGGCGCTGCTCAACTTCGACGGCATCTCCTACGCCAAGGGCGCCAGCGTGCTGCGCCAGCTGGTGGCCTGGGTCGGCGACGAGCCCTTCCTGGCCGGCCTGAACGCGCACTTCGCCAAGCACCGGTTCGGCAACGCCACGCTCGCCGACCTGCTGGAAAGCCTCAGCGCCGCCAGCGGTCGCGACCTGGGCGACTGGGCCGAGCGCTGGCTGCGCCGGCCGCAGGTCAACACGCTGCGGATGGAGACCGCGGTCGACGCCGACGGCCGGTGGAGTGAGGCGGCGGTGGTGCAGACCGCGCCGGAGACCCATCCGGTGCTGCGCCCGCACCGCATCGGCGTGGCCCGCCACGCCCCGGACGCCCCGGTGCACGGCTTCGAGGTCGACCTCGACCCGGCTGCCGGCGGGGGCCGCACCGTGCTGGCCGAGCTGGTCGGGCAGCCGGCCACCGGCCTGCTGCTGCCCAACGCCGGCGACCTCACGTTCGCCAAGATCCGGCTCGACCCCGCCTCGGCGGACGCGGTGCCCATGGTGCTCCCGGGGCTGGCCGACCCGCTGGCCCGGGCGCTGCTCTGGGGCGAGGCGCTGGACGCGGCCACCGACGGGGAACGGCCGGTGACCTCGGTCGTCGCGCTCATCGAGGCGGCGCTGCCGACCGAGACCGAGGTGATCATCGCGGAGGACGTGCTGAGCCTCAGCCGCAACCTGGTCGACCGCTACCTGGATCCGCTGGCCCGTGACGCGGCCCTGCTCCGCGTCGCCGGGGCCTGCGCCACCCTGCTGGCCGGCGCCCCGGCCGGCGGCTCGCTGCAACTCGCCGCGGCCCGGGGCCTGATCGGCGCCACCACCGACACCGGGCTGGTCGCCGCCTGGCTGGCCGGCGAGGGTGCGCCGGAGGGGCTGGCGGTCGACGCCGACCTGCGGTGGGCGCTGCTGCACCGGCTCGTGGTGCTCGGCGCGGCCGGCGAGCCCGAGATCGCCGCCGAGGCGGCCGCCGACCGCAGCGCCACCGGGGCCGAGCGGGCCGCGAGCTGCCGGGCCGCGCTGCCCCACGCCGACGCCAAGCGGGCCGCCTGGGAGATCGTCACCCGCAACACCGACCTGTCCAACCGCCTCGTGGAGGCGACCGCGGAGGGCTTCTGGCAGCCCGAGCAGGCAGAGCTGACCGCCGGCTACGTCGAGCGGTACTTCGCCGACATGCCGGCGGCCGCGCGGCTGCGTACCCCCTGGACGGCCGACCGGGTCGCCGCCCTGGCCTTCCCCCGTTACGCCGTCGCCCAGACCACCCGGGAAATGGCCGCGGCGCTGCTGGCCCGCGACGACCTCACGCCGGGGCTGCGCCGGCGGGTCGTCGACCTCGACGACGACCTGCGCCGCGCCCTGGTCGCCAGGACCGCGGTGGCCGCCGCGGGAGCCTGACCCGGTGACCGCGCCGGGCGGGGTGTCACACCCGCCCGGCGCGGTCCGTGGGACGCCGGGCGGGCCCGCCGGACCGCCGGTGCGGCCCGGCCTACGATCGCGGGGTGGAGGAAGACATCCGGCGAATCGGGATCATGGGCGGCACCTTCGACCCCATCCACCACGGGCACCTGGTGGCCGCCAGCGAGGTCGCGGACCGGTTCGGCCTGGACGAGGTGGTCTTCGTCCCCACCGGGCAGCCCTGGCAGAAGGCGGACGAACCGGTCAGCTCGCCCGAGGACCGCTACCTCATGACCGTGATCGCCACGGCGTCGAACCCCCGCTTCCAGGTGAGCCGCGTCGACATCGACCGGGGTGGCCCCACCTACACGGTCGACACCCTCCAGGACCTGCACGACGAGTACGGCCCGAAGGTGCAGCTCTTCTTCATCACCGGCGCGGACGCCCTGGAACGCATCCTGTCCTGGAAGGAAGTGGACCGGATGTTCGAGCTGGCCCACTTCATCGGGGTGACCCGGCCGGGCTTCGAACTGACCGACAAGCACCTGCCTGCCGACACGGTGAGCCTGGTGCAGGTCCCCGCCATGGCCATCTCCTCGACCGACTGCCGGGCGCGGGTGGCCCGGGGTGAGCCGGTCTGGTATCTGGTGCCCGACGGTGTGGTGCAGTACATCGCCAAACGGCGGCTCTACCAGCGCTGAATCCGCCCGGAATGTTCGCCTTTGTCCGCGTAATCG
Source organism: Micromonospora sp. AMSO31t (assembly GCF_008868175.1). GTDB lineage: Bacteria > Actinomycetota > Actinomycetes > Mycobacteriales > Micromonosporaceae > Micromonospora. The sequence continues at coordinate 28,550 of NZ_WBKT01000045.1, forward strand.
ACCAGAACTCACAACTCGTCTCCCGCCCGGGTGTGAGAGGCTTGGAGGGTCGCACGGTTGATCGAAGGAGAACGGTGACAGTTTCGGAACGCGCTCACGAGCTGGCGATGGCCGCCGCCCAGGCCGCGGCCGACAAGAAGGCGCAGGACATCGTCATCATCGACGTGGGCGACCAACTCGCGATCACCGACGCGTTCCTGCTGGCCGCCGCTCCCAACGAGCGTCAGGTGCTCGCCATCGTCGACGCCATCGAGGAGCGCCTGCTGGAGCTGCCGGAGAAGGCCAAGCCGGTTCGCCGCGAGGGCGAGCGGGGTGGCCGCTGGGTGCTGCTCGACTACGTCGACATCGTGGTCCACGTGCAGCACACCGAGGAGCGCGAGTTCTACGCCCTCGACCGACTCTGGAAGGACTGCCCGCAGATCCCGTTCGTGGACCGGGACCTCGCCGACTCGGCCGCCCGCAGCGCCGCCGCGGAATGACCCGTCTGATCATCTGGCGGCACGGCAACACCGACTGGAACGCCGCTGGCCGGGTCCAGGGGCAGACCGACGTGCCGCTCAACGACCTCGGCCGGGAGCAGGCCCGGGTCGCCGCGCCCGTGCTGGCCGCGCTGCGCCCCGACGCCGTCGTCGCCAGTGACCTGCGCCGGGCCGCCGACACCGCCGCCGCGCTCGCCGCGCTGACCGGCCTGCCGGTCCGCTCCGACGCCCGGCTGCGCGAGCGGCACTTCGGCCAGTGGCAGGGCCTCGCCCTCACCGAGGTCGCCGAGCGCTTCCCCGACGAGTACGCCCGCTGGCGGGCCGGCGACCCCGACCCCGGCGCCGGCATCGAAAGCCTCGACGACCTGGGCCGGCGGCTCGGCGCCGCGTTCCAGGACGCGGCCGACCTGGCCACCGGCGGCACCGTGGTGGTCACCACCCACGGCGGCGGCGCCCGGCAGGGCGTCGGCCACCTGCTCGGCTGGGACCACACGGTGCTGCGCAGCCTCGGGTCGCTGGCCAACTGCCACTGGACCGAGCTGCGTCACGACGACGTCCGCGGCTGGCACCTGCGGGCACACAACGTCGGGCTGATCACCCAGCCCGCCCTCACCGACGCGGTCTGAGCCGTTCGGCCCCGGCGCGCCGCCGTGACATCGGCTAGCGTGCCGGGCATGCCCGTCGCGGTCGTCACCGACTCCACCGCCTACCTGCCGCCCGAGCTGGTCCGCGCGCACCGGCTCACCGTCGTCCCGCTGACCGTCGTGCTCAACGGCGCCGAAGGGCTCGAAGGCATCGAGACGTTCCCCGAGGACGCCACCCGCGCGCTCAGCGGCCGGCGGGTCACGGTCAGCACCTCGCGGCCCGCCCCGGAACAGTTCGCGCAGGTCTACCGGGAGCAGCTCGCCGCCGGCGCCGACGGGGTCGTCTCCGTGCACCTCTCCGCCGAACTCTCCGGCACCGTGGAGGCGGCCCGGCTGGCCGCCGCCGAGGTCGGCGACGACCGGGTCACCGTGGTCGACAGCCGCTCCACCGGCATGGGCCTCGGCTTCCCGGTGCTCGCCGCCGCCGCGGCCGCCGCCGGAGGCGCGGACCTCACCGGGGTACGCCAGGCAGCGCTCGACGCCGTCGACCGCACCACCATCTTCTTCTACGTCGACACGCTGGAATTCCTCCGCCGGGGCGGCCGGATCAACGCGGCCGAGGCCCTGCTCGGCACCGCCCTCTCGGTCAAGCCGATCATGCACATGCCGGACGGGGCGATCGTGGTGCGGGACAAGGTCCGCACCGCCAGCCGGGGCGTGGCCCGCCTGGTCGACCTGGCCGTCGAGGCGGCCGGTGACGCCGAGGTCGACCTCGCCGTGCACCATCTGGCCGCGCCGGAGCGCGCCGAACAGTTGCTGGTGGCGCTGACCGAGCGGCTGGGGGACCGGCTGCACCACACGTACGTCTCGGAGGCGGGCGCGGTGATCGCGGCGCACGCCGGACCCGGCCTGGCCTGCGTCGTCCTCCACCGGCGCCCGTGACCGTGTCCGCCGCCGTGGCTCGGCCGGTCGCCGGGTGGCGGTTTTTCCGATCTTGGAAAGTTTCCGTTCCTGTCGAACGTCAACCCGCCAAGATCGCCGCGCGTTGGAGGGACGGATGAGCTTACGGTCCTTTGTGGTCACCGGGGGCGGGCGGGGCGTCGGGCGGGCGATCGTCGAGCGGCTGGCGGCCGACGGCGGCACGGTGGTCGTCGTCGAGCGGGACGAGGCCGCGCTGGACTGGGTGGTTGGGCACCCGGCCGCCGACCGGCTGCGGGCCGTGGCCGGCGACGCCGCCGACGAGGACGTCACCGCGCGGGCCGCCGACCTCGCCGAGGCGGCCGCCCCGCTCGCCGGCTGGGTCAACAACGCCGCCGTGTTCCGGGACGCCGCCCTGCACCGCGCGCCGGCGGGGGAGGTGTTCGACCTGATCGTCGCCAACCTGCGCCCCGCCGTGGTCGGCGCCGGCACCGCCGTACGCCGGTTCCTCGCCGCCGGAACCGGTGGGGCGATCGTCAACGTCTCGTCCCACCAGGCCCGCCGGGCGGTGCCGGGCGCCCTGCCGTACGCCAGCGCCAAGGCCGCCGTCGAGGGGCTGACCCGGGCCCTCGCCGTGGACTACGGCGGCCGGGGGATCCGCACCAACGCGGTCGCGCTCGGCTCGATCCACACCGAGCGGCACGCCGCGTTCCTGACCGGCCTGGACTCGGATGAGGCGGAGAAGGTCGAGGCGGAACTGGCCCGACTGCACCCGGTGGGCCGGATCGGGCGTACCGGGGAGGTCGCCGACGTGGTCGCCTTCCTGCTGTCGGCAGGGGCGTCCTTCGTCAACGGCGTGACCCTGCCGGTCGACGGCGGCCGGGCGGCGCTCGGCCTGGACCCGGAGGCGCACTGAGCACTGTGGATGCCATGTCCTGGTGCGCGGTATCCGTTTCGTCCGCGGCCAGCGGCAGCCGCAACTGCCCGCCCTCGCCGCGGAGTCGCGGCGCGGCAAACCGCTCAGTACCGGTCGGGTCGTTGTCGGCCATGCGGCGTGCGTTGATCCGGTTCCGAGCCCACCTCAGCGCCCCGCACTCCAGCCTGATCCCGGCATCGCTCGCAGTGGCCCAGGATCCAATGCCACCGGATGATTCGCTTCGCCAGCTCAGGGATTCACTCGGACTGGTGCGCTTCCCGCTCGATCATGACCACCTCCAGCAAGCGCAGGTCCGGCCACCGACCCCTGATCAGGTAGCCGGACCGCTTATCAGAGAGCCGGCCCGGCTGCTGTCGGTGACGGCTCCGATAAGCACCGTGCCCGTCGACCGTCGTGCCGACGTGGACCAGGTCGCCGCCGTCATCCTCGCTCGGCCCCCGGCCTCGCCGGCCGAGATTCCCGATGGCGTAATCCCAGTCGGCAGCGTGCAGGCTGACCATGTCGGCCACGGGCTCGATGTCGTCGGCGACCCGGGGGAGCACCAACAGCCCCTCGCCGGTCATCGGGTCGAGGTGCGCGCTGTGGCATCCGAAGTCGATTTCTCCAATGGACGCTCCTCTATTCTGTGTGCTGCAACTCGATGATCAAGCGGGTGTGTGACGGCAGACACGGCGTGGCGAAATGGCGACCAACGATGTCGGCTCGTGCGACCCTTGCAGGTCGGGAGGGACGGAATGAGTCGGCGCAACAAGAAGCGCAGTATCGAGCCAGAGGTGCAGGCAGCCCTCATCAATGGCCAAGCGATCCTCGCGAGCGCGGAGATCCAGGCGAAGGGTTCCCGCAGTAACGCTCTCATCTCGATGGTCGGTGCTGTGGTGGCCGCCCTCGTGGCTGGGGTCTGCGGGGTGACGAACACTGTAGTCACCGCATTGCCGGACGTGCTCACTCGACCCGGACCGGCGACGGCGACTGCGGGACCGGCGACCGCGACTGCGGGACCGAGGCCCATTCGCGTGCCGGACGCGTCGGACACCACACGGGCCGTCTGGCAGGAACAGCGGTTGGCCAAGATCGAGGAGTACGCCGGAAAGGTGCTCTCGGAGGACTGCCTCAGCTACTCGGACGAGGACCAGCGGCGTCACTGCTGGGACGAGAGGCTGCAGGCTCTTGGCATGGTCAGGAACGCTCGGGCCGCTCTGCTCGACGTTCGCGGCCCGCTCGGGGTTGGCGTGGTCACGATCTCCTGACGCACCGACCCACCCTGAACGGGATGATGACGGCGCTCGTCGATCAGCCGTTGGCCCGTTCCGCCTCCCGCCCACCGGGCAAGCTCAGCTCTCGCGTACAGGTCTGCTGCCGCATCTTGCCCCTCGGAAGTGGGCACCTCATCCGTCTGCCCGCGGCCAGCGGCAGCCGCAGCTGCCCGCCCTCGCCGCCGAGTTCCCGATCGCGGCCGTCGACCTGCCTGGTCGCGGCCGCCCGCTCGGAGAAGCCGGACGTCGCCCGGGCACGCCCAGCGCCCGGATCGTGCTGATCCGGGCGTCGGACACCTATCCAGCTTCGACGCCCCAGCCGCGGTCACCGACGGGCTTCGGTGGCGGCGGTCCGGCCTCGGCCCGTACGCGGCTTCGCCAGGGAGCTGTCCCGCCATCCCCCGCTGACCTCTCCCGATCCTGCTTGTCGGGTTGTTTCTCACCCCTGGCGACGGAACTTGTCGGACCTTCCGATGAAGCGTGCGTACCTCTTGTCGATCAAGGGCGGCTCTCCGTGCCTCGGTCCCTGGCCGAACGACTTGAAAGTCGTTGCGTCGTGGAAAGTTGTATTGCGTACTGACAGCATGATCGACATGACGATCAACGACCCTCAGCACCAGCCGTACCCACCGCAGCAGGCCCCCCAGGGTTACCCGCAGCAGGCCCCGCACGGTTACCCGCAGCAGGTCCCCCAGGGCTACCCGCAGCAGACGCCTCCGCAGGAGTGGAAGGTGGTCAAGACTGGCGGCACCCGGCACGGGATGCATGCGCTGATCTCGCTGTTCACCTGCGGCCTCTGGCTGCCGGTGTGGTTCTGCGCCTGGCTGTTCACCAAGAAGCACAAGGTCGCCGTGCCGCGCTGATGTCGTGTGGCCCCTGCCTGGGTGAGGAGGATCGGGCAGGGGCCAAGGGGGCCGGCCCACTAGCACGGTCCGGGCAAGGTCAGGGGCCTGTCCACAGTCTGCTCTTCTGTCCACAGCCGAGGGTCGCGGTGCGGCCCGGGTTCGGTGCTCCGCCCTAGCGTCCTGAGTCGTGCCAGAGGACGAGGAGACAACAGTACGGCGGCGCCTCTTCCGGCTGTTCGAACCGGTCAGCCGCTCCGCTGCCGCAAGCGGCGCCACGCGGCGCTCCGGGGTCATGCCTTCAAATCCCGACCTGCGGGAGCCGGACGCCATGTCGCCGTCCGGACTCCGAGCAGCGTTCGAGCAGCCGGTGCCATCGCCTCTCAGCCCGCAGTCGTTCGGTCCGGCTTCGGCCCCAAAGCGTGCGGCGGGTCGGACGCCCGACCCGGACCCGGTGGGCATGGACACCGTGGGCCTGGACCCCGCGGGTCTGGACGCGGGAGCCGGCGAGACGTGGCCGTCGTCGAACCTGGCCGAGGCGGGCGATGGCCGGCAGCGCTCGCTGGCGTCCCGGCTGCCCGGTCCGGGTGCCTTCGACCCCGGCCGGCGCGGTGTGCGCGCCCTCGCCGTGGTGGCCGCCGTGGTGGTCCTGGTAGCGGGAGTCTGGGCCTGGCGCTCCCGGCCGCACGCCGAGCCGGTCCGCCCGGTAGCGGCGGTCAGCGCACCGGAGACCTCCGCGCCCGCGCCCACCGGCTCCACCGGTCAGGTGGTGATCGCGCTGGCCGGCAAGGTCCGCCGGCCCGGCCTCGTCCGCCTTCCGGCGGGCGCACGCGTGGCCGACGCAATCGAGGCGGCCGGCGGCGCGCTGCCCGGCGTGGACGTCGCCCTGCTCAATCCGGCCCGCAAGGTCACCGACGGCGAGCTGATCCTGGTCGGCGTCACGGCCCCGCCCGGCCAGGCCGCCCCGCCCGGGACGGCGGCCGGGGGCACGGCGCCGGGAGGTGGTCCCGTCAACCTGAACACCGCCACCCTGGCCCAGCTCGACGCGCTGCCCGGCGTGGGTCCGGTGCTCGCCCAGCGGATCCTCGACCACCGCGACCAGCACGGCGGGTTCCGGTCGGTCTCCGACCTGCGCCAGGTCGACGGCATCGGCGACGCCCGGTACGAACAGCTCAAGGACCTGGTGACGGTGTGAACACCATCGAGCCGCCCCGCCACGTCGCCGGCCCGCCCGGCATGGCAGCCGGACGCGTGCGGCGCGACAACCGGGCGGCGGACAGCCAGGCGGCGGCCGTCCTCGCCGGAGGAGAGCATCCGGCCGCCGTTGCTGGTCCGGCTGGCCAGGCAGGATCGCCGGTCGACGGGGGTGTGGTGACGGAAAGCGGCCCCGACCTGCGGCTGGCCGGGCTGGCCGTGGCCGCCTGGCTCGCCGCCCTTGCCGGCCTGCATTCCACCGCGAGGGCGAGCGCCTGGCTGGCCGCCGTTGCCGCCGCCCTGGCGCTCCTCACCGGCGCCCACCTGTGCGGCCTGATCGGTCGCCCGACGGCCCCGGTCCGCCGCTACGGCTGGATCGCGGTAGCCGTGCTGCTCGGAGTGGTCTGCGGTGCCACGGCCACCGCCGCACGACTCGCGGTCCGCGACGCCGACCCCGTGCGGGCCCTCGTGAGCGACCGGCCTCTGGTGACCGCCGAGCTGGTGGTCCGGGACGACCCGCGCCCCATCCGGGGAGCCGCCGGCCGTCCGGCCACCCTGCTGGTCCGCGTCGACCTGACCCGCCTCACCGACCCGGCCGGCCGCCAGGTCACCGGCACGGTGCGCGGCCTCGTGCTGGCCAGCGACCCGGCCTGGCGCACGCTGCTGCCCGGGCAGCGGGCGACCGCCCGGGGTCGGTTGTCGGCCCCGCGCGGCGGGGACCTGACGGCGGCGGTGCTGTCGGCCACCGGACCACCGAGCCGGCACGGCGCGGCACCGTGGGCGCAGCGGGCGGCGGGCGCGCTCCGCGCGGGGCTGCAGCGGGCCTGTGCGCCGCTTCCCGACGCGCCGGGCGGGCTGCTGCCCGGCCTCGTGGTGGGGGACACCAGCCGACTGCCGCCGGAGGTGGAGGAGGACTTCCGGGCCACCGGCATGACCCATCTCAACGCGGTGTCGGGGTCCAACGTGGCCATCGTCGTCGGGGCGGTGCTGCTGCTCGCCCGCTGGGCCCGGGCCGGTCCGCGGACGGCCGCCGCGCTGTGCGTACTCGCCCTGGTCGGGTTCGTGATTCTCGTCCGGCCCTCGCCGAGCGTGGTGCGTGCGGCCGCGATGGGGGCGATCGGGTTGGCCGCGCTCGCCACCGGGCGGTCCCGGGCCGCGCTGCCCGCCCTGGCCGCCGCGGTCACCGTGCTGGTGCTGGTCGACCCGGAGCTGGCCGGCGACCCCGGGTTCGCGCTCTCGGTCTGTGCCACCGGTGGACTGCTGCTGCTCGCCCCCGGCTGGCGGGACGCGCTGCGCCGGCGGGGCGTACCGCCCGGGGCGGCCGAGGCGCTGGCCGTGCCGGCGGCCGCACAGCTCGCCTGCGGTCCGGTGATCGCGGGGCTCTCCGGGACGGTGAGCCTGGTCGCCGTGCCGGCGAACCTGCTGGCCGTGCCGGTGGTCGCGCCCGCCACCGTGCTGGGCGTGACGGCCGCGGTCCTGTCACCGGTCTGGCCGGCCGGCGCCGAGTTCGCCGCCTGGTTGGCGAGCTGGCCGGCCCGCTGGCTGGTGACGGTGGCCGCGCAGGGAGCCCGGTTGCCGGCCGGGACGCTGCCGTGGCCGGGCGGGGTGACCGGTGCCCTGCTGCTGGCCGCCGTCAGCGTGGCGCTGCTGGTGGCGGTCCGGCGCCCGGTGCTCCGGCGGCTGGTCGCGGTCGTCGTGGTCGCGGTGGTGCTCGGCACCCTGCCCGTCCGGCTGCTCGCGGCCGGCTGGCCACCGCCGGGCTGGGTGATCGTGGCGTGCGCCGTGGGGCAGGGGGACGCCGTGGTGCTGCCGGTCGCCGCCGGCCGGGCGGTGGTCGTCGACGCGGGCCCGGAACCGTCCGGGGTGGACGGTTGCCTGCGCCGGCTCGGCGTACGCGAGGTGTCGCTGCTGGTGGTCAGCCACTTCCACGCCGACCACGTCGGCGGGATCGCCGGGGTGTTCCGGGGCCGGCGGGTGGCGGCGGTGGCGACCCCGCAGTGGTCCGAGCCGCCCTACGGGGTCGCCCAGGTACGCGACACGGCGCGCCGGGGCGGGAGCGTGCTGGCACCGGTGTCGGCGGGCTGGCGGTGGCGGGCCGGGGCGGTCGAGCTGGTCGCCGTCGGGCCGCCGTACCCCATGCGCGGTAGCCGGTCGGACCCGAACAACAACTCCCTGGTGCTGGCGGCCACGGTGCACGGGGTGCGGATCCTGCTGCCCGGCGACGCGGAGACCGAGGAGCAGCGGGCGCTGCTGGAGACGGTGCCGGCCGCGGCGATCCGGGCCGACGTGCTGAAGGTGGCCCACCACGGGTCGGCGTACCAGGATCCGGAGTTCCTCGCCGCGGTCCGCCCGGCGGTCGCCCTGGTCTGCGTGGGCACCGACAACGACTACGGGCACCCCAACCCGGGCCTGCTGGACCGGCTGACCCGGGCCGGAGCGCGGGTGCTGCGCACCGACACCGACGGCGACGTCGCGGCCGTCCACAGCGGCGCTGGACTGGCGGTGGTGGCCCGGGGGACCGGTCCCGGGCGGCGACCGTGAGAACGCTTCGGGATAAACCCCGACGATCGAGGGAGCTTGTTGGTATAGCTGGTAGATCGACTCGATTGTCGGGATTTGCGCTGACTGCGGGCTCTGCCGTCACAGTCCTCGATGACCAGGCACGATCCGGTCGGAGGCCGTGCGAATATGGGCGACGTGACCCCCGCCAGCCTGCCCCCTATTCTGCTCGTTCTCGGCGACGAGGAGCTGCTCGCCACGCGCGCCGTCTCCGAAGCCGTCGCCCGGGCCCGCAGCGTCGACCCGGATGTGGACGTCCGGGAATACCAGGCCGGCTCGCTGGCGGTGGGGGAGATCGCCGAGATGCTCAGCCCGTCGCTGTTCGGCGGGCATCGGGTGCTCGTGCTCCGCTCCGGGCAGGACGCCCGCAAGGACCTGGTCACCGCCCTGCTCAGCTATGCGAAGAACCCCGACCCGGAGGTGCAGCTCGTCGTGCTGCACCTGGGCGGGGCCAAGGGCAAGGCGTTCGCCGACGGGCTGCGATCCGCGGGCGCGACCGTGGTGCCGGCGGCGAAGCTCAAGGGCCACCGGGAGCGGGTCGCCTTCGTCCGGGACGAGATCCGCCGCCTCGGCGGGAAGTGCACCGAGGACGCGGCCGAGACGCTGATCGCGGCCGTCGGCACCGACCTGCGTGAGCTGGCCGCCGCCTGCTCCCAGCTCGTCGCCGACACCGACGGGCGGATCGGGGCGGACACGGTGTCCCGCTACTACCGAGGGCGGGTCGAGGTGACCGGCTTCACCGTGGCCGACGCCACGATGGTCGGCGACGTGCCCGGGGCCCTGGAGGCGCTGCGCTGGGCGCTGCACGTCGGTGTCGACCCGGTGCCGATCGCCGACGCGCTCGCCGACGGTGTGCGGACCGTGGCCCGGGTCGCCTCGGCCGGTCGGGGCAGCCCCTACCAGCTGGCCAGCAGCCTGGGCATGCCGGCGTGGAAGATCGAGCGGGCCCAGCGGCAGGGCCGGGGCTGGACGCCGGAGGGCCTCGTGGAGGCCATGCGGGCGGCCGCCGAGTGCAACGCCGCCGTGAAGGGCGGCGCCGACGACCGGGCGTACGCGCTGGAGCGGGCGGTGTTCTCCGTGGCCGCGGCGCGGCAGGGTGGCGGCCGGTGACCCGAACGTGGTCGACGGTCCCGGCGGACGAGGAGCGGTACCGGCCGCTCTACGCCCGGGTCCTCGGGCTGCGTTTCGTCAACCCCGGCGGGGTGCTCTGCTTCCTCTTCTTCGAGGGCGCCGTTGCGCTGGCCGTGCTGCTCGCCCTCGCCGAGCTGGTGACCTGGTGGGCGGTGCTGGTGCTGCCGGCGGCGGTGGCGGCCATGGTGAAACTCAACGACATGGTCGCCGAGATCGTGATCCGCAGCGCGGCCCAGGTGCCGGAGCAGGAGCGGGACCGCTTCCGCCGGCAGATGGAGCCGGTCATCGGCCGGGCGAGCGTGCCGTCCACGGCCCGCGCGCTGCCGGGCCGGGTGGCCCTGGCCGGCGACCCGACGTTACGGGCGGCCCGCCCGGCCGACTCACCCGCCGAGGCTGAGCGCT
>NZ_WBKT01000046.1 GCF_008868175.1 Micromonospora sp. AMSO31t
ACGATCAGCACGGCCACCACGATGGCGGCCACCCATCGCCCGCCGTTCCACCGCCGGGCGATGGGTGGCCGCCATCGTGGTGGCCGTGCTGATCGTGCTCTGCTCCGGCGTGATTTCGTACTACTACCGGAAGTACGCGGCGGCCGGCGACCCTGGCGCGCTTGCTCCGGTGAGCGTGACCTCCGGCGCGGTGCGGGCCCACGGGGGCGACTATCCCGTTTTCACGTCGTACCGTCATGAGGTACGGCTCCGGCCGGCTGGCGGCGAGACGACGACGAGCGAAGGACGAGAGACGCGATGACAGCGCAGGCCCGCCTGCTCGGTGGCAGGTACCAGGTCGGCGAGCTGCTCGGCTACGGCGGCATGGCGGAGGTGCACCGCGGTCGCGATCTCCGGCTCGGTCGGGATGTCGCGATCAAGATGCTCCGGGCCGACCTGGCCCGGGACGCGACCTTCCAGATGCGGTTCCGCCGGGAGGCGCAGAACGCCGCCTCGCTGAACCACCCGGCCATCGTCGCCGTGTACGACACCGGCGAGGAGACCGCCCCGACCGGCGAGACGCTGCCGTTCATCGTGATGGAGTTCGTCAACGGGCGGACCCTCAAGGAGGTGCTCGGCGTCGAGGGCCGACTCCAGCCGCGCCGGGCGCTGGAGATCTGCGCCGACATGTGCGCGGCGCTGGAGTTCAGCCACCGGCACGGGATCATCCACCGGGACATCAAGCCCGGCAACGTGATGCTCACCCAGACCGGCCAGGTCAAGGTGATGGACTTCGGCATCGCCCGGGCACTGGCCAGCGGCGCCACCACGATGACGCAGACCAGCGCGGTCATCGGCACGGCGCAATATCTTTCCCCCGAGCAGGCGCGGGGCGAGGCGGTCGACGCCCGCTCCGACGTCTACGCGGCCGGCTGCGTGCTGTTCGAGCTGCTCTGCGGGCACCCGCCGTTTGTCGGGGACAGCCCGGTCAGCGTCGCGTACCAGCACGTGCGGGAGACGCCGCCCACGCCGAGCACCATCAACCCGGACGTCAACCCCGCCGTGGACGCCATCGTCCTCAAGGCGCTCTCCAAGAACCCGCTGAACCGCTACCAGAGCGCCGGCGAGATGCGGGCGGACCTGCTCCGCGCCGCCGCAGGCCGGCCGGTGCTGGCCACCCCGGTCATGCCGGCCGAGGAGACCATGCCGATGGCGCCGGCCGCGGCCGGTGGCTACCAGCAGACCCAGGTGATGGGCCCGCAGACCCGCCAGCAGGCCCCGGCCCGGGTCGGCGACGCGCGCAAGCGCAAGAGCTCGGCCTGGGTGATCGCCACCTTCGCGGCGCTCGGCGTGCTCGCGGTGATCGCCCTGGCCACCGCGCTCTGGCTCAACCAGACCGGCGCCGAGAAGGTGAACGTCCCGCAGCTGCAGGGCCGGACCCAGGCAGAGGCGCAGGCCGCCCTCACCCAGGCTGGGCTGCGGTTCACGCCCGGCGACCCGGTGCAGAACACCACGTGCGACAAGGGCACCGTGGTGGGCCAGGATCCGGCCTTCAACCAGCGGGTGGAGAAGAACACCGCGGTCACGGTCCAGATCTGCGGCGGCCCGAAGCAGGTCACCATCCCGGACGGGCTGGTGAACTCCCAGTTCGCGAACGTGAAGCAGCAGCTGGAGAACCTGGACCTCACGGTCGATTCCGACGACGTCGACAGCAGCCTGCCCAAGGGGACCGTTGTCAAGGTCGACCCCAAACCGGGCAGCACGGTCCCCGCGGGGACCGAGGTGAAGGTCCAGGTCTCCCGGGGCAACGTCAACGAGGTGCCGGACGTCGTGGGCCTCTCCGAGGACGCGGCGGTGAGGCTGCTGAAGAACGCCGGTTACGAGGTGCGGACGCTGGACGGCGACGACGTCGCGCCGGACAAGGCCGGCAGGGTCAGCCGACAGAACCCCAGGGCCGATTCGAAGCTGGCTCGTGGTGAGCGGGTGACGATCTTTGTCGACGTCGCCGCGCCTGAGCCGACCGACAGCGCCAGCCCGGGCACTCCCTCGCCGGGCACGACGCCGACCACCCCCGGCGGCGGCGGCGGTGGGTTCCCGTTCCCGACGGTGACGCCGCCGACGAGGTTCAGCCAGCCCTGACCACAGGGCTCCAGTTTGGCGAGGTGGTGGTGTCCGGTCGATCTGGGCACCACCACGTCGCGTAGCTGGGCGTGACGGACTCCTCAGGCCGCGGCGAACGCGGCCCGGCGGCGGGCGTCGACCTCGGCGGCCAGCTCCGGGGCCCGCTCCAGCGCCTCCGGATAGCCGCAGACGGCCAGCCAGTTGGCCAGCATGAGGTGGCCACCCTCGGTCAGCACCGACTCGGGGTGGAACTGGACGCCCTCGATCGGCAGGGTGCGGTGCCGCATGGCCATCACCACGCCGGAGGCGGTCCGGCCGGTGACCTCCAGCTCGTCGGGCAGCGTTTCGGGCAGCACGGCGAGCGAGTGGTAGCGGGTGGCCGTGAACGGGTCGGGCAGGCCGGCCAGCACGCCCACCCCCTGGTGCCGCACCTCGGAGGTCTTGCCGTGCAGCAGCTCCGACGCCCGGGTCACGGTCGCACCGAACGCCGCACCGATGGCCTGGTGACCGAGGCAGACCCCGAACAGGGGGAGCTTGCCGGCGTACTCCCTGATCACGTCGAGGCAGATGCCGGCGCGGTCCGGGCTGCCCGGCCCGGGCGAGAGCAGCACGCCGTCGGCGCCCGCCCGGCCCACCTCGGCGACGTCGATCTCGTCGTTGCGCCGCACCTCGCAGTCCACGCCGAGCTGGCCGAGGTACTGCACCAGGTTGAAGACGAACGAGTCGTAGTTGTCGATCACGAGGACGCGCATCGGGGTCACCTGCTCGGGATGGAGGGCGGGGCGTTGTTCGACTCGGTGCTGTACGGGATCTCCTCCTCGGACGGCCGCTCACTCGGCTCGGTGAGCCCGCCGCCGTCGTTCCCCGGCACGCCGGAGTCCTGGGTGACCTGCACGTCGTCGAAGGGGAGGAGGGGCTCGGCCCACGGGAAGACCACGAACCAGAGCAGGGCGACGGTCGCGGCGGCCAGCAGCACCGAGCCGATCAGCTTCCCGGGGAGCCCGAGCGGCAGCTTCCGCCAGATCCAGCCGTACACGCTCAGCCCTCCAGCTCGGCCGGGCGGCCCGCCGTCTTGGCCTGGACGTGGTCCAGCCGGGCGTGGATGATCAGCCGCTGGTAGTTGTCGAACTTGGGGTTGCAGGTGGTCAGGGTGAGCAGCTTCTCGGTCGGCTTCTCGGTCGGCTTGCCCGGCACCGGCGCGACCACCTCGACCTGGTAGGGCTTGACGATCCGCTGCTGGTAGACCTTGTAGATGAACCACTCGGTCTGCGTCTCGACGACGACGGCGTCGCCCGCGCGCAGCTCGTCGAGGCGCCAGAAGGTGGCCCGGATGCGGTGCCCGGCGACGGAGAAGTTGCCCACCTGGCCCGGCATGGCGCTCTTCGGGTAGTGGCCCGGGGCGTACCGGATGTCGTCCGGACTGACGCCCTCGACCACCACCCAGTGCTTGTCGAACTTCGGGAGGTAGAGCCCGGCGACCGGCTTGCCCTCGGCGGGCGGCTTCGGTTTGGCGCTCGGCCCGGTCGTCGGCCCGACCGTCGGGTCCGCCGCCCCCCACTCCTGGGCGAGCTGGCTGCTCAGGTCGTTCTGGTGGGCGTCGACGATCACCGCCTTGCCCCAGATCTCGTAGCCGGCGAAGAGCAGCACCACCAGGCCGAAGGTGATCAGAACCTCGCCGGTGCCGCGCACGATCGTCCGCAGCCGGGAGCCGATGGTGGGGCGGGTCAGCTCGGAGTAGACGCTCTTGTACCCCTCGCCGGTCTGCTCCGGCCGGAGCTGCACGACCCGCTCCCCGCGGCGGGGCTGCGGCGGCTCGGCCGGGGTGCCGGCCGGATCGCCGTCGCCGGTGTCGGGGACCGGGGGCACGGCGCCCATCAGCGCGGTGTGGTCCAGTGCCGCGGGGCTGACCGGCGGGCGGCTGACGGCCGGGATCAGCGCGGTCGCTCCCGGGTCCGCGGGGCCGGTGGCCGCCGGACGCGCCGCCTCGCCGCGGCGGCGTTCGGCCGGGTTTCCGGCCCGGTGGCGCTCGCGCCGATCGCCGAGCGGTGGGATGAACGCGGTCGGCGCGTCACCGGGGCTGGAGGGCCTGACCTCGCCGGGCCAGGCCGGCGGCGGGGACGCGGGCTGGCGCGGGCGCGCCGGCGCCTGCTCGCTGACCGAGGGCGGTGCCGCGTGGTCCGGCCAGGGCAGGTCGAGCGGGGGGCGGGGCGGCGCAGGCGCCGGCCGGTCGACCTTCGGGAGGAAGGCGGTCGCGTCCTCGCTCTGGTCGCGATGGCGCCCGTCCCGCTCCCGGGGATCGTCCCGGGTCACCGCGGCACCTTGGCGGACTGCAGTGCGGTCGAGTCCTCGAATGCCGGCACGGTGACCGTGGAGACGGTCTCGGAGTAGCCGAGCTGGTAGTGGTCGACGGCTTCCCTGAACAACCGGACTCCCTCGGACGCGGCGAGTTCCCGCTGGAAGGCGGCGGGGTCGCCGATGGCCACGATCTTGAAAGGAGGGGAGTACACCCGGCCGTGCAGCAGCAGAGTGTTACCGACGCAGCGTACCGCGCTGGTGCTCAGCACGCGGACGTTCATGATTGACATGGCCTCCGCGCCGCCCGCCCAGAGCGCGTTCACGACGGCCTGGACGTCGCTCTGGTGGACCACCAGGTCATCGTTGCTCGCACCCTTGGGCAGGGCCTGGTCGGCGCGCCGCGGCGCGTCGTTCAGCTCGATGGTGATGCCGTTGCCGGTGAGCGCGGTGAACCCGGCGGCCTGCCGGCTGGCGGCGGCCCGGTCCTGCTGTGCCTTGATCGGGCCGTCGGCGCCGGCCAGGGCGCCGGTCTGCTCCTCGACCTCGGCGCGCAGCCGGGCGGCCTTCGCCTCGCTGGCCGCGACCTCCTCGCGCCGGTCCTCGATCAACTGGGTGAGCTGGGGACGCCGGTCCTCCCGCAGCGGTGTGCCGCCGGCGGTGGTCGCGGTCGTGGTGAAGAGGAGGCCGGCCGCGGCGGCGATCAGGGGTACGCCGATCGACCAGCCCGGGCGGCGCTGACGCGGCCGGCGCGGCAGCAGGCCGACCACCGCGCGCCGGAGGACCTTCTGCCAGGAGGCGGCGCCGGACGTGTACTCCACCGGGCGTTCCCTTTCCCGTCGTCTCGTTCCGGCCCGCGACGGCGCGGACCGGTCTGCTCGACCCGAAAAGTCCCGCCCTTTTCGGTCACTCCGTGCACCGGCCTGACCCCATTCGTGGCCTGGAGGGTCCGGCGGGACTACGCTAGCTGTCGAACATTATTGGCCATGGACCGTCGCCCCCGCGCCCGGTTGTCAGGCCGGACGAGGTCGTACCCCCCTCTGGAGAGCGTCGTGCCCAAGTCTCAGGTCCGCAAGAAGAAGGTGTACACCCCGCCGACGGACGTGCGTCCGACGGCGACGGCGGCGACGCGCAAGCCTAGCCCGGTCTGGCTGCCGATCACCGCGGTCGCGCTGATCGTGGTGGGCATCGGCTGGCTGGTGATCTACTACCTCTCCGAGCAGGCGTACCCGGTCGCGACGTGGGGCTACTGGAACCTCGCCGTGGGCTTCGGCGCGATGGTCTCCTCGCTGATCCTGCTCTCCCGCTGGCGCTGATCCCGCCGGCTCCACCGCCGCTGCCGCACCGGGCGTAGGTCACGCCGGGACGCCCCTGAACGGCGCCCGGCGCCCGCTGCCCCTAAGGTGTCGGCAGGGCGGCGTGGCCGATGCGAGATGACTCACGTTACTGCTGGGTAACCTTGCGCGTAGGCTGCACTGACAAGCAGCAGACCGGGAGGCCAACTCGATGGGCAGCGTCCAGATCGTCACCACGATCCTCGCGGCCGCCATCACCGCCGTGGCGGTGGGGCTTGCGGTGCGCGCGGTCATGAAGATGACGGCCGTCATCCGGCTCGGGCAGCCCGCGCCGGAGCGGTTCACCGACAAGGGCGCCCGCACGAAGAAGATGCTGGTGGAGACCGCCGGCCACACCCGCATGCTCAAGTGGGGCGTGGTGGGCGCGGCGCACTGGTTCGTGATGGTCGGCTTCATCGTGCTGTCGCTGCTGGTGCTCGAGGCGTACTTCGAGGTGGTCACCCCGGGCGGTGGGCTGCCGATCATCGGGCACTGGACGGTCTTCGGCCTGGCCACCGAGTGGATCGGGATCCTGGGCCTGGCCGGCATCCTCGTGCTCATGGGCATCCGGCTGCGCAACCGGCCCACCCGGCCGGGCGGCCGCTCCCGGTTCACCGGCTCGACCATGTGGCAGGGCTACTTCGTCGAGTGGGTCGTGCTGCTGGTCCTGATCTTCGGCTTCGTGATCCGCGGCTTCAAGGTCGCCACCGACCACTTCGAGTACCCGGTCTGGGCCACCCCGCTGAGCCACGCGGTCGGCGCCGCCCTCCCGGCCTGGACGGCCGGCGTCAGCGTGGCCGCCCTCATCAAGATCGCCATTTCGATGACCTGGCTCATCGTGATCTCCCTGAACGTCACCATGGGTGTCGCCTGGCACCGGTTCCTGGCGTTCCCGAACATCTTCTTCAAGCGCGAGCCCGCGAAGCCGGCCGGCTCCGGCCTGGGCCCGCTGCGGCCCATGACGAGCGAGGGCAAGCCGCTCGACTTCGAGGAGGCCGACCCGGAGAAGGACCAGTTCGGCGTCGCCCAGGTCGAGCAGTTCACCTGGAAGGGCCTGCTGGACTTCAGCACCTGCACCGAGTGCGGCAGGTGCCAGTCGCAGTGCCCGGCCTGGAACACCGGCAAGCCGCTGTCGCCGAAGCTGCTCGTGCTGAGCCTGCGCGACCACGCGTACGCCAAGGCGCCGTACCTGCTGGCCGGCGGGGGCAAGGACCTGACCGGCGAGGAGAAGGCCACCGCCGCGCAGCTCGCCCACATGGACGTGCTGGCCCTCGCCGAGGCCGACCGGCCGCTGATCGGCACCGCCGAGGAGGGCGGCGTCATCGACCCGGACGTGCTCTGGTCGTGCACCACCTGCGGCGCCTGCGTCGAGCAGTGCCCGGTGGACATCGAGCACGTCGACCACATCGTCGACATGCGCCGCTACCAGGTGCTGATCGAGTCGAGCTTCCCGTCCGAGGCCGGCGTCATGCTCCGCAACCTGGAGAACAAGGGCAACCCGTGGGGCGCCCCGCAGAACACCCGCGAGGACTGGACCAAGGGCCTTGGTTTCGAGGTGCCGCGGGTCGGCGAGGTCGACGACTTCGAGTACCTGTTCTGGGTCGGCTGCGCCGGCGCGTTCGAGGACCGGGCCAAGAAGACGACCCGCGCCGTGGCCACGCTGCTCAACGAGGCCGGCGTCTCCTTCGCCATCCTCGGCGAGGGCGAGACCTGCTCCGGCGACCCGGCCCGGCGGATCGGCAACGAGTTCGTCTTCCAGATGCTCGCCCAGCAGAACGTCGAGACGTTGAACGAGGCGTTCGAGGGCCGGGAGAAGAGCAAGCGGAAGATCGTCGCCACCTGCCCGCACTGCTTCAACACCCTCGGCAACGAGTACGGCCAGCTCGGCGGCGAGTTCGAGGTCGTGCACCACACCCAGTTGCTGGCCCACCTGGTGGCCGCCGGCAAGCTCACCCCGGTGCAGCCGGTCGACGGTGGCGTCACCTACCACGACCCCTGCTACCTGGGCCGGCACAACCGGGTCTTCGCCGCCCCGCGTGAGGTGCTCGGCGACTCGATCCAGGGCGAGCTGACCGAGATGCCGCGCAACAGCGAGCGCTCCTTCTGCTGCGGCGCCGGCGGCGCCCGGATGTGGATGGAGGAGAAGATCGGCAAGCGGATCAACGTGGACCGGGTCGAGGAGGCCATGTCCACCGGGGCGAAGACCATCGCGGTCGGCTGCCCGTTCTGCTCGACGATGCTCAACGACGGTGTCAACGGCAAGGGCGCCGGCGAGCAGGTCGAGGTGGTCGACGTGGCCAGCGTGCTGCTCCGCTCGGTGAAGCCGGACGCCCCGGCGGCCGAGAAGGAGACCGAGGCGGTCGCCGGCTGAGGCGTACACCTGACAGCGCTGAACCACGACGGCGGCGGCACCCACGCGGGTGCCGCCGCCGTCCTCGGTCAGGAGACCGTCGTGGCCGCGATGGCGGCCGTGGTGGCGGCGGTCGTCGCCACCAGCACCGCGGCCTGCGTCTCCTCGATGGCCTTCTTCGTGGCCGCGGAGGCCCAGTCGCCCGCCGCGATCTCGGCCAGGCGGGCCTTGACCCGATCCCTGGGCAGCTCGCGGAAGAGCTTCCGGTCCAGCCCGACCGCCCGGGTCAGGGTGAGCAGCGCGGCCGTCCGCGCGTCCACCGGACCGTCGGCGGCCAGCGCGGCGCGCATCCGCTCCCGGGCGGCCGTCTCCACGGCCGGCTCCGCGCCGGTGGGCGAGGGATAGCGGGTACGCGGGAACACCCACAGCACCCGCTCCGATTCGCGGCGCAGCACCCCGGCGTCGACCAGCCCGTCGAGCACCCGGTCCGGCAGGCCCTTGGCCAGCCTGCCGATCCAGTCCTTCGGCTTGCGCGGCCGGTCCCCGCCGACGGTGGCGAGCGCCTGGTCGAGCAGCGGCACGCCGGTCGGGGCGGGGTCGGTCACCCGCAGCCGGCCGCCGGTCACCTCGACCCGGCCGGCCAGGGCCAGCTCCAGCAGGACGGCCCCGGCGAGCCCGTAGTCCAGGTGCGGCCGGCCGAGCCGGTTGGTGCCAGCGTCGTCGTAGGCGAGCAGGACCAGTTCGTCGGTGAGCAGCAGGCGGTTCATGCGATCCACGCTACGTCCGGGTCGCCAGCCCGCCGGTCGCCGGCTCGTGCCCGCTGCCGGCCCGTGGAACAATCGCGCTCATCGACGGCCTGCTGGTTACCGCGCTGTTGCCCCTGGTCGGCTTCGTGCTGCTGACCGCCGGCAACGCGTTCTTCGTCGCGGCCGAGTTCGCCCTGGTCACCGTCGACCGGGCGGAGATCGACCGGCGGGCCGGCGAGGGCGACGGCCGGGCCGGCACGGTACGCCGGGCGTTGCGCGAGCTGTCCTTCCAGCTCTCCGGCGCCCAGCTCGGCATCACGATCACCGCGCTCCTCACCGGCTATCTGGCCGAGCCGGCGCTGGCCCGCCTCTTCGCCCCGCTGCTGCGCGCGGTCGACGGGGCGGAACGGTTCACCGGGCTGCTCGCCCTGGCGCTGGCCACCCTCATCTCGATGCTCTTCGGCGAGCTGGTGCCCAAGAACCTCGCGCTGGCCCGGCCGATGCCCACGGCGCTCGGCACCGCCGGGCCGATGCGGACCTTCTCCCGCACCTTCGGCTGGCTGATCCGGCTGCTCAACGACTCGGCCAACCGGCTGGTCCGGCGGCTCGGCGTGGAGCCGCAGGAGGAGCTGGCCAGCGCCCGGTCCCCGGAGGAACTGGGGCTGCTCGCCGCCATCTCGGCCCGGGCCGGTGCGCTGCCGCCGGACACCGCCATGCTGCTGCGCCGCACCATTCGGTTCGGTGACAAGCGGGCCGCCGAGGCGATGACCCCGCGGGTCGACGTGATCGCGCTGCGGGCCACCGCGACGGTCGCCGAGCTGCTGGACCTGTCCCGGCAGACCGGCCGGACCCGGTTCCCGGTCTACGAGGAGACGCTGGACCTGGTCACCGGCGTGGCCGGGGTGCCGGACGCGCTCGGCGTGCCGCTGGCCAGCCGGGCCGCCACCACGGTCGCCGCGGTGGCCCGCGAACCGGTGTACGTCCCGGAGAGCCTCGACCTCGACGGGGTGCTGGCGGCGCTCAAGGACGCCGGCGCCGACCTGGCCATCGTGGTCGACGAGTACGGCGGCACGGACGGCGTGGTGACCGTGGAGGACCTGGTGGAGGAGCTGGTCGGGGAGATCGCCGACGAGTTCGACCCGGCTGCGGTGGACGATTCCGGGCAGGTCGAGCTGACCGTGCCGGGCGGCGAGCGCACCGTTCTGGTGGACGGCGTCCTGCGGGAGGACGAGCTGGTCGAGCAGACCGGTTTCCGGCTGCCCGAGGGGCCGTACGAGACGCTGGCCGGCTTCCTGATGGCCCGGCTCGGGCACATCCCGGTGCCGGGCGAGACGGTCGACGAGGCCGGGTACGAGTTTACCGTGGTGGAGGTCGACCGGCACCGGATCGAGCAGGTCCGGGTGGTGCGCCCCGAGGAGCCCGACGACGGTGAGTGAGCTGCTGGTGGCCCTGGTGCTGCTGCTCGGCAACGCCTTCTTCGTGGGCAGCGAGTTCGCCCTCATCGCCTCCCGCCGTACGGTGCTCGAACCGCTGGCGGCGACCTCGAAGCGGGCGCGGTGGGCGCTGTCGGCGATGAACCAGATCCCGCTGATGATCGCCGGGGCGCAGCTCGGCATCACGGTCTGCTCGCTCGGCCTCGGCGCGATCGCCGAGCCGGCCCTGGCCCACCTGCTGGAGGCGCCGTTCGAGGCGCTCGGCCTGCCCGCCTCGGCGGTGCACCCGGTGGCCTTCGTGATCGCTCTTGGCGTGGTGGTCTTCCTGCACACCGTGGTCGGCGAGATGGTGCCGAAGAACATCACCCTGGCCGGCCCGGAGCCGTCCGCCCTCTGGCTGGGCCCGGCCATGCTCGCCTTCTGCCTGGCCACCAAGCCGCTGCTGCTGGCCATGAAGTGGTCGGCCCGGCAGGTGCTGTGGCTGTGGCGGGTGGAGGCGACCGACGCCGTGAAGACGGTGTTCACCGCGGAGGAGCTGGCCGGCCTGGTCTCGCAGGCGCGTACCGAGGGGTTGCTGGACGCCGAGGAGCATGCCCGGATCACCGGCGCGCTGGCCCTGCACAGCCGGACGGCCGCCGACGCCCTGCAACCCTGGTCGACGGTGACCACGGTGGCCGAGGACGTCTCACCGGCGTCGCTGGAGGTGCTGGCCACCCGCACCGGCCGGTCCCGCTTCCCGGTGGTGCAGCGGTCCACCCGCCGGGTGCTCGGTTTCGTCCACGTCAAGGACGTGCTGGGCTACGCCCGCGCCACCCGCCGGGCGCCCGTGCCGGCCGACATCTACCGGCCGCTGGCCGTGGTGCCGCCGGACCGTACGCTGGCCGACCTGTTGCTCTCGATGCGCCGCGAGCGCCGGCACATGGTGCTGGTGAGCGACGGACGTCGACCGCTCGGTGTGGTGACCCTTGACGACGTATTGACGGCGATCGTTGGCAAGTGAATGAATACCCTTGGTGTGCAAGCGGTTGCGCAGACGTGATTGAACTGAAGGTCGCCTTGATTCCACCCCGGTGCCTTCCCTAATGTGGGGCACCGACCGCTGTGGGTCGTCTGCCTCGATCTTCCCTCTCGCGAGGCGCCCGGCGGTCGGTTGCAAAGGAGTCCGTGCCGGTGGCAACCATGCCCCCTCAACGTCACGCCCCGAGCCAGCCGCCCGGCCGCCCCGCCGGGTTCAGCCGGGTGGTACGCCGTCTCCTCACCGTGGTCGCGGCCGTCGCGGTCGGCGCCGGCATGCTGGCGGCCCCGGCGCACGCGGCGCCGTCGGTGGACGAGATCGACGCCCAGATCGACAAGCAGTGGGAGAAGCTCGAACCCACGATCGAGCAGTACAACAAGGTTCGCTCCCAGCTCAAGGTCAACAAGAAGAAGT
Organism: Micromonospora sp. AMSO31t; assembly: GCF_008868175.1. GTDB lineage: Bacteria > Actinomycetota > Actinomycetes > Mycobacteriales > Micromonosporaceae > Micromonospora. The sequence continues at coordinate 11,685 of NZ_WBKT01000046.1, forward strand.
CCGCGGACCTGCAGAAGAAGATGGTGCCGCTGGAGCTGGAGTCGGCGCTCGCCATGAACAAGGTCGGCGACATCGCCGCCCGCTACTACATCCAGGGCCCGTCCCAGGAGATGGGCGCCCTGCTGGTCAACAGCAGCCCGGGCACCCTCGCCGAGCAGCTGGTCATCCTCGACCGGCTCGCCGACGACCAGCGCAAGCAGATCGCCGGCGTGCTCGCCGTCCGGGACAAGTACAACCGGCAGAAGCAGAAGCTGGACGCGCTGATCGAGACCGAGCAGAAGCAGGAAGCCCAGCTCGCGGGGACGAAGAAGCAGATCGACTCCGAGATCAAGCGGCTCACCAAGATGCTGCCGGTGACCTCGATCCGACCCGCGGGCTGCCCGAAGATCGACGGCGTGGTCAGCAGCGCCGCGCGCACCGCGATCAAGACGGCGTGCGCGCAGGTCGGCGACCCGTACGTGTGGGGCGCCACCGGCCCGAACTCGTTCGACTGCTCCGGCCTCACCCAGTACGCCTACAAGTCGGCGGGCATCTCGCTCACCCACTTCACGGGCGCGCAGTGGAACGAGGGCCGCAAGGTTTCCCGCTCCGACGCCAGACCGGGTGATCTCGTCTTCTTCGGCAGCGACCTGCACCACGTCGGGCTCTATCTCGGCGACGGCGTGATGGTGCACGCGCCACGGACCGGCAAGCCGGTCCAGGTGTCGAGCATCAGCACACAGCCGCTCGCCGGTTTCGTCCGGGTCACCTGACCCGCCTCCCGGAAGTGACGAGAAGGCCCCCGGTCCACCTGGACCGGGGGCCTTCGCCGTCGAGCGTCGCCGCTGCTACCTGGGCGCGCCGATCGGGGACGGCAGGATCAGCACGTCGTCGAGGTTCGCGAACATGATCCGGTGGCCGAACTGGATCTGCACGTACCTGGTGTCGCCGCGGACCACCGTGCGGTCACCCGGGGCCGAACCGTCGAACGACACCGCCCGGTAGTACTCGCTCGGCAGGACGCCGCCGAGCGCGTACCGCTGGCCGGCCGCGAACGTGTACTGGAGCGGGGAGACGCCCTGGAACGGGATGGTGGCCGGGTAGGCCTCCTGCTCCGGGTAGGCCCGCCCGTACACCGGGATGGTGGCCTTGCCCGGCTTGGGCGTCACCACGAAGCCCGTCGACCATTTGGCCGTGGGCGCCGAGGCCGGGTTGAGGAACCAGGCCTTCTGCCCGAGGTACCAGATCGCCGTCCAGTCACCCTGCACCCCGGCCACGGCGTACGTCTGGCCGGCCGAGGCGCGGGCGCCGTGGTCGGAGATGTACATGGTGTCCGGCGTGCCGTCCGGCCGCAGTCCGAGGTCGTTGACCAGCGGGGCGGTCGCGCTCGGCGCGGTGTGCAGGACCACCGCCGACGAGCCGCGCAGCGGACACGGCGCGGCCGGCGGGGCGGGGTTGGGGACGCCCGGCGGCTGCTGGTTGCAGCCGACGAAGGCGGGCTGGTTGGTGGCGAAGTCCGGGTCGATGGTGACCAGGCCGGTGTGGGCGTTCCCGAGGGACCGGAACGGCGCCTTCATGAGGTCGAAGTAGTGCGACCAGTCCCAGTACGGACCCGGGTCCCAGTGCATCCCGCGCACGGTCGAGGCGGTGGTGCCGGGGACGTTGTCGTGGCCGATGATGTGCTGCCGGTCCAGCGGGATCCCGAACTTCAGCGCCAGGTGCCGGACCAGCTTGGCCGAGGCCCGGTACATCGCCTCGGTGTACCAGGTGCCGTGCCCGGCGAAGCCCTCGTGCTCCAGGCCGATGGACTTGGCGTTGACGTACCAGTTGCCGGCGTGCCAGCCGACGTCCTTGGCCTTGATGTGCTGGGCGACGTAGCCGTCCACCGAGCGCAGCGTGTAGTGCCAGCCCAGGTAGTCGGCCCGCTTCACCAGGTCGACGCTCGGGCCGAAGTAGCCCTCGGTGTCGTGGATGACGATGTATTCGATCTTCTGCTGGGCCGGCCGGTTGCCGAGATCGTGGTTGCCGTAGTCGCCCGGGTCCGCGCTGAGCTGCTCGTAGGGGGCGGGGATCCACTCACAGGCCAGCCGGACGGGGCACTCCAGGCCGTCCGGCCGCTCGGCGCGGCGCAGCCCGAGCCGGTGCAGCCCCGACTGGTCCGGCTTCACCGCGGTGGCGGCCAGGGTCACCCGCTGGCCGTCGTCGGTGGTCCGGGCGGCGCCGAGGCCGAGCTGGTCGTAGACCTCGTCGGCGAAGGCCGCCGCCGCGTCCTCGGTGTCCGCGCCGGAGTACCGGGCCACCGCGCCGTACCAGGCCGCCGGGTCGCTGCCGGCGCCGACCGGCGCACCCAACTGCTTCTGGTACGAGGCGAGCAGCGCCGCCCCGCCCCGGATGTTCGCGGCCGCGTCGGTGCGCAGCGTCTCCTCGGCCAGGCCGGTGAGCGCCGCGGCGGCGTCGAGCGTCTGCAGGGACGCCTGCGGCAGCACGTCCTCCGGCGGTGCGGCCGCGGTGGCCGGGCCGAGGGTGAGCGGGCGCGAGTCGTCGCCCCGCGGGTCCTCGTCCTCGTCGACGTGGCCGCTGGCCGGGGTCGCGAGGACGTGCTGGGCGTCGGTGAGGTGCATCGGGCCGTAGCCGCCGCTGGTGCTCGGCTGGCCCGGGTGGGTGTCCCAGCGCGACTCCAGGTACGAGACGCCGAGCAGGACGCTCTGCGGCACGCCGTACTCCGCCGCGGCGGCGGCATACTGGTCCTGACGGTCGGTGGTGGGTTGGGCGCTGAGCGGTTGGGCGGCCACCGGGCCGGTCGCCACCAGTGCGGTGGCTGCCGCGACGGCTGCTGCCAGCAGCATCCGTCTGCCCGACGGCGGGGGTGAGAGGTGCATCGAACCTCCAGACAGGGATGGGGGTCACTGCGTCCCCACCCTCGCCCCGCGCACGGTCCGGGTCAATACCTTTCCGAGAGGTAATCTCCGCTGAAAGAATCTTTCGGGTACGGAGTGTCACGGCGTCTCGGGTTGCGGAACGATAACGGTGCTCTCTACTCTGGTCAATCGTCGGCCGCGAGCTTCACCGTCCAACCCGGGTGGTGACGGTCCGACACCGCCGAGTCGCCTCCGGGCGAGCCGGGGACCCAGGTATCTGGGGTGAATCCGCAGCCACTGCGGTAGGGCGCCTCCCTTCCCGCCCGAACCCGTCAGCTAACCCGGTAGGCGGCCAGGAAGAAGGAGTACGGAAGCCCGGTGGCACACCATGCCCCGCGGCCACCGTCGGTCCGGTCGGTCGACCGGTCGACGGCTGTGCCGCGTTCCCGCTGGTCCCGTTTCACCACCGCCCTCGCCGCCCTGGCGGGCACCGCCGTCGTCCTGACCGGCGGCGCCACGGCGGCACACGCCGAACCGTCGGTAGCCGAGATCGAGCGCCAGATCGACCAGGACTGGAACAAGCTCGAACCGATCATCGAACAGGTCAACGCCACCCGCGAGCAGCTCGCCGCCAAGCGGAAGCAGGCCGGCGCGCTGGCCAAGCAGATCGCCCCGCTCCAGGCCCGGGTGGACGCCGCCCTCGGTCAGGTGGGCGGGCTCGCCGCCGACGCCTACAAGGGCGACAACAACCTCTCCACCGTCAACGCCCTGCTGGGCAGCCGCTCCCCGAGCGAGCTGGTCGACGGCCTCGCCCTGCTCGACCGCTTCGCGAACCGCCAGCAGGAGCAGGTGCGCACCGTCGCCGAGCTGCGCGACCAGTTGGCTGCCAAGAAGCAGCCGCTGGACGAGATGATCACCGAGCTGTCGCGCACGGAGGCCCAGCTCGCGGCCAAGAAGAAGCAGATCGACGCCGAGATCGTCAAGCTCCAGAAGCTGCGCCTCAAGGTCTACGGCAATGGCGGCGGTGGCCCGCTGCGCCCCGCGCCCTGCCCCGCCGGCTACCCCGGCGGTCCGGCCGGCACCGCGGTCAAGTTCGCCTGCGCCCAGATCGGCAAGATCTACGTCTGGGGCGCCGCCGGCCCGGACCACTTCGACTGCTCGGGCCTCACCATGGCGGCCTGGGCGAAGGCCGGCGTCTCGCTGCCGCACAACGCCCGGCAGCAGCACGACGTGACCCGGCGGGTGAGCCGGAGCGAACTGCGCGCCGGTGACCTCGTCTTCTACTACAGCGACCTGCACCACGTCGGCATGTACGTCGGTGACGGCTGGGTGGTGCACGCCTCCCAGTCCGGCAAGCCGATCACCATGAAGCGCGTCGACGACGGCCAGATCAACAGCTACGGCCGCCCGGGCTGATGTGCAAGGAGGGGCCCCTTCTTAACGCCTCCGGTAGAGGAAGGGACCCCTCCTAGCAGTCGCTCGGTGCTTCAGCGGGTCGGCCAGGTGCGCCAGTTCTGCCAGGAGCGGCTCGGGGTCGGGCCGCGCTGGCCCTGGTAGCGCGAGCCGTACACCGCCGAGCCGTACGGGTGCTCGGCCGGCGAGGACAGCCGGAAGATGCACAGCTGGCCGATCTTCATGCCCGGCCAGAGCGTGATCGGCAGGTTGGCCACGTTGGACAGCTCCAGCGTGACGTGACCGGAGAAGCCCGGGTCGATGAAGCCGGCGGTCGAGTGGGTGAGCAGACCGAGCCGGCCCAGGGAGCTCTTGCCCTCCAGGCGCCCGGCGAGCTGGTCGCCCAGCGAGATCACCTCCAGCGTGGAGGCGAGCACGAACTCGCCCGGGTGCAGCACGAACGGCTGACCCTCGGGCACCTCCACCATCGAGGTGAGCTCGTCCTGCTGCACGGCCGGGTCGATGTGCGTGTAGAGATGGTTGTTGAAGACCCGGAACAGCCGGTCCAGACGTACGTCGATGCTGGACGGTTGCACCAGCGTGGGCTCGAAGGGCTCCAGCGCGAGCGTGCCCGCCTTGATCTCGGAGACCAGGTCGCGGTCGGAGAGCAGCATCGGAACACCATAGCGACCGGTACGGGTGACCTGCGTGTCGCACTACATCTTCGTACACCTGTTCGATAGAATGTCCGCATGGCTTCCTGGTCCGAATTCGCCGCCGACGAGCCCCGACTCGCCGACGAGATCCGCCTCCTGTTGCAGCAGTACGGGCCGGGTTTCGGCTACCTCGCCACGGTCCGCGCCGACGGCGGCCCGCGCGTGCATCCGGTCTCCCCGGTCATCACCGACGACGGGCTCTGGTGCTTCGTCATCGACTCGCCCAAGCGTCGCGACCTCGAACGCGACGGCCGCTACGCGCTGCACTCCTTCCCGCCCGAGGAGAGCGACGACGAGGCCTACGTGGCCGGCCGCGCCCACCCGGTGACCGACCCGGCGACCGTCGCCCGGGTGGCCCGGATCGGCCGGGCCGCGCCGCAGGGCGACTGGCGGCTGTTCGAGTTCACTGTCGACGTGGCGATGCTGACCCGGCGCGACCAGGTGGCCCGCCCCGGCACCGGCCGGCCCGAGGTGCGCGTCTGGCTCGACCCGCGGGCCAACGCCCCGGCCCGGCGTGACCCGCTCGCCCCGGAAGGCCGGCGCGGCCGGCACGGCTTCGACACCCGGCGCCCGGCGGCCTGACCCCTTACCCGAGGGGCTCCTGCCCGAACAGAGCCGGCGCCGGCGCCGGCCCCGTCCGAGGACGGGACCGGCGCCGGTGTGCGGTGCGTGGCGGTCAGGCCGCGCGGTAGGCGTTCCAGGCGGTCAGCATGCGGCTCGCCTGACCAGCGGTGAACTGGTACATGCACGAGTCGTAGGTGTAGTCCATGAAGTTGGTGATCGGGTCCTTGCCCGTGGCGGTGCAGGTGTCGCGACCGGTCGGGCACTCGAAGGCCGGCGAGGCCTCGGCCGGGGTGTCGGAGACGCTGTCACCCGAGCCCGAGCAGCCGCCCTGGAACGTGTGGTAGAGGTTCAGCCAGTGGCCGACCTCGTGGGTGCCGGTGTCGCCCTGGTTGTAGTTGGTCGCGGTGCCACCCGGCAGCGACTCGCTCAGCGCGACCACACCGTCCATGCTGTTCAGCTTGCGCTGCGGGAAGGTGGCCCAACCAAGCAGGTCGTCGCTCAGCTCGCCCAGGTAGAGGTTGAGCGTGTTCTTGCCGCCCTCGCGCAGCGAGGTCTTCATCGAGCGCTCGGCAGAAGAGCCCTCGACGATCGGGTACCAGGCGGCGTTGGTGACGTGGTGCACCTTGGTCAGCTGGAAGCTGAAGGCGGTGACGGCGCCGCCGGTGCCACCGCTGTACGCGTTGTTCAGCACGGCGATCTGCTGGGTCACCATCGAGTCCGGGATGTTGCCGCCGGCCCGGGTGCTGTCCCGCTGGATGACGTGGACCACGACGGGAATGGTCACCGTGGCCAGCGGGGTCGCTCCGGCGCCGGCGCGGAAGTTCGCCCGCTCACGCAGGGCCGCCGTGAGGTCGGCGTCGCGCTCGCGGACCTGCTTGGCGGTCAGCTCGTTCGGGTCCAGCTTGGCGTGTCCGCCCTTCTTCACCCGCGCGTCCGAGTGGACGTCGGCCGGCTCGGCGCAGGAGCCGGACGGGGCGGCCGAGAAGGCGGAAGCTGCGGGGACGACGCCTACGGCGGCGGTGCTGAGCAGCAGCGCGAGGGTCGTCGACGCGACGCCGGCGGTACGCCGGGTCAGCAGGTTGGGACGAAGTCCCATGGGCCCACCTCTTTCTGCGGGCGCGACAGGGGGTATGTCACGGTCGGAGAACGTGGAGGAGACGGTACATCCGATCGAAGCATTTGAGAACGACCATATGTTGCCGTGGTGAAACTTGTTCCTGGTAGCCGGCGGGCCGCCGCTCCGGGGTACCTGGGTGCACGGAGGTGGTGACCTCCTGTACAGTGGTGCCGCCTGCGGGTGTAGTTCAATGGCAGAACATCAGCTTCCCAAGCTGACAGTGCGGGTTCGATTCCCGTCACCCGCTCCACACACAGAAGCCCTGGTCAGGACAGACGTCCCGCCAGGGCTTCCGTGGTTCTAGGTCATGCTGAAACAGGGATGGGCCATTAGCGGGCCATTAGCTCGCCTCGGCGGCCGGTCCGTCGCCCTCGGCAACCCGCTTGACCTTGCGCTTGCTCGGCTTGCGCCGGGCAGCCTTTACCGCCTTGTCGATCGCGTCGGCGATGCCCTGGTCGGCCTCCCGATTGGCGTGCTGGTAGATCAGCGCGGCACGCGGACTGTCGTGCCCCATCCGCGCCATGATGTCGCGCAAGCTCGCGCCTGGTGCCCGCGACGCGAGGGTGTTGCCGGTGTGCCGCAGGTCGTGGAAGTGCAGCCCGGCCGCGCCGATCGCCGCGACCGCCTCGGGCCACTTGACCAGCTTGTTGAAGTTGCCGCGCCAGAGGTTCCGGCCGCTCTCGCCGGTGAACACAAACGCCTCGGATGCCTCGCCGACGTGGCTGCCCATGTGCTGTTTCAGCACAGGTAGAGCCGCCTTGGGGAGGGCTACGGTCCGTGCGCCGGCCCGTGACTTTGGCGGGCCGAGGATCAGGCCGGTTCCCCGGTGCTCTACGAACGCCTGTCGCACCCGCACCGTGCCGGCCGACAGGTCGACGTCGCAGCGTTGCAGGGCGACTGCCTCGCCCCACCGCAGGCATCCGAACGTCGTGACCAGGATCAGCGCCCGGAAACGCTCCGGCATCCGCTCGGCCAGCGGCCGAACTGGTTGCGCTGCTCGAAGTCAAGAGCGTCGCCATGCCGCCGGAGGTACGCGGCGAGGGCGACCCTCTTGCCGTACTGCGATGGGTTGGCGAGACGTGCTCGCACGACCTGACGACAGCAGTCGAGGAAGCGCTATGTGCGTCCGAGTTGCAGGCTGCCCGTGTCGCGGTACCTACACCATTCGGGCGTGAGGTGATCCTCGGTGCGCACGCGCGCGGCTTGCCGGTCGCCGTCGTGAGCAACAACTCGGCAACGGCGATCGAGGCATACCTGACGGCGCATGATTTGGCTACGTACGTCGCGCCGATCATCGGCCGGGCGTACGCGGATCCGAGGCGGATGAAGCCGAATCCCGGGCCGGTCCTCGATGCGGTCCGCGCCCTCGGGGTCGCGCCGGGGCGTTGCACGCTGGTCGGCGACTCACTCTCCGATATCGAGGCGGCCCATGCCGCCGGGGCCGCCGCAATCGGCTTCGCCAATAGAGCGGAGAAGATCGACGCCTTCACGACGGCAGACGTCGTCGTGACGTCCATGGCGGATATTCCTGACGCGCTGTCTCCGGTGTCCCCCGTGTCCCCGGTGTCCCCAAAGACGGACTGACCTGCCGAAACCAGGGGGACAGCACAGACGATTGGTGCCCTCAGGGGAGCGCAGTCACTAACGTGTCGGCATTGCGACAGAGAACCCGTGATTCCGACTTGATGTTGGTGGTTATGTCGTCATGGCGGCATTCCGCCCGTTGGACGCCGGCCAATAGCTGATGGAATGTCGTCGCCACTGTTGCGATGTAGTTGAACATCGTTATAAGGTCATCTACCTTCTGGGCACAGACTGTAAGCAAAAGGCCGAGTCGGCAGGGGTGACGCTTTCGTGGTTTCGATTCACAAGTCGCTTTCCAGCATGCTGGCAGCCAAAAAATTCGAGCCGTACATACGCTACATCAGGTTCCCGCTTTTTCGGAACTTGAGGCCCGGCCTTCAGATTGACTTTACTCACCCGATTACGGCCCTTGTTGGCCCCAACGGGTCTAACAAGACTGCAATTCTGCGAGCGTTACAGGGATGTCCCGACTACTACGACTTGGGTCAATACTGGTATTCCACATCACTCGATCCCATTTCCGAGAATGAGCGCCATCGTTTCATTCACGGCTTGTGGGCTCCCAGTGCTGGCGAAGTTGTAGAGGCCATCAAGACCCGAATTCGGCGTGGCGATAACCCCGACGCTTGGGAGCCTTCACGGCCACTGCTTCAAGATGGGATGAAGCGTATGCCCAAGCTTGCCGATGGCGAGGAGCCGTCGCCCGATAGAACTAAAACACGCTGGAAAGCAGTTCAGAAGAAAGTAACCTATATCGACTTCCGGTCTGAGCTGTCAGCTTACGACAAATTCTTCTTCCACGCTCCGGCTCGGCCGGGCAAAACTACCCTAGCGGAACGCAAGGCATTTATTCGCCGAAAGTCTCCGCACATGGCCCTGTCCTTGAAAACGGGTAGGCGCCAACACGATCATTTCCAAGTGCAACGTATCGCAGAACGCGCACACGACGTCACAGAGCTGCAATTACGGGCCATATCGGAAATACTCGGGCGGCGCTATGATTCTATTCGCGTAATGGCTCACCGGTATTTTGATGTGGACGGTCATACGGTCCTGCTGAAATCCTTCGGGCACAGGTACTCCGAGGCGTTTGCCGGCAGTGGTGAGTTTGCGGTTGTGATGCTGGTAAGGGCAGTGACTAATTCCCCCCCTTGCTCGCTAATATTGCTCGATGAACCCGAGGTCTCTCTTCATCCAGGCGCTCAAATAAAGTTGATGGATTTTCTTGCCGAGCAAGCCAAGACGCATCGCCATCAAATTGTTCTCTCTACACACGCACCGGAAATTATCCGGGACCTGCCGCCGAACGCAATCAAGGTCTTCCATCCGTCCGAGACGGACGGCCGAGTCAACCTCATCAGCCAGGAGTCGGACTCGTCAGAGGCCTTCTTCCGGTTGGGTGTCCGACTTCCCCAGGATAAGACCATCTTCGTCGAAGACTTGCTAGCGGCAGCCATAGTAAGACGCGCAATGCAGCCGCTCGGAGAGGCGGCGAACTCTCAAGTTGCGATAACGCCACTGCCTGGTGGGACTAACTCTATTCAGACTCGCTTCGTTCCATCTTTTTCCCTAGCAGGGAATGAAAATTATCTCGTAATGCTCGACGGTGATCAGCGACCACAGGAACCCACTCCCGAAGCATCTGCCGTTCCTGACGGGGACATGGAAGAGACAGTCTCGAAGGCTCTCAACGGCAAGCCGCAACTTTCGCCAGACGGGGCGGGGGGAGTCGCTAACGAGGCCCAGAAATTGAAGCAATTGAAGATGGTGTTGAATTGGGTCAGAGAAAACGTTGATTACTTTCCCGGGCTGACGCCTGAGGGCCTGCTGCTCAAGATGGAGGGTCGCGAGAACCCCGACGCCGATGCTAAGATCACGAAGGCCATCTGGGTTGAGAGGACGACTGATGCGTTGCAAAGGCCATCTTGGCAGCCCGTGACCTCGGAAGAGGTGCTGGCAGAGCAGGAGCGGGCACTGGCGAACGTATCAACTGAAACGCCGGAGATGGCTGAGATTAGGGCTCGGGTCAAGCGTTTTCTCCAGAAGGGCACTAAGTGAGGCGGCCGTGAAGGTCTCTGTGGTGGACTTCTTCTCCGGATGCGGTGGAACCAGTCTCGGATTCCGCAATGCTGGAATGTCCATCCTAGCCGGGATCGACAACGATCCCAACGCTGCTGCCACGTACCGCCGGAACTTCCCTGAGGCGAAATTTTTCGAGCGCGATATCCGTGAGATGTCGGTAGCCGAAGTAAAGAAGGTGCTGCCGCGCTCAGGCAAGATCTTATTCTCGGGCTGCGCGCCATGCCAGCCGTTCTCGAAACAGAATCGAGGCCGAGATGACAATGATCCTCGCCGATCACTGCTGACGGAATTTGAACGATTCGTTGTCGCCTTGAAGCCTGATTATGTGGTGGTCGAAAATGTCCCGGGAATGCAGAAGGTCGGGATGGATGGCCCGCTAGGGCGGTTCATCGCCGCACTTGAAGCCGCCGGTTACAAAGTAGAATGTAAAGTTCTTGATGCCTCACATTTCGGCGTTCCGCAACGGCGGCTGCGTCTGGTCCTAGTCGCTGCGCTGGGCGATGCGGCTCCCATGCCTAACCCTACTCATGGCGGGAAGCGTCAGCCGTTAAGCACAGTTCGAGATTGGATCCGCGATCTACCCCAGATCGCCGCTGGCGAGACACATCCGGATGATCCGGACCACGCAGCCATGTCGCTCTCGGAACTTAACTACCGGAGGATGCTGGCCACCCCAGAGGGGGGCGGGCGAGAGAGCTGGGAAGAGGATCTGCTCCTGAACTGTCATCAGGGACATGCCGGTCACACCGATGTATACGGCCGTTTGGCCTGGGATCGCCCCGCTTCCGCAATGACGACTCGCTGCCTAAGCTACTCCAACGGTAGGTACGGCCACCCCGACCAACATCGGGCAATCAGTTTGCGCGAGGCGGCAATCCTTCAAACTTTCCCACGTGACTTCCGGTTCTCCGGAACGCTCACCTCGCGGGGAAGGCAGGTCGGCAACGCCGTTCCTCCACTGCTTGCACAGCGGGTCGCCGAGGCAATCTTGGCAATGCCCCGCAGCCGAGGACGCCGAACACCTCTCACGCAGCGTGCTGAGGTAGTTCCGGCCTAGCTCGGCGCACGACGGGGTAGAAGCCACCGGTCTCCTGAGCGATTCAGCGGTGACAAGCGGGCTAGCTCAAGATCTAGGCCATTAGCGGGCCATTACGGCGGGCCACGTGAGGTCACTCCAGGACAATCGATCTCCCGCTGAACTGGCCAGCAGGAGAGTCATCAGCGGCTCTTGTACGGTTCCCAAGCTGACAGTGCGGGTTCGATTCCCGTCACCCGCTCCACACGAAAGGCCCTGGTCAGGACGCGAGTCCAGCCGGGGCCTTCGACTTTCAAGATCGGCCATCGCAGTGTTGGCAAGCGGGAGCTAACCTCTCGGCCATCAGAGCTATCAAGCCGTGGCATCTCTCGGTCCTGGCAATCTGCTGCCTGTTGCCGACGATCGCGGCGATCGTCGGCGGGGTCTGGGCGGTTCGCCGCTCCCACAACCGTCGCTGGCCGCGAGACTCGGACGCGCTGTCCGCGCTCGCCTTCGCGCCGCGTAACGAGCGACAGCACCACAGCGGGCCGTCGTCGGCACGTCGGAGGCGACCGGATGGCGGAGTGTTGCCGGCGACTGTCGACGCGATGATGGGCCGCATGGGGTTCGGGTTCAAGACCACCTGGCTCGCCGTGCGGAAGCAAAGCCCGGAGGAGGTCGCCGACGCGCTGCAGTTGGCCGACCGCGAGCGTCTCTCCTGGGACGAGGGCGTCGACCGCGCGTACGCGTCCGGCGTGTACGTGGCCGGTCCCGTGGACGGGTGGACCCTGGCGCACGGCCGGCGCGATCTCGGGCCGTTCGACTACAGCGCCGCCGACCCGCGGTTTCCCGAGTGGTTGGCGGCCCTGAGCGTGCGGCTGGGCGAGGTCCAGTTCTTCGTCAACGAGCGGGGATGGTTCGCCCACGGATGGGCGTGGGCGGTCAACGGTGTGGTCCTGCGGGCGTTCGCCACCTTCGACGGCGCCGTCCCGCTGTTCGTCGGCGACCCCACGCCAGCGGAGCACCAGGTCGGCAAGGGCCTCCGGGGCTACGCGGACACTTGGCGGGACTGGGAGGAGGAGGACTGGGACGCCTGGTACGAGTCGGCGCCCAACGAACAGGACGTCCTCAAGCTGGCGGCGCGGTGGAGTGTCCACCCTCTCCTGGTCGACAGCGCACAGGTCGGCGACGGGATCTACGGGACGCCTGCGCGCGCGGCCTGACCCACGTGGTCAGGCGAGGTCGAGGACGTGCCGGAGGGAGGGCTTGCCGCTGAGCAGGACCTCCTCGACCGGCACGAAGCCCGTCCGCCGGAGCACCGCCAGCGAGGCCGGATTCGCCAGCGCGGCCGAGGCGACCAGCCGGTGCAGCCCGTACTCCTCCGGGCCAGCGCGCAGACGCGGTGGACGCCTTCCCGGGCCAGGCCGCGCCCGGTGGCCCGTTCGGCCACCCGGTAGCCCAGTACGGCGCTGCCGTCGGCGACGTCGACCAGGTTGAACCGGCCCAGCACCGTGCCGTCGTCGTCGACCAGGACGTGGAAGTGGCATTGTCCGGTCTCCTGCTCCGTCAGCAGGCCCACGAGCCGGTCGGTGAACTCGGCGAAGTAGTCGTCGCCCCGGTCCGGCACGAACCGGGCGAAGTACGCCCGGTTCACCTGCTCGAAGTGGAGCAGGGCCGGAGCGTGGCGGATGGCGAGCCGTTCGAGTTCGGGCATCAGGCGACGCTAGCAACCCGGAGATCGGCCAGCAGTTCCTCCACGGCGGCGAACTCGTCGGGCCGCAGCGGGCCCTGGGCGAGCGCTCCGGCGTTCTGCTCGACCTGGCCGACGGTACGGAACCCGGGGATCGGGACGGTGGTCCCGCTGCGGGCCCAGAGCCAGGCCAGCGCGCCCTGCGTCGGCGTACGGCCACCGGTGGCGAACACCTCCCGCAGGGCCTCCACCCGCGCCAGCCACTCGGGTGCCCCGGCGCCGTCGCGGAAGTACGTCATCCAGTCGTAGCTCTGCGAGCGCACGTCGTCCCGCGGCACGGTGCGGCCGTCGGCGTACTTGCCGCTGAGCAGGCCCATGGCGAGCGGCCCCCGGTTGATGCTGGCCAGCCCGGCCCGCTCGCACAGCTCGATCATCGCCGGCCGGTCGGCCAGCACCGACATGTCGTGCTGGACGGCCGCGCAGTGCGGGCCGGCGGCGGCGAAGGCCGCGGCGCGTTCCGGGTCGTCGGTGCTCCAGCCGTACGCCCGGATCTTGCCGGCGGTGACCAGGTCCTCCAGGGGTGCGACGAGGTCCAGGGCCTCCGCGACCGGCAGGTCGCCGAGGTGGAGCTGGTAGAGGTCGACGTGATCGGTGCCCAGCCGCCGCAGCGAGCCGTCCAGGCAGCTGCGCAGGTACGCGACGCTGCTGTCGGTGCCGAGCGCCTCCCTGGTCCGCTCGTCGAAGGTGAACCCCCACTTCGTGGCGATCACCACCCGGTCCCGGTCCGCGCCGAGCGCCTTGCCGAGCACCACCTCGCTGTGCCCGGCGCCGTAGCTGCTCGCCGTGTCGAAGAAGGTGACGCCGAGTTCGAGGGCCCGGCGGACGGCCCGGGTCGACTCGGCGTCGTCGACCCGGCCCCAGCCGTACTGGTTGGCGCCGCCGGCGTACGGGCCGCCGATCGCCCAGCAGCCCATGCCCAGCGCGCTGACCTCGATGCCGCTCCGCCCCAACGTGCGCTTCATGATCCGCTCCCCGTCCCGCGTCGTGGTTCCGCCGGTTGCCACTCTGCGGCTTCGAGCGGGCTCGAAGTCAAGACCCCGGATACCAGCGCAGCTCGACGGTGTTGCCGTCCGGGTCGCGGACGTAGATCGAGGTGGCCGTGCCCTGGGCCCCGAAGCGGGGCACGGGCCCGGTCAGCACCGTGAACACCCCCGAGTCGACCACCGTCGCCCAGTCGAGCGGCTCGACCACGAGGCAGAAGTGGTCCACGTTCGACCCCTCCGGTTCGCCGCGGACCAGGTCGATGATGGTGTCGGCGTTGACGCGTACCGAGGGGAAGGGCACCTCGCCGGCCCGCCACCGGTCGACGCGCACCGGCGCCAGGCCGAGGGTGTCGCAGTAGAACGCCAGGGACCGTTCGACGTCGGTGACGGCGAGGACCAGGTGGTCGAAGCCGGTCACCCGCACGGCGCTCACCGGGTCTCCAGCGCGTACGCGTCGCGCAGCCAGCCGGTGAACAGCTCCGGGTCGATCTCGTCCACGGCGCGCAGCTTGACGGAGGCCATCCGGCGGGCGCCCGGGACGAGCCGCCCGGAGTCGTCCGCCACGTCCTGCCCTCGCCACAGCCCGAACGTGACGTACGCCGGGTACGCCTTGAGCAGGCAGACGGGGGTCTGGCCGGGCCGGTCGCCCAGCCCCCACACCGGGTGGCCGTGCCACAGGGCGCCGGTGGCCTCCGGCAACGCGGCCTCGATGACGGGACGCAGCTTCTCTGCGGTCTCGCGCAATGGCGCGTCGAGGCCGGTCAGATAGGTGGTGACGGGATCCATGTGGTCCTCCTGTGTGCGGTGGGAACACCGTCAACACTCGTCCTCGGCGCCGTCCGGACCAAGACGCGATCGGGCTACGATCGTTGACCAGGATTCAACGATGGGGGCCGGCAGGTGCTGGAGCGGTACGAGGTCGAGACGTTCCTGACCCTCGCCGAGGAGCTGCACTTCGGGCGGACCGCCGAGCAGCTGCGGGTGACCACCGGGCGGATCAGCCACGTGGTGCGGAAGCTGGAACGCCGCATCGGCGCGCCGCTCTTCGAGCGCACCAGCCGGGTGGTCCGGCTCACCCCGATCGGCGCCCGCCTCGCCGACGACCTGCGTCCGCTGGTCGCCGGCATCGAGGAGGCCGTCCAGCGCGCCGTCGACGCCGGGCGCGGGCTCACGGGCGAACTGCGGGTGGCGTACGTCGGTGAGTCGACCGCACCGTTGCTGCTCCGGGCCGTCACGCTGTTCAGCGAGCGCCACCCGGACTGCGTCGTGCACGTCCACGAGGCCCCGCTCGCCACCACCCGGTCGAGCCTGCGGGACGGCACGATCGACGTGCTGATCGCCGCGTACCCCTTCGACGGCATGGCGAACGGCCAGGCGCTGCTGCACGAGGCCCGGGTGCTCGCGGTGGCCGCGAACCATCCACTGGCCGGCGCGGAGGCGGTGTCGTTGGAGGTGCTGGCCGACCACCCGGTGGTGCAGTACCCGGCGGTGACCTCGGCCGCGTTCAAGCGGGACCGCACCCCGGAGCGGACGCCGGCGGGGCGGCCGGTGCCACGCGGCCCGGTCGGGGGCACCTTCTCGGAGATGCTGGCCCTGGTCGCGATGGGGCGCGGGGTGCTGCCGGTGGGCGAGCAGACCCGGCACTACCACGCCCGCCCCGACCTGGCCTACGTGCCGATCCGCGACGCGCCGCCGATCCGGCGCGGTCCGGTGTGGCTGGCCAGCAACAGCACCACCCGGGTACGCGAGTTCGTCCGCGCCGCGGTCGACGCCAACCCGGCACCGGCCTGAGGCTGTCGGACCCGGCTGGCAGCATGACGGCGTGCGGGACGAGATCCGGGCGCTGGTCGAGGCGCTCACGCCGGGCGACGAGCAGGAGGCGCGGCACCGCGCGACGACGCTGGCGTGGCTGGCCACGACGGAGGACATCTTCCGCCGGGTGAAGCCGCGCACCCCCTCGCCGCACCTGGTGGCCTACTTCCTGCTCCGCGACGAGACGGACGGCGCGGTGCTGCTGGTCGACCACCGCAAGGCCGGAATGTGGCTGCCCAGCGGCGGCCACGTCGAGCCGGGCGAGCACCCCGCGCAGACCGTACGCCGGGAGATGGTGGAGGAGCTGGGCGTGCCGGCCGTCTTCGCGCCGGACCTCGGCGAGCGCCCGGCCTTCCTCACGGTGACCGGGACCGTCGGCCCGCCGGAGGAGCGGCACACCGACGTGAGCCTCTGGTACGTGCTGGCCGGCAGCCGCGACCAGAAGCTGATCCCCGACCCGGCGGAGTTCCGGGGCGTCCGCTGGTGGACGCCGCGCGAGGTGGCCGACGCCGTGCCGGGCACCGTCGAGCCGCACCTTGGCCGGATGCTGGCGAAGCTCAGCCGAGGCGCACGGTCAGCGGGCGCGGGTCCCGACGCGGCGTCACCGCGGTGAGCAGCAGCATCAGCGCGCTGGCCAGGCCGAGCAGGAAGAACAGCGAGAGGGTCGGCTGACCGAGCCACTCCCAGAGCGGGTGCCAGCTCGGGTGCGGCTCGTCGAGGTGGTGCCGGGCCAGCGACGAGGTGGCGAGCAGCACGGGCGCCCACCAGAAGAACAGGGTGACCCCCAGCAGCAGCAGCGGCGCCCGCCGCCGACCCTCGGTGCGCCGGCTCACCCAGGCGAAGACCAGCCAGGCCAGCGCGCCACCGACCAGCCCGGCCAGCACGGCGGCGGGCAGCACGGCCGGCGGCGCGGCCCGCTGCAGCTCCACCCCGAGATACGAGCTGTAGGTCCGGGGGTCGTCGAAGGTGGCCCGGAGCACGGTGTCGCCCCGGCGGGCCACGAGGACGGTCTCGACCGGCTGGCTCGCCGGGTCGCAGCGCGGGTCCGCGCAGGTCTGGAGGACCTCGGAGGTCGGCTCGTAAACCTGCCAGCCGGCGTCCCGGAGGCGTTGCTGCGCCGTCGCCAGCGTCTGCGCCTCGGACGCCGGCATGGGGCCGGTCGCCGAGCCGCCGGCCACCCCCTCCTGGTATTCGCCGCCGTCGCCGAGCAGCAGGCTGCGCAGGGACGCCCGGGACAGCGGCTGGCCGTAGATGACGAAGAGCGCGCGGGCGGTCGACACGTCCTCGCCCAGCCGGTGCCCGGGGAACGCCTCGGCGAAGGCCGCCGCGAACTCGGCCCGGTCGGGCTGCGGCCGGGAGGTTTCCCAGGCGGCCCGGGCGGCCAGCGCGCCGGTGAACAACCCGCAGATCAGCGCCGTGAGGACGGCCCACACGCCGACCGTGCGGCTGACCGGCCGGCCCAGGCGGCAGCGCAGGCCCGCCCGGACCAGGTCGGCTGCCTCCCGCAGGGTGGGCCGGGCCCGCCCGGCGGGCACGCAGTCCAGCAGCAGGCCGACGATCTCCTCGCCGCGCTCCCGCCGGTAGCCAGGCGGATAGGCGAGCAGCAGGCGCCGGTAGCGGCGGGCCAGGGGGTCCCCCGTCGGTGGCATGGCCGTCCCCTCCAGGTCGATCGGTGGTGGGCCGAGGGCGGCCCGGGACGCGGGTCAGGCGGTGCGGGGGTGTAGGGCGCGCAGCCGCGTCTCGGCGGCCGTGGCGAGCTGGCGCAGCCGGGCGGTCTCGCTCTGGAGGGCGTCGAGGCCGGTGGAGGTGAGCCGGTAGTAGCGGCGGAGCCGGCCGTCGACCACCTCCTCGTGGTCGGGCTCGACCAGGCCCTGCGCGCTGAGGCGGTCCAACGCGGTGTAGAGGGTGCCGGGCAGCAGGGTGACGCGCGCGGCGGAGAGCGCGGTGACCTCCTGGATGATCCCGTAGCCGTGCCGGGAACCGCCGGCCAGCGCGGTGAGGATCAGGAACGTGGGCTCCCGCATCTGAGTCACACCGGCAACATAGATAAGTGATCGATACATCGTCAACGCCTTGACCCTGCCCCTGCGGCAAGGCCCAGCGTGGTCCGTGCCGGTCGCCGAGACCGGCACGAGGAACGCGACCGGCGCGAGGAGGATGGGTCCGTGGAGCTGCTGACCATCGGGGCGTTCGCCCGCGCGGCGCGCCTGACGCCGAAGGCGCTGCGGCTCTACGACGAGCTGGGGTTGCTGCCCCCGGCCGCCGTCGACCCGCACTCGGGCTACCGGTACTACGCGCCGGCCCAGCTCGACCCGGCCCGGCTGATCGCCGCGCTGCGCCGCGCCGGCATGCCGCTGGCCGAGATCCAGGACGTCTGCGGCCTGCCGCCGGACGCCGCCGCCGAGACCGTGGACAGCTGGTGGCGGCGGGTCAGTGCCGACACCGTGGCTCGCGGTCGCGCCGTCGCGCTCCTCGTCGACCAGCTCACCGAGAGGGGCACCACCATGTCCGACACCACCTTCCGGTACGCCGTCCGCTGCGACACCGGCGCGGTCCGGGACTCCAACGAGGACACCGCGTACGCCAGTGGGAGCCTGCTCGCCGTGGCGGACGGTATGCGGGGCCCGGGCGGGGCCGCCGCGAGCACCGCCGCCGTGGACGCCCTGCGGCCGCTGGAGCCGGCCGGCGCGCCGGCCACCGAACTGCTCGCCGCGCTGGCCGACGCGGTGGCCGCCGCCGACCGGGCGGTACGCGCGCACGCCACCGCCGCCCACCAGCCGGTCACCACGCTCACCGCCATCCTGCGGCGCGGCACCCGGCTCGCTCTCGTGCATGTCGGGGACACCCGCGCGTACCTGCTGCGTGGCGGCGAGCTGTCCCGGCTCACCCAGGACCACACGTACGTCCAGACGCTGGTCGACCAGGGGAAGCTCAGCCTCGCCGAGGCCGGGGCGCATCCGCAGCGGGCGCTGCTGGCCCGGGCGCTCGGTGCCGGCGAGGTCGAGGCGGACCTCGCACTGCGGACCGCCCTGGCCGGCGACCGCTACCTGCTCTGCTCCGACGGGCTCGCCGCGGTGGTCGACCCGGAGGCGTTGCACGCCGCGCTCGCCGGGGCGGACGACCCGGAGACCGCCGTCGGGCGCCTGGTCGACCTCGCGTACGCCGCAGGTGCACCGGACAACATCGCCTGCGTGGTCGCCGACCTGGTGGCGGCGTAGTCCCGCGACCCGGGTCGGCCTGTCCGACCCGGGTCGTACCCTGGCGATCATGCGAATTGGCATCGTGATCCTGCCGGACCAGCGCTGGTCGGACTCCCGGCGGCGCTGGCAGCAGGCGGACGAGTGGGGCTTCGACCACGCCTGGACCTACGACCACCTGGGGTGGCGCGACCTGGTCGACGGGCCCTGGTTCGACTCGATGACCACGCTGACCGCCGCCGCGACGGTGACCTCCCGGATCCGTCTCGGCACCCTGGTGGCCTCGCCGAACTTCCGGCACCCGGCCGCGTTCGCCCGGCAGGTGACCGCGCTCGACGACGTCTCCGAGGGGCGGGTGCTGCTCGGCCTCGGGGCCGGCGGCATCGGCTTCGACTCGGCGGTTCTCGGCGGGGAGACCCTGCCGCCCCGGCAGCGCGTCGACCGGTTCGCCGAGTTCACCGAGCTGCTCGACCTGATCCTGCGGGAGGACGGCACGACCTGGCGCGGCGAGTGGTTCGCGGCGGTCGACGCACGCAACAATCCCGGCTGCGTCCAGCAGCCCCGGGTGCCGTTCGTGGTCGCCGCGAACGGGCCCCGGTCGATGCGGTTGGTCGCCCGCTTCGGGCAGGGCTGGGTGACCACCGGCCTCGGCGGCGACGACCTGGAGAGCTGGTGGTCGACCGTGGCGGAGCTGTCCGCACGGCTGGACGGCACGCTGGACCAGGCGGGGCGCGACCGGGCGACCCTGGACCGCTACCTGTCGCTGGACTCGGCGCCGGTCTACTCGCTGCGCGACGCGGACTTCTTCGCCGAGCAGGTGGCCCGGGCCGCCCGGCTGGGCTTCACCGACGTGGTGACCCACTGGCCCCGGGCCAGCAGCTGGTACGCCGGCGACGAGGCGGTGCTGGTGCGGGCGGCGGAGCTGTTGCCCGAGCTGCGCCGGCTCTGACCGGTCAGGTCCCCAGGTCGCCGGTGGTGATGCCGCCGTCCCCGGCGGAGACCAGCCGGAACCGGATGCAGACCACCTGACTGTCATCGTCGACGGGGAAGCCCACCCGTGCCCAGTAGCGGCGGTGGCCCTCGCGCCACTCCTCGATCGACCGGTCCCCCTCGCCCTCGGAGCGGGCGAAATCCCACGACACGTCGGCGAAGCGGACCACCTCGACCTCGGTGACCTCGACCACGCCGATCAGCTTGTCCTCGTCGTCGACCAGGACGAGCCGCTCGCCGACGTGCTCCAGCTCCTCGTTCTCGGTGGCGTACTCGTCGGTCAGCAGGCCGGCGGTAGCGGTCTTCACGCCGGAGAGCACGAGGGTGTTGAGGGTGGTGCGCAGCTCGCCGGGCGTGCCGAGGGCGAGGGTGCGGAGTCCACCGATGCGGGGCCACATCCTGCCGACGCTAACGGCTGGCTGCCGGCTCGTCGCGGGATTTCACCCGCCCCCACGGGTCGCCCCGCCGGGACTAGCGTGGGCGGCATGGCGGATCGACGGGCGCTGCTGGTGCCGGGCCGGGGTTACGACAGCCGGGCGCCACTCTTCGCGTACGTGGGGGAGGCGCTGCGCCGCCTCGGCTTCGAGGTGCACGAGGTGACCTGGCAGGTGCCTCGCGACCTGCGCATCGACCGGGCTCCGGAGTGGGTGGCCGAGCAGGTCACCCCGGTGCTCGACGGTGTCGACCTGATGGTCGGCAAGTCGCTGGGCAGCTTCGCCACCCCGCTCGCCGCCGACCGGGGCGTGCGGGCGGTCTGGCTGACCCCGCTGCTCAACAACCCGGACGTGGTGGAGGGGCTCGGCCGGGCGAGCGCGCCGTGCCTGCTGGTCGGCGGGACGGCCGACCCGGCGTGGCAGGGCGAGACCGCCCGGCGGCTCAGCCCGCACGTGCTGGAGGTGCCGGACGCCGACCACTCGATGCTGGTGCCCGGCCCGCTGGCGCGCTCCGCCGAGGCGCTGGGCCGGGTCTGCGACGCCGTCGAGGACTTCGTCACATGAGCTGACCGGCGTAGCCGGCGGCGGCCAGCACCCGGTCGTCGCCGGTACGGGGCACCGCCGCGAGCGCGGCCGGCACGTCGGACCGCCCGGTGAGCGGGCCGGCGCCGGGCACCGGCTGCCAGCGGGCGGCCCAGTAGCCGAGCGGCTGGCCCAGCTCGGCCGGCCGTTGCGGGTTCTCCCCGTCGGTACGCAGCACGCGCACCGCGTGCCCGACCCGGATCACCCCCCGGTGAGCAGGGCGCGCAGCCGGAGCCGCTCGGCGACCGGCGCCGGACAGGTCGCGACAAGCGCCGCCGTCCCGACGAACTCGGCCCCGCTGTCCCGGACGAGGTGGTGCAGCGCGTCGAGCTGCGCCCCGGTGGCCACCCAGTCGTCGGCGAGCAGCACCCGGTCGCCGGGGCCGAGGCGGCGGGCGTCCACGCCGACCCGGAGCTGCCGGCCCCGGTAGTCGGGGGGTGTCTCCGCCCAGCGCATCGGCCCGATCCGGCGCCGCTCCCCGCCGTCCTTGTACGCCGGCACGAACCCGGCGCCGGCGGCCACCGCGACCAGCGGGCCGAGCAGCAGCCCGGTCACCTCCGGCGCGATCACGACGGTCGGCCGGGCGGCCGGGAAGAGGCCGGCGAGGGCGGGCCCGACCCCGGCCAGCACCTCGGGATCCCGCCACCAGGCGGATAGGTCGCTGACCAGATGGCTGCTCCCCGGGCCGGGGTCGACCCAGCGGAACAGCTCGACCAGGCGTCGGCTCAGCACGCCCTCCATCCTGGGGCACCGGCACGAGGCGATGCCACACCGGCCCCGGCCAGCACTCATTCCTCCGTTCGGTGGAGTGGTGCTGGCTTGATCGGCTACACGTACCAGGGTAAATGCGGGCATAGCACCATGATCACGTTGACTTCCGAAGTGCTTCTCTCGTTACGGTCCGAGCCGGTTTGTTCAGCAGACGAAAGGACCGGGCGGTGGCTGGTAGGCACCTTCGTACCCGCAAGTTCTCCTCGCCGGCCGGCATCGCCGCCACCGCGGCCGTCGGCGTGGCGCTCGCCATCGGCGGCACCGTCGGCGCGGTCCAGCTCACCTCGGCCGAGCCCGCCACGGCGCCGGCCGCGGTCGAGGCCCTGCCCAGCACGCTCGCGCCCAGCTCGGCGTCCCCCTCCGCCTCGCCGAGCCTCAGCCCCTCGCCGAAGGCCACCCCGAGCCCGACCGCGACCCGGACCCAGGCGGCGTCCCGGAGCAAGGCCCGCACCGCGAGCCCGAAGCCGACCGCGAAGAAGACCACGACCGCCGCGAAGGTCGTGAACAGCGGCTCCTGCGGCGCGTCCTTCTACGACGAGGGGCAGATGACCGCGAACGGCGAGACGTTCAACCCGGACGCGCTGACCGCCGCGCACAAGACCCTGCCGTTCAACACGAAGGTCCGGGTGACCAACCCGGCCAACGGCAAGTCGGTCGTGGTCCGGATCAACGACCGCGGCCCGTACATCGACGGCCGGTGCATCGACCTCTCCCGGGCCGCCTTCGCCGCGATCGCCTCGACCGACCTCGGCGAGCTGACCGTCAGGTACGAGGTCCTCGGCTGACCGGGTGACCGGCGGCGATCGGGTCGGCGGAGGGATCCGGCCGGCCAGAACATCCTCGGACGACGGGCCAGGTTCATTCACCCGTTCACGTCCATCAGGCATGCTGTCCGATGTACGCACGCAACCCTTCCAGTCGGGCCGCGGCCCGCTGAGCCCCGGATCCCGCGCCGGCCTCGGCGCGGCCCTCGCGCTGCTCGCGATCGTCTCCGCCGTCGAGCTGGCGGACGGGCGGCCGGCGCACTACGTCGCGCTCATGGTGGCCGCCCCGTTCCTCGCCGCCGCGCTCGCGTCCTGGCGGGTGGTGCTCGGGGTGGGGCTGCTCGCCACCGGGATCGGGGCCGCGTTCGCGCTCGCCGAGCAGACCATGTCGCTCGTCACCGCGGTCAACGTGGCCGGCATCGCGCTGGCCACCGCGATCGCCGGCGCCGTGGCGGGGGTCCGCGAGCGCCAGTCCGAGCGGATCGCGGAGCTGTCCCGGCTCGCCTCGGTCGCCCAGCAGGCGGTGCTCCGGTCGCTCGGCCCGCAGGTCGGCACCCTGGCGGTGGCCGCCCGCTACATCTCCTCCACGGCGACCGCCGAGATCGGCGGCGACCTGTACGAGGCGATGGACACCCCGTACGGCGTCCGCATGATCATCGGTGACGTGCGCGGCAAGGGGCTGGACGCCGTCCGGCTGGCCAGCATCGTGCTGGGCTCCTACCGGCACGTGGCGTACGAGCGGGCGGACCTGCGCGCGGTGGTGACCGACCTGGACCGGGCGGTGGCCCGCAACGTGGGCGACGAGGACTTCGTCACCGCCGCGCTGGTCGAGGAGCGCGGCGGCACCCTCACCATCGTCAACTGCGGCCACCCGCCACCGCTGCTGCTGCGCCGGGGCGCGGTCATCCCGCTCGAACCGCCGGCGCCCGCGCCGCCGCTCGGCTTCATGCCGGTGGTCCGGCCCCGGGTGGAGCGGCTGGAGCCGGGCGACCGGCTGCTCCTCTTCACCGACGGGCTGGGCGAGGCGCGCCGGGACGGGGAGTTCTTCCCGACCGCCGACCGGGCCTGGCGGCTGCTCGGGCACGGCACCGTGGCCGACGGTCTGGCCTCGCTGGAGACCGCCCTTGTCGAGTGGGTGCACGGCCGGCTCGACGACGACATCGCGCTGGTCCTGATGGAATACACCGGGCCGCGCAGCGCCGCCGCGGCGCCCGTGCCGAGCTGGGAGGTCGGCGCGGCCGAGAGTTGAGCCGACGGTCACCGTCGGGTGAACCGGAAGTGTGTAATGGCTGTCACTTCCGAGATCGGCTTGTCGTTGGCTACCGGCGAGTAATACAGTCTGGAGTTACTGATCGGTAACACCTGTCCGGAAGCGGGGCCAGCGAGCATGACCCACTACAAGAGCAATCTTCGGGACCTCGAGTTCAACCTGTTCGAGGTCTTCGGGGCGGACCGGACGTTCGGCCAGGAGCCGTACACGGACCTGGACGTCGACACCGCCCGCAGCTTCCTCTCCGAGGTCGACCGCCTGGCCCGCGAGGATCTGGCCGCCAGCTACTCGGACAGCGACCGCAACCCGCCGGTCTTCGACCCCGCGACGCACACCGCGCCGCTGCCGGAGTCGTTCAAGAAGTCCTACCAGGCGTTCATGGATTCGGAGTTCTGGCGGCTGGACCTGCCGGAGGCCCTGGGCGGCACCAACGCCCCGCGCGCCCTCTGGTGGTCGCTCGCCGAGCTGGTGCTCGGCGCCAACGCCCCGATCTGGATGTACGCCTCCGGCCCGTCCTTCGCGCACGTGCTCCACGTCGAGGGCACCGAGCAGCAGAGGAAGTGGGCCCGGCTCTTCATCGAGAAGCAGTGGGGCTCGACCATGGTGCTGACCGAGCCGGACGCCGGCTCGGACGTCGGCGCCGGCCGCACCCGCGCCATCCCGCAGCCGGACGGCTCCTGGCACATCGAGGGCGTCAAGCGCTTCATCACCTCGGGTGAGCACGACCTGACCGACAACATCGTCCACTACGTGCTGGCCCGTCCGGTCGGCGTCGAGGGCGTCGGCGGTCCGGGCACCAAGGGCCTGTCCCTCTTCGTCGTGCCGAAGTTCCACTTCGACGAGGAGACCGGCGAGCTGGGCGAGCGCAACGGCGTCTTCGCCACCAACGTCGAGCACAAGATGGGCCTGAAGGTCTCCAACACCTGCGAGGTGACCTTCGGCGAGCACGGCGTTCCGGCCAAGGGTTGGCTGCTCGGCGAGAAGCACGACGGCATCCGGCAGATGTTCATGATCATCGAGTACGCCCGGATGATGGTCGGCACCAAGGCGATCGCCACCCTCTCCACCGGCTACCTGAACGCCCTGGAGTACGCCAAGAACCGGGTGCAGGGCGCCGACCTGGTCCAGCAGGCCGACAAGGCCGCCCCGCGGGTGACCATCACGCACCACCCGGACGTGCGCCGCTCCCTGCTCATGCAGAAGTCGTACGCCGAGGGCCTGCGCGCGCTGGTCTGCTACACGGCCACCTGGCAGGACCGGGTGGCGGTCGCCGAGGCCGCCGGTGACGAGAAGGCCACCAAGCTGGCCAAGCGGGTGAACGACCTGCTCCTCCCGCTGGTCAAGGGCGTCGGGTCGGAGCGGGCGTACGAGCTGCTCGGCCACGAGGCGCTGCAGACCTTCGGCGGCTCCGGCTTCCTCCAGGACTACCCGCTGGAGCAGTACGTCCGGGACGCCAAGATCGACACCCTCTACGAGGGCACCACCGCGATCCAGAGCCTCGACCTGATCTTCCGGAAGATCGTCCGGGACAACGGCAAGGCGCTCATGGCGGTCGCCGGCGAGATCCAGGAGTTCATCGCCTCCGAGGCCGGCAACGGCCAGCTCAAGGAGGAGCGGCAGGCGCTCGGCAAGGCGCTCGGCGAGATCCAGAACATCCTCGGCGTGATGATGGGCTGGCTGACCGAGGCCCAGGCCGGCGACGCCCGCGCCCTCTACAAGGTCGGCCTGAGCAGCCGCCGGTTCCTGCTGGCGATCGGCGACCTGGTGGTCGGCTGGCTGCTGCAGAAGCAGGCCGACGTGGCGTTGAAGGCGCTCGGCGGCGAGGTCTCGGCCACCGACAAGGCGTTCTACACCGGCAAGGTGGCCGCCGCCCGGTTCTTCGCCCGCGAGGTGCTGCCCCGCATCGGTTCCGACCGGCGGATCATCGAGGGCGCGGACCTGGAGATCATGGACCTCCCGGAGGAGGCGTTCTGATCCCCGCTGGGGCGATTCGACCCTGACGACCGGCGGCCGGCGAGCGCACAGCTCGCCGGCCGCCGCCGTGTTTTCACCCCGTGGCCGGTAGGCCGGCCGCCTGGCGGGTAACCGTCGCGGACCACGACAGGGCACGCCCAAGGGCCACCGCACGGGGGAGTGCAGCGCACATGGGCATTGGCAGCGCAATCTTTCTCATCGCGCTCGGCGCGATCATGACCTTCGCCATCCGGGCCAACGTCTGGTGGATCGACCTGCGCGCGGTCGGCTGGGTGTTCATCCTGGCCGGGCTGGGCGTGTTGCTCACCACCCTCTGGTTCTGGCAGGACCGCCGCAAGCGGGCACGCACGCTCATCGTGGAGGAGAACCGGCTCTCCCACCCGACCG
>NZ_WBKT01000047.1 GCF_008868175.1 Micromonospora sp. AMSO31t
CGTCCCCCCGACTCAGCGCACGCCGACCAGCTCCGGGGCCGGCGCCGGCGGCTCGGCCGGCGGGGTCGCCGCCCGGCCGCGCAGGAACCGCGGCGCCCACCAGTTCGCGTCGCCCAGCAGGGTCATCAGCGAGGGCAGCACCACCGCCCGGATGATCGTGGCGTCCAGCAGGATCGCCGCGGCCAGCCCGATGCCGAGCTGCTTGAAGTCGATGGTGCTCAGCGTCGCGAAGATCGAGAAGACCCCGACCATGACGATCGCCGCGCTGGTCACCACCCCCGCCGAGGAGGTGATCCCGTACGCCACGGCGTCCTTGTTGGTCATCCCCTGGCGGATGCCCTCGCGGATCCGGCTGACCACGAAGACGTGGTAGTCCATGGAGAGCCCGAACAGCACCACGAACAGGAACATCGGCAGCCAGGTGACGATCGCGTCCATCGAGGTGAAGCCGAGCAGCCCTTCCGCCCAGTCGCCCTGGAAGACCAGCACCAGGAGGCCGTACGCGGCCCCGGCGGAGAGCAGGTTCAGCAGGATCGAGGTGAGCGCCACCACCACCGAGCGGAACGTCCAGGCCATCACGAGGAAGGTCAGCGCCAGGACGAAGGCCGCCACCAGGGGCAGCTTCGCCCAGATGTGGTCGGCGTAGTCCTCGCTGGCCGCCACGCCGCCGCCGACCGCGTACTCGACGCCCGGGATGCCGCCCAGCGCGGCCGGAACGAGGTCCTGGCGCAGCTCGTGCAGGGAGCGGGACGCCTCGTCGGTGCGGCTCGCGTACGGGGTGGCCACCTCCAGCACCGACACCCGCCGGTCGGCCGACACCTGGATCTTCGGGCCGTCCCCCTCGGCCGGCGCGAAGAGCGGGTCGGCGGCGGCCCGGTCGGCCAGCCCGGTGAGCGCGGCCTGCACCCGGTCGGCCTGCTCGGCCGGCGCCCGCACGGCCACCGTGTGGCTGGTGCCGTTGCTCGGGAAGGCCGCGGTGAGCCGGTCGTACGCCTGCATGGCCGCCGTGGTGCGGGGCACGTCCTCCATGCCGGGGAACTTCAGCTTCATGCCGAGCGCCGGGGCGGCCAAGGCGAGCAGCAGCCCGACCGACACCACCAGGGTGGCCACCGGCGCGCGCAGCGCCGGCTTCAGCACGGCCGGCCAGAAGCGGGGCCGGGCCGGCTGGCCGTGCCGCCCGACGCGCGGGGCGGTGAGCCGCCACAGCAGCGGCACCCGGGGCCGGTCGACCCAGCGGCCCAGCTTCGCCAGGAGCGCCGGCAGGACGGTCAGCGAGCCGATCACCGCGACCGCGACCACGAGGATCGAGCCGACGGCGAGCGACGAGAAGATGGCGTCCTGGGCGAGCAGCAGCCCGGCCATGGAGATGATCACGGCGGTGCCGGAGACCACCACGGCGTGCCCGGAGGTCTCCGCCGCGATCTCCACGGCGTCGAGCCTGGAACGCCCCTTGGCCCGCTCCTCGCGTTCCCGCCGGACGTAGAACAGCGAGTAGTCCACGCCAACCGCCATGCCGATCAGCAGGATGACGCTGGCCGTCGTGTCGGTGGCCGGCACCAGGTGCGAGGCGAGGGTGGAGAGGCCCATGGCCGCGGCCACCGAGGAGAGCGCGAGCAGCACCGGCACGCCGGCCGCGATGAGCGCGCCGAACGCGATGATCAGGATGGCCAGGGTGACCGGCAGGCTGAGCAGCTCGGCGCGCTTGAAGTCCTTGCCGAGGGTGTCGTCGAGCGCCTGGCCGATGGACGGGCCGCCCACCTGCTCGACCCGCAGCGCCGGGTGCGACTCCTGGACCTTCGCGGTGGTGTCGCGCAGCGGCTGCACCCGGTCGGAGGCGGTCTCCGGGTCGCCCGACATGGTGATCGGCACGAGCACGGCGTTGCCGTCCCGGGACGGCATCGGCGCGCCCACCGAGGTCACACCGTCGACCTGCCGCAGCCGGGTCGCCGCGTCGTCGGCGGCGGCCTTCGCGGCGGCCGGGTCGAGTGTGCCCGAGCGGGGCGTGATCAGCACGTTCTCGGTGGCCGGCTCGTGGAAGCCGCCACTGTCAACGATCAGCTGGGCCCGCCCGAACTCGCCGATCGCCTGGTCGTCGTCGGTCGCCTCGTTCAGGCCGGCGGCGTTGCCGCCGACGAAGCACACCGCCACGAACACCACCCAGAGCGCGATGGCTCGCCACGGGTGCTCCGCACTCCACCGTGCCAGCCGCACGGTCACCGGTCGCCTGCCCATACCTGGGACCCCCTCCAGCGGTCGGCCCCGTGCCGACCTCTGCTGACGCTAGGGAGCGGGCCGGGCCCGGACATCCGGGAACGGCCCCCGCTCGTCCCCCATGCGGCAGGCTCCGGCCGGGCGGCCCGAACCGGGTCGGCCAACCGGACAGAACGGGATTTTCAGGGTACGACCGGGGGACCCGCCGGGCAGCGGCCGGCGAGGCACACGCGCGCAACCCCGAGCCGGCTCGGGGTCATCCCCGGAGGGTGCCCCGGGGGCGGGGCTGGCAGCGCGGGCAACTGTAGGACGACCGGTTCATGAACGCCTCGCGCCGGATCGGCGCCCCGCACCGCGGGCAGGGCTCCCCCTCCCGGCCGTACGCGTTCAACGACCGGTCGAAGTAGCCGCTCTCGCCGTTGACGTTGACGTACAGCTCGTCGAAGCTCGTGCCGCCCTGCTTGATCGCCTCGCCGAGCACGTCCCGGACGTGGCCGAGCAGCCGGGTGGCCGCCGGGCCGGTCAGCGCGTCGGTCGGCCGGGCGCCGTGCAGCCCGGCCCGCCAGAGCGCCTCGTCGGCGTAGATGTTGCCGACGCCGGAGATGAGCGTCTGGTCGAGCAGCGCCCGCTTCACCTCGGTGCGCCGCTTCCGCAGCGCGGCCACGAAGCCGGTGTCGGAGAACTCCGGGTCCATGGGGTCCCGGGCGATGTGCGCGATCTCGGCCGGCAGCTCCGCCCCGCCCTCCGAGACGGACAGCCCGCCGAACGTGCGCTGGTCGACGAAGCGCAGCTCCGGGCCGTCGTCGGCGAACCGGAACCGGACCCGCAGGTGCAGCTCGTCGGCCGCGCCGACCGGCTGGAGCAGCAGCTGGCCGGACATGCCGAGGTGCCCGATGATGGCGTCCCCGCTGTCCAGCGGCAGCCACAGGTACTTGCCCCGGCGCCGGACATCGGTGATCGTCCGGCCGGTCAGCACGTCGGCGAAGTGCTCACCGCCCGGCTCGTGCCGGCGGACCGCCCGGGGGTGGCGCACCTCGACGGCGCTGATCCGCCGGCCGACGACCCACTCGGCCAGCCCCTGCCGGACGGTCTCGACCTCGGGCAGCTCAGGCACGGCCGGCGCCCGTCTCGGCGGGGTCGCCCGCCGCCTCGTCGGCGGCGGCCTTCGCGGCGGCCTCCGCCTCGGCCTGCTCGGTCAGCACCCGCCAGGCCGACTCGGCGGCCCGCTGCTCGGCCTCCTTCTTGCTGCGCCCCTCCGCGCCGCCGTAGCGGTTGCCGGCCACCACCACCCAGGCCGTGAAGGTCTTGAGGTGGTCCGGGCCGGTGCCCTCGATCCGGTATTCCGGAACGCCCAGCCCCAGCGCGGCGGTCAGCTCCTGGAGGCTGGTCTTCCAGTCCAGCGCCGCGCCCCGGCCGGCCGACTCCGCCATCAGCGGGTCGAACAGGCGGTGGATCACGAGGGCCGCGGTGTCCAGGCCGTACTGGAGGTAGATCGCGCCGAGCAGCGCCTCCAGGGTGTCGGCCAGGATGCTGGCCTTGTCCCGGCCGCCGGTGGCCTCCTCGCCCTTGCCGAGCAGCAGGTACGCGCCCAGCCCGTCCGGGCCGAGGCCGCGCGCCACGTCGGCGAGGGCACGCATGTTGACCACGCTGGCCCGCAGCTTGGCGAGCTGACCCTCGGGCAGGTCCGGGTGGTTGTGGAAGAGCGCCGTGGTGATCACCACGCCGAGGACCGAGTCGCCGAGGAACTCCAGCCGCTCGTTGGTGGGCAGGCCACCGTTCTCGTACGCGTACGAGCGGTGGGTCAGCGCGCGCTCCAGCAGGTCCGGGTCGAGCGACACCCCGAAGGCCGTCTCCAGGTGGCCGACGGGAGCACGCCGCCGCTTGTCGTTGGTCATGGTGCTACCTCGGTGTCGTTGCGGTCAGGTGCGGGATCGTGCGGGACAGCGTCCAGCAGGGTCGAGATGGTGTCGGTGGCGCCCCGTCGCCACAGGTGGGCGGCGAGGGCGATGCCGGAGGCGACGTCGTCGGGCCGGGCCGCGCCGTGGCAGACCACCACGGTGCCGGCCACCCCGAGCAGGGCCGCCGCGCGGGGAGCGCCGCCGCTCGCCGGGGGGCCACCGGCCATCGCGTACGCGCCCTCGATGGCCTTGAGCAGCACGTTGCCGGTGAAGCCGTCGGTCACCACCACGTCGGCGCGGGAGCCCAGGGAGACGTCGTACCCCTCGACCAGGCCGATGTAGCGGGCGCCGCACGGCAGCGGCACGGCCGCGAGGGCGGGGTCGGCGGAGCGGCGCAGGCGGTCGCCCTTGCCCGCCTCGGTGCCCACGGAGAGCAGCCCGACGCGGGGCGCGGCGACGGCGTGCGCCACGGCCGCGTAGGCGGCGCCGAGCACGGCGTGCCGGGCCAGGGTGGCGGGTCCGGGTTCCAGGGTGCCGCCGACGTCCAGCAGCACCACCGGCCCGTCGACGGCGGGCAGGGTGGCCACCAGGGCGGGCCGGCGCACCCCGGTCCAGCGACCGAGGCCGAGCGCGGCGGCGGTGACGGTGGCGCCGGTCGAGCCGGCGGAGACGAGCGCGTCGGCGAACCCGTCGCGGACGGCGTGCACGGCCGCGCGGACGGTGCTCTCCCCGCGCGCGGCGGTGGGGTGGTCGGCCATGCCGACGGCGGTCCGCACCGGGCGGACGGTGACCCGGCCACGCTGCTCCGGGTCGAGCGCACCGATCAGCCCGTCGGCGACCTCGGTCGGTCCGACGAGCAGCAGATGCAGGTCAGGGTCGGTACGCACCGCCCGCAGAGCGCCGTCAACCACGACGGCGGGAGCATCGTCCCCGCCGAGGAGGTCGACGGCGATCCGCGCGGCGCCCGGCTCCGTCGGCGCGCCGGCCGGGGAACGGCCGGCGGCGGAGGGAGCCGGGGCACCGGGCGAAAGCCGTGGTGCGTGCGCCACCCGACCGGGGGTCGGGGACGTCACTCGGCGGTCAGACCTCGAGGACCTGGCGGCCGTTGTAGGTGCCGCAGACGGAGCAGGCGGCGTGCGGCAGCTTGGCCGACTTGCACTGCGGGCAGGCAACGGTCGCCACAACCGCGGCCTTCCAGTTCGCCCGGCGGGCGCGGGTGTTGCTGCGCGACATCTTGCGCTTGGGGACGGCCACGGTTCTTACTCCTCTTTACGGGTCAGTTGCGACAGGCCCGCCCAACGCGGGTCGACCTGCTGGTGACTGTGGTCGGACGGCAGATCGTCCCAGTGCACCCCGCAGTCGGGGCACAGGCCTGGGCAGTCCTCCCGGCAGAGCGGGTTGTTCGGCAGTGCGAGCACCACCGCATCCCGCAGCGCCGGCTCCAGGTCGATCAGATCGCCCTGCATCCGGCCCACCTCGTCCTCGTCGGTCGTGTCGTCCGTGGTGCTGTTCTCGTACGCGTACAGCTCCTGGATCGTCACGGCCACCGAGTCGTCGATCTCGCGCAGGCAGCGCCCGCACTCGCCCTTGACGGGACCGGTGACGGTCCCGGAGACGAGCACGCCCTCGGACACCGACTCCATCCTCAGGTCGAGGTCGAGGTCCGCGCCCTCCGGCACTTTGATCAACTCCACGCCGAGGTCCGCCGGTGCCGGCACGACTTGCCGATGCGTACGCAACGCGCCAGGCCGGCGCGGCAGTTCCCTCGTGTCGAGGACCAGCGGCGACCTGGGGTCGAGTTGGCTTGGCGAGTGTTTGGGCATAGTTAGACTCCGGCCGGTGAGAGGCCGACAAAAAAGGTTACCTGGGCGACCCGCGAACCGTCTAACCGGGGGCGTCGCCGCCCGGCCCGGCGGCTGCCGGCTGTCGGCCGCCGGCCCGCGTGCCGCTCAGAAGGGTAGCGGGCGGTCCGCCTCGTCCCCAGCGAACGTGCCGATCTCCCGCAGCGCGTGCATCTTGTCCCGGCCACGCTCTATCGAGGCGAGCGCCCGGGTCAGGAACTGCTCGAAGTTGGCCAGGGCGGTGTCGACGTAGTCGTCGACCTCGTCCCGCAGGCGCTGCGCCTCGGCCCGGGCCTCGGCGATGATCCGGGCGCCCTCGTGCTCGGCGGAGACGGTGATCTCGTTCACCGAGACCAGGCGGGCGTGTTCCGCCTCACCCTCGCTGATGATCCGGTCGGCCTCGCGCTTGCCGGCCTCCATGATCTTGTCCCGCTCCTCCAGCAGCGCGGCGGCCCGGCGCAGGTCGGCGGGAAGCTCCACGCGCAGCTCGTCCAGGGCGGCGATCATCTCGCCCCGGTCGACCATGCAGTTGTTGCGTGACATCGGCACGGAGCGGGCCTGCTCCACCATGGCGATCAGTTCGTCGATGCGATCGAGCGGGTCCACCGGTACCTCACTCCTGTCGTTCGTCGGCCGACCTTCATGATGCGGCCTGCGCCCGGGT
This sequence comes from Micromonospora sp. AMSO31t, assembly GCF_008868175.1. GTDB lineage: Bacteria > Actinomycetota > Actinomycetes > Mycobacteriales > Micromonosporaceae > Micromonospora. The sequence goes on from NZ_WBKT01000047.1 coordinate 6,615, forward strand.
TCGGCGCTGCACACATCATGTCGCGCGTCGGCCAGCGCCGCGCCACCCGCCCCCGCCCGGCGCGTCGCCCGCGGAGCCGGCGGGCCGGTCAGCGGTGGAGCCGGGCCACCAGCTCCTCGCGGACCAGGTCCGGGACGTGCGCGGAGATGTCGCCGCCCCACTTGGCGACATCCTTGACCAGGCTGGAGGAGAGGAACGAGTAGAGGGGGTTCGTCGGCATGAAGAGGGTCTCCACGCCGGCCAAACCGATGTTCATCTGGGCCATCTGGAGCTCGTAGTCGAAGTCGCTGACCGCGCGCAGGCCCTTGATCAGCACGCTCGCGTGCTGGGCGCGGCAGAAGTCGACAAGCAGCCCGCGGAACGACTCCACCCGCACGTTGTCGTACGAGGCGGTCACCTCGCGGAGCATGTCGATCCGCTCCTCGACCGTGAACAGTCCCTGCTTCGACTGGTTGACCAGCACGCCGACGATCACCTCGTCGAAGAGCCGGCTCGCCCGGCCGATGATGTCGAGGTGTCCGTTGGTGACCGGGTCGAACGAGCCGGGACAGACCGCACGTCTCATGATCGGCGACCGTACCAAAGGGTGGTCTCGCCGTAACGGCGGCTGCGCTCGGCAGTGACGCCTTCCACCCACCCGACCGGGCCGGTGCGGCTGGACCGCTCGACGACCACCAGGGCGTCCGGGGCCAGCCAGCCGCCGCCGACCAGCGCGGCCAGCATCGCGGTGATCTCGCTGTCGGGTACGGCGTAGGGCGGGTCGGCGAAGACCAGGTCGTACGTCCCGCCGTCCGGGCCGGCGGCGAGCACGGTCGCCACCTTGCCGGTGACCAGACGGGCGGCCGGGGCGGCCCGGAGCGCGGCGACGTTCTCCCGGATCACCCGGGCGGCCCGGGCGTCGGACTCGACGAGCAGCACGTGCGCGGCACCCCGGGACAGCGCCTCCAGCCCGACCGCGCCGGAGCCGGCGTAGAGGTCGGCGACGCGCGCCCCGTCGAGGTCCAGCTCGGCCTGCACGGCGCTGAACAGCGCTTCCCGGACCCGGTCGGAGGTCGGCCGGGTGCCGGCGCCGGGCGGGGCGGCGATCCGCCGGCCGCCGAGCGTCCCGCCCACGATCCGGGTCACCGTCGCTCCCTCCGCATGCCCCGACGCTACGCGATGTCCGGATTGGGGTGCGCAGACCACCCCGCGGCGATGACCCGTCACGGCTCGTACATCAATGATCTCAAATCTATAACAGTCCCTTTACGACCCGTCGGTTGCGGTAACGCCCGTGCTGTCGATCTCGCTAGGGTCTGCCCGATTGTCGTGCGGACGCGTGACTCCGGTCCGTCCGCCGCACTCCCCCATCCTCCCCTCATCAGGAGTAGGCGTGATTCGTCTCCACCTCCGGCGTGCCGCCGTCCTCACGGCCGGCGCGCTGATCGGCCTCGCGGGCGTCGCGGTAGTCGCCGCCCCTGCCAGCGCTCACCACAGCGAAGTCAAGGTCACGGCCGAATGTGACACCGCCAAGGGCGAATGGGTCACCACCTGGACCGTTCGCACGTACGCGCCCGGCGGCGTGACCAGCTACAAGCTCACCAAGGCCGAGGCCAGCAGCAGGAAGGGCGAGACCACCTCGCCGTTCACCATCGACGGCATCCAGGCCACCGAGGATGACTCGTACCCGCACCAGGTCTCGGAGCCGCTGGTCGGCACCGCCCGCCTGGCGGGCGACACCACCGAGGCGTCGCTGACGGTCCGGACCGAGTGGGACAACGAGTTCCGGGAGAACGACGACAAGAGCGGGTCCATCCGGTTCAGCGAGAGCTGCGACAAGGTCGTCACTCCCCCGCCGGCCAAGGCCAACCCGACCGTCACGGTGACCTCCGACTGCACGAGCGACGTCGTGGTGAAGCTGCAGAACGGCGAGGAGGCCACCAAGGAGGCCTCCTTCACCGTCGCCGGCAGCGGTGACTTCAGCAGGACCGCGCAGGTCGCGCCGGGCAAGAGCCTGCCGATCCCCGTTCCCGCCAAGAACGCGGCCCACATCAGGGTGACCGAGGCCGGCCAGGAGCAGCCCCTCTTCGACGACAAGCCGGCCGCGGCCAAGAACTGCGTGCAGCCGGGCGAGCCGTCGGGCGGCTACCGGTCCACCTGCGACGAGCTGATCTTCCAGATCGAGAACCCGAAGGACGGCAGGACCGTCGAGATCACCTTCACCCCGAACAAGGGCGACGCGAAGAAGCTCGTGGTGCGGCCGGATGAGACCAAGACCGTCCAGTTCAAGGCGTTCGAGGGCCTGAAGGTGACCCCGACGGCCGAAGGCCTGGACGACTCCGGGCCGATCGCCTGGGAGAAGCCGAAGGACTGCACGCCCGGCCAGGGTGGCGGCGAGCCCGAGGGCCCGACCCTGCCGCTGACCGGCGCGGCGACCGGCGGCATCGTGGCCGGCGCCGCCGTGCTGCTCGCCGCCGGTGCGGTGCTGTTCGTCATGGCCCGCCGTCGCCGGATCCGCTTCACCGCCTGACCCACGCCTGATCCGAGGGCGCGCCGGCCACCCGGTCGGCGCGCCCTCGCCTCACTTCAGGGCCGCCTCCACCAGCGCGAAGTCGACCTCGGCCTGGTTGGTCAGCAGCACCACGCGGCGGTCCGAGTCGGGGAACCAGGCGGCGAAGGCCTTGTAGCCGCCGTTGTCCCCGGAGTGGTGGACCGCCCGCTCCCCGGCCAGCGGGCCGACGAAGCAGCCGTATCCGTACGCCTCGCCGGGACGGCCGGTGGGCGCGTGCGGGGTGATCATCGTGGCCACGGCGGCCGGCCCCAGCAGCCGCCCCCGGCGCGACACGTCGAGCCAGGTGAGCAGGTCCACCCCGGTGCACCAGACGTCCCCGGCGCCGACGTTCACCGTGTCCAGGTCCCAGGACGGTACCGGCCGGCCACCCTCGTGCCCCGTCGCCACGTCGCCCCGCCCGGCGGCGGCACCGGCGAAGCTGCCCGTCATGCCGAGCGGCGCGAAGACCTCGTCGGCGAGGAACGCGGCGTACGGGCGGTCGGCCGCCCGCTCGACGGCCCGGGCCAGCAGGACGTAGGCCGGGCTGCTGTAGTGCCAGGAGGCGTTGGGTGCGAACAGCGGCGGCAGCTTGGCGAACGCGGCCAGCAACTCGTCCGGCTCGACCGGCGCGGCCAGGTCGATCATCGGGTAGTCGTCCCAGTGGCCCAGGCCCGAGGTGTGGGTGAGCAGGTGGTGCAGGGTGATCCCGGACCAGGCGGACGGCGGGCGGGGCAGCCAGCGGTTGACCGGATCGTCCAGGCGTAACGCACCCCGCCCGGCGAGGAGCAGCACCGCGGCGGCCGTCATCTGCTTGCTGATCGAGGCGATCTGGAACCGGGTCGCCCGGGTGCAGGAGGACTCGGCATCGGCCTGGCCGGCGACCCGCTCCACCTGGAGGTCGTCGCCCCGGGCCACCAGAAGGACACCACGGTCGAGGGAAGGAGTGGGCATCGCCCGAGCCTAGGCCCGGCCGGTCGTCCGGTGGGGACCCGGCCGGTCAGCCCTTCTCCAGATATTCGGCCCGCTCCTCGTCGACCAGGGCCGCGACCGAGGCGGCCAGCGCCGGGTGCCGGGCCAGCTCCGGATCCTCCTCGACCAGGGCGATCGCCTCGGCCCGGGCGTCCCGGATCAGGTCGGTGTCGCGCAGCAGCGACAGCAGGCGCAGGTGGGACCGGCGGCCGGACTGGGTCGCGCCCAGCACGTCGCCCTCCCGGCGCTGTTCCAGGTCCAGCTCGGCGAGCTTGAACCCGTCGGTGGTGGAGGCGACGGCGTCGAGGCGTTCCCGGGCCGAGGAGCCCTCCATCGCCTCGCTGACCAGCAGGCAGAGGCCGGCGGCCGAGCCCCGGCCCACCCGGCCGCGCAGCTGGTGCAGCTGGGAGACGCCGAACCGGTCGGCGTCCAGCACGATCATCACGGTGGCGTTGGGCACGTTGACCCCCACCTCGACCACCGTGGTCGCCACCAGCACGTCGAGGTCGCCGGCGGCGAACGAGCGCATCACCGAGTCCTTCTCGTCGGCCGGCAGCCGCCCGTGCAGCACCCCGATCCGCAGCCCGTGCAGCGGCCCCTCGGCGAGCAGCGGGGCCACCTCGGTCACCGCGAGCGGGGGTCGGCGGCCGTTGTCGTCCTCGCGGGGCGCCTCCTCGTCCGAGGCCGGACCCTCACCGATGCGAGGGCACACCACGTACGCCTGGTGTCCCTTGCCGACCTCCTCGCGCAGCCGGCGCCAGGCCCGGTCGAGGAAGGCGGGCTTCTCGGCGGCCGGCACCACGTGGGAGGCGATCGGCGAGCGGCCCTGCGGCAGCTGGGACAGGGTGGAGATCTCCAGGTCGCCGTAGACGGTCATGGCGACCGTGCGCGGGATCGGGGTGGCGGTCATGACGAGCACGTGGGGCGGCTGGTCGGCCTTGGCCCGCAGGGCGTCCCGCTGCTCCACGCCGAACCGGTGCTGCTCGTCGACCACCACGAGCCCCAGGTCGGCGAAGTCGACCCCCTCGTAGAGCAGGGCGTGGGTGCCGAGCACGATGCCGGCCCGCCCCTCGGCCACCTCGGTGAGGGCCCGGCGGCGGGCGGCCGCGCCCAGCGAGCCGGTGACCAGCTCCACCCGGGTGGCGTCGTCGGCGGCGCCAAGCTCACCGGCCCGGGCGAGCGGGCCGAGCAGGTCGAGCATGCCCCGGTGGTGCTGGGCGGCGAGCACCTCGGTCGGGGCGAGCAGCGCGGCCTGCCCGCCGGCGTCGACGACCTGGAGCATGGCCCGCAGCGCGACGACCGTCTTGCCGGAGCCCACCTCGCCCTGGAGCAGCCGGTGCATCGGGTGCGCGGTGGCCAGGTCGGCGGCGATCTCCCGGCCGACGGCCTGCTGGCCGGAGGTCAGCTCGTAGGGCAGCCGGGCGTCGAACGCGTCGAGCAGGCCGCCCGGCTTCGCCGGCCGGGCCTTCGCCGGCCAGGCCGCGGCCCGGTGCTTGCGCTGCACCAGGGTGAGCTGCACGGCGAACGCCTCGTCCCACTTGAGCCGGCGGCGTGCTGTGTAGAGCTCCTCCTTGCTGGTCGGCCGGTGGATCTCGCGCAGCGCGGCGCCGATGCCGACCAGGTTGCGGCTGGCCCGCACGGTGGCCGGCAGCGGATCCTCCGGCGGGGTGAACGTGTCCAGCACCACCCGCACGCAGCGGGCGATCACCCAGGTCGGCACGGCCGCCGCGGCCGGGTAGACCGGGATGAGCGCCCCGGCGAACTCCTCGACCTCCTCGTTGGCCGCCGCCTCGCCGTCGCCGCCCTCGCCGAGCAGCACGTATTCCGGGCCGTTGAGCTGCCGCTTGCCCCGGAACTCGGTGACCTTGCCGGCGAACAGCCCCCAGCGGCCGGGGCGCAGCTCCCGCTCCCGCCACGCCTGGTTGCCGAAGAAGGTGCAGGTGAGCACCCCGCCGGAGCCGTCGCCGACGGTGACCTCCAGCAGGTTGCCCCGGCGCTGCCGCATCGGCCGGACCGCGGTGCGCTGCACCTGGGCCAGCACGGTGACCTGCTCCCCCACGTCCAGCGAGCGGATGTCGGTGTGCTCGCCGCGCTCGTCGTAGCGGCGGGGGAAGTGGTAGATCAGGTCGCCGGCCGTGTGCAGGTCGAGGTGGCTCGCCAGGGCCTTGGCCGTGCGCTCCCCGACCAGCTTCTTGAGCGGGGTGTCCACGGTGGCCGGTTCGCTCGTCATTCGACCCCCAGCAGGAGCGGATAGTGCGGCTGCCCGCCCTCGTACGCCTGCACCTCGACGAACGGCCAGGACCGCTCGACGTGCTCGCGGACGCGGTCGGCCAGCCCGGCGGGGGCGTCCGCCCCGCAGAGCAGGGTGACCAGCTCGCCGCCGCCGCCGAGCATCCGGTCGACCACGGCGGTGCAGGTGCCGAGCAGGTCGGTGCCGATGAGGTGCACCTCGCCCTCGACGAGCGCCAGCACGTCGCCCGGCCGGCACGGCCCGGCCACGGTGAGCGCCTCCCTGCTCGCGTGGCAGACCTCGGCGTAGCGGCAGGCGCCGGCGGCCTCGGCCATGGCGATGACGTCGTCCTCGAAGCGCCGCTTCGGGTCCCGCACGGCGAGGGCGGCGAGGGCCTGCACCGGGGACCGGGTGGGCACCACGCTCACCTTCACCCCGAGCCCGTGCGCCTCCCGGGCGGCGGCGCTCGCCACCGACTGGGTGTTGGGGTCGTTGGGCAGCACCACCACCCGGGCGGCGCCCGTGGCCCGGATCGCGTCGAGCAGCTCGCCGGTGGACGGGTTGGCCGGCACCACGGTGGCGCCCTCGGCGCCGAGCAGCTCGGCGATGCCGGCGCCGGTGGCCACCACCACGGCGGCCCGGCCGTCGGGCCGCGCCGCCGGGGGCGCCGGCGCCGGAGCCGCCTGGTCGGCGAACCGGGTCACCGTGATCCGGTGCGGCCTTCCGGCCACCACGCCGGCCTCGACGGCCGCCCCGACGTCGTTGACGTGCACGTGCACGTTCCATGTTCCGCTGTCGCCGACGATCACCAGGGAGTCGCCGAGGGCGTCCAGCTCGCCGCGCAGCCGGGCCACCGCCTCGTCGGTGGCGTCGAGCAGGTACTGCACCTCGTAGGCGTACGCCGGGGACCCGGTCTCCCGGACGGCGGTGGCGGGCACGCGGGCCGCGGGCGGCGCGGACGCCGGCTGCCGCGGGCTCTCCCCGGTGACCACCTCGACCAGCGCGTCGAGCAGGAGGCAGAGGCCACGCCCGCCGGCGTCGACCACGCCGGCCCGGGCGAGCGCGGGCAACTGCTCGGGGGTACGCGCCAGCGCGCGGGCCGCCTCGCCGGCCGCCGCCCGGGCCACCGCGCGCAGGTCGTCGGTGTCCGCCCGCTCGGCCGCGCGGGCGGCGGCGGCGACCACGCTGAGCAGGGTGCCCTCGACCGGGTGGGCGACCGCGGCGTAGGCGGCGGTGGTGGCGTCGGCCAGCGCGGCGGCGAGGTGCCGGCCGCGGACCGCCGGCGCGGCGGCGAGCGCGTCGGCGAAGGCGCGCAGGATCTGCGAGAGGATCACCCCGGAGTTGCCCCGCGCCCCCAGCAGCGCGCCCCGGGCCATGAGCCGCAGGGCGTGGCCGTGCGGGGTGTGCCCGTCGTCGGGGAGGGTGTCCAGGTCCATGGCGAGGGCCTGCTGGGCCGAGGTGAGGGTGAGCACCAGGTTGGTGCCGGTGTCGCCGTCGGGGACCGGGTAGACGTTGAGCTCGTCGATCTCGCCCTGGTGGCGCTGGAGGGCGGCCAGTCCGCTCGCGCACCAGCGGCGCACCGCGGCGGCGTCGAGGGTGTCCAGCACGTCGGGAAGCCTACTGGCGCGGACCGACACCCGCCGGGGCCGGCCACTTCCGGCCGGCGTGTCCGGGACGGCCCGGGGACCGGCCCGTCACCCGCCGGCCGTCCCCGCAGGTACGCTGGGCCGGTCCCGACCGGGCCGGTTGGGCGTCCCGGCCTGTCATCGGGTAACCTGGCCAGGTTGCCCGGGCTGCGCCTGGCGGCGACCTCATGAACGTTTCAATCCCAGGAGTATCCCGTGGCTAGCGTGTGCGACGTCTGTGGCAAGGGGCCGGGCTTCGGCCACAACGTGTCCCACTCGCACCGGCGGACCAACCGCCGCTGGAACCCGAACATCCAGTCGGTGCGTACCCCGGCCGGTGGCGGCACCACCAAGAAGTTGCAGGTCTGCACCTCGTGCATCAAGGCCGGCAAGGTCACCCGCGCCTGACGCGGTAGCACCCCTTCACTGCTTCGCCGGATGCCGGCGGACCCCTCGGGTCCGCCGGCTTCTGTCGTGTCCGCCGTCCTCCGCTGACGCGTCGCCGACCGTCCGGTGACCGGCCGCGCCGCCCCGGTTAGGGTGCTGCTGCGCCGGCCGTCCGTTCCGGCGCCACGCGTGGGAGGTACGACCGGTGGAGCTGGACCTGGGGCGGGAGCAGCTGGTGGTGATCGGCGGGTCGTTCGGCTCGCTGCGCTGGTTCGACCAGGAGCTGCCGCCCGGCAGCGTGGTCCTGGTCGAGGAGCCGGATGTGATCCGCCGCCGCGGCCTGGACCGTTTCGTCGCCGGGTTGTCGATGGTCGCCCGGCTCGTGCCGGCCGAGTACCAGACCGGGTTCGACGCCGACGCCCTGCTCGCCCGGGAGCCCGACCTCGCCGGTGCGCGACTGGTCCTGCCCGGCCTGGAGTACGCGGTCGGCGCCGCCGCCCGACTGGCCGACCGGCTCGGTCTGCCCGGCGCCGGGGTGGCCGCCGCCGACGTCTTCTCCGACAAGCACCGGATGCGGCTGCTCGCCGCTGCCACCGGCCTGGCCAACCCGGCGTACGAGCTGGTCGACGACCCGGCGCGGGCGGCGGAGTTCGCCCGGGCGCACGATGGCCGGTGCGTGCTCAAGCCCACCCGCCGCTCCGGCAGCCTCGGCGTGCAGCTGGTGAGCGACCCGGCGGAGATCGCCGGGCGCTGGGCGGCCAGCGCCGCCCCGCCGGAGCCGGCCGAGACCACCGAGCGCGGCCTGCCCACCGGGGTCCTGGTGGAGGAGCTGCTGGTCGGTTCGGAGCACAGCGTCGAACTGCTGGTCGCCGAGGGCGAGACGATCTTCGCCAACGTCACGGACAAGCGGATCGCCGGCGGCCGGTACCCGGTGGAGACCGGGCACACCGTGCCGTCCGCGCTGCCGGGGCCGGAGCAGGGGGCGCTGCGGGACGCGGCGGTCCGGCTCGCCGAGGCGGCCGGCTTCGGCAGCGGGATGCTGCACAGCGAATGGATCATGGTCGGCGGGGTGCCGACGCTTGTCGAGTGCGCCGCCCGGATGCCGGGCGACATGATCACCGCGCTGGTCTCGATCGCCTACGAGGTCGACTTCATCGAGGCGTACCTGCGCGTGCTGCGCGGCGAGCGGCCCGCCCTGCCGGCCCGGCCGACCGGCGCGGCGGCCGTCGAGTTCCTGATCGCCCCGCAGGGCCGGGTCACCGCGGTGGACGGCCGGCGCGCCGCCCTGCGGGTGCCGGGCGTGCTCGACGTGCAGGTCGAGGCGAAGGTCGGGGACCACGTGCCGGAGCTGCTCTCCTCGGCGCACCGCAGCGGGCACCTGCTGGCCTGGGGCGCCACCCCCACCGAGGCGGAGTGCGCCGCCCGCAAGGCCGCCGGCGAGATCCGGATCACCGCCGGCTGACGGTCAGAGGGTGCGGCCGTAGGAGAGGCAGCCCGGGGCGTCCTGGTAGAAGCCGAAGTTCGGGATCCGCTCGTAGCCGGCCGAGGCGTACATGGCCAGCGCCTCGGGCTGCTTGTCGCCGCACTCCAGGATGATCCGCTTGCGGCCGTGCTCCCGGGCGGACCGCTCGACGGCCGCGAGCACCGCGCGGGCCACGCCCCGGCCCCGGGCGGCCGGCGCCGTGTACATCCGCTTCAGCTCGGCCGTGTCGTCGCCGTGGCTGCGCCAGCCCCCGCAGCCCACCGGCTCCCCGTCGAGGTAGGCGACCAGGAAGGTGCCGGCCGGCGGCTCGAACTCGCCCGCGTCGACCGGCGTGTCGTCGCCGCTGCCGCCGTACCGCTGGCCGAGGTCGGCCAGGGCCGCCCGGATCAACGCCTGCGACTCGGGCGCGTCGAAGCGCCGCGCCCGGATCTCGATCTCACTCACGGTATGCAGGGTACGACCGCGGCCGGCCCCGATCGGGAGCCGGCCGTCCCCGTTCGGTCGTACGTCACTCGGTCCGGTTGGTGTCCGGCACCACGGCGAACGTCCAGAGGGTCTGCGAAACCGTGGGAGGTGCGCCGCCCGGCGCTGGTGTGCCGGACACCGACCGCTGCCTCCGGTGACCGGCGGCCCGGCCGCTGCGCTGGTCGAAGAGGATCGCGGTCAGGTCTCCGTTCATGGACTTCAGCCCCACGGCCCAGCAGCGCCGGCCGTCGACGGTGACCTCGGACGCGACGAGCCCGGGCAGGCCGGCGATCACCTGGTAGAGCGCGACCCGTAGTTCGGGCGAGAGCCGCGGTTCGGCGCGCGACAGCAGGGCCCAGAGCTGGACGACCGGCTGCCACTCCCGCCCCGGTCTGACGGTCAGACCGCCGTACGTCACCTCGTCGAGCCGGGCCCGCAACGCCTTGGGCTCGGTCGGCAGACTCGCCAGGAAGCGCGGAGTCGGGAAGGTGGGATCCCCACCGGCGGCCACGATGTTCCGGTTGTCCTCCGCCGTGCTGCCTGGTTCGTCGGGGCCGTCGACCGAGGTGTCGGCCCCGTCCGTTCGCACCCGCAGGGGCATCAGCGTCTGGCCGTCGAACCAGGTCTCCACACTCCCGGGCACCCCCCGGCTGCGGCCGCTGGCCGTTCTCGGCCCGGACGTACAGGAGCTGGCCCGGTGGGATCTCGACCGGGCGGATCCGGGCGGCCTCGTCGATCAGCCGGTCCATCACCCGCTGCGGGTTCAACGGCGCGGGCGGCTTCCGGTCGGGGCTGAGCACCGTCACCCCGCCCACCACGAGCGCGGCGACCGCGGCGGCGGCGGTCACCGGCGCCAGCCAGCGCCGCGACCGCAGCCGCCGGTCGGAAAGCCGTCGAACGACCAGGTGCCAGGTACGGCTGACCGACTCGTCGGTCGGTTCCGGCAGGCCGGGGGGAAGCTCCCGGACCGCGACCAGATCGGGGTCGAAGCGGCTCATCGGGCGACTCCTTCGGCGGCCAGGGCGGCCCGGACCTTGGTGCGGGCGCGATGGAGGGCGGACTGGACCGAGCCCAGCGGGATGTCGAGAGCGGCGGCGATCTCGGCGTACTCCAGCTCGGCGACGGCGTAGAGCAGCAGCACATCGCGCTGCCGTCGGGGCAGCCCGGCCAGGACGCCGGCCAGCCGCGCCACGGTGCGCTCGCCGTCGATCCGCTCGGCGGTACGCCGGGAGGGGCCCTCGGTCTCGCTCTCGGCCCGGGCTGCCAGCCGCAGTGCGCGGACCTCCACCCGCCGGTGCCGGCGCAGCAGGTTGGTGGCGATGCCGTAGAGCCACGGCAGCAGTTCGCCCCGGCTGCTGTCGTACCGGTCGCGGTGCTCGTGGGCCAGCAGGAACGTCTCGGCCACGACGTCCTCGGCGAGCTGCGGGCCGACCCTGCGGCTGCAGTACCGCAGCAACTCCCGGGCGTACCGGTCGAAGAGCCCCGCCAGGTCCGCGGGATCCGCCCCGGAGGCGGCTGTCGTGGGCACGGTCATACCCCTACTTGCCGGCTGGCCGCCGTCATGTTCCCGCCGGATGGTTCAGCGGAAGTGGTCCCAGCCGGCAGGGCCCGCGTACGGCGCGCCGTCCACGGTCACCCCCGTGCCCTCGGTCACCCGCCCGACCGGCCGCCAGCCCGCCGGCAACGTCGCCTCCGCCGGGAAGGTGGCGGCCAGCGCGTGGTCGTCGCCCCCGGCCAGGATCCACGAGTACGGGTCGACGCCGAGCGCCTGCGCCGCGTCGCGCATCTGCCGGGGCACCTCGAACGCCTCCCGGGTCAGGTCGACGGCCACCCCGCTGGCCTTCGCCACGTGCCCCAGGTCGGCCAGCAGCCCGTCCGACACGTCGATCATGGCGGTGGCGCCCTGCGCGGCGGCCTCCGGGCCGGCCGCGTACGGCACCTCGGGCCGGCGGAACGCCTCGACCAGCAGCCGCGGCGTGCGGAAGCCCCGGGACAGCACCGTGTAGCCGGCCGCCGCCCAGCCGGTGCGCCCGGCGAGGGCCACCACGTCGCCCGGGCGGGCGCCGGAGCGCACCACCGGCGGCCGGCCGCCCAGGTCACCGAGGGCGGTCACCGCGACGGTCAGCGTGGGGCTGGCGGACATGTCCCCGCCCACCACGCTCGCGCCCACCAGGGCCGCCTCGGCGCCCAGCCCGTCGGCCAGTTCCTCGGCCCAGCTCGGGTCGAGGTCGGCCGGCATGCACAGGGCGACCAGCAGCGCCGTCGGGGTGGCCCCCATGGCCGCGATGTCCGCCAGGTTGGCCGCCGCCGCCCGGTGGCCCACGTCCCGCGCCCCCGACCAGTCCCGGCGGAAGTGCCGCCCCTCGACCAGCACGTCGGTGGAGGCGACCACCCGCCGGTCCGGCGCCGCCACCACCGCCGCGTCGTCGCCGGGGCCGAGCAGGCAGCTCTCCCCGTACGACAGCCGGGCGGTCACCCGGTCGATCAGCCCGAACTCCCCGACACCCGCGACCGTCATGCCGTCCCCTCGCCGCGCCTGCACGATTCCGCCCTCCCACCGCCGGTTGCCCCGGCGTGCGCTCGCTCACCGCGTCCAGCCGGCCACCGATAGGGATCAGGCCTGCTCCGTAAGGTAGTTTCACCCTTCGGGTCGCCCCACGCGGCGACGGACGGAGGTCGAGTCGTGGTACAGGCGTACATCCTCATCCAGACGGAGGTCGGTCGGGCACGTGACGTGGCCGGTCTGATCGCGGACCTTGCCGGCGTGGTACGCGTCGACGCCGTCACCGGGCCCTACGACGTGGTCGTCCTCACCGAGGCCAACACCGTCGACGAGCTCGGCAAACTCATCGTCAGCAAGGTGCAGATGGTGCCCGGCATCACCCGCACCCTCACGTGCTCGGTGGTGCGGCTGTAAGTGGAAGAGATCACGTCCTCCCCCGCTGTCGACGAGTCCCGCCCGGCGCGTCGCGACCGGTCGACCCGCGGCGCCGCGCTCTGGGCGACGCTCGTCGCGGTGCCGGTCACCCTGGCGGTGGCCGGGTTCACCTTCGCGAAGCTGGCCCCGGACTCCCCGGCCGCCGCGCCCAGCCCGTCGGCGAGCGCCGCCCGGCCGCAGTCGACCACGCCGGTCGAGCTGCCGGCCCCCGCCCTGGCCGAGCGCCCCGCCACGGTGTGCCGCGCCCTGGTGTCGCAGCTCCCGGCGACCGTCCGTGACCTGACGCAGCGACCGGTCACCGCCGGCGCCGAGCAGAACGCCGCGTACGGCGACCCGGCGTTGACCGTGGCCTGCGGCGGCACGCCGCCGATCGTGCAGCCCACCGACGAGGTCTGGTCGGTCAACAAGGTCTGCTGGCACGCCGTGCAGGAGGCGGACGCCGCCGTGCTGACCACCGTCGACCGGGAGACCCCGGTGCGGGTGCGGGTCCCGAAGCAGTACGAGCAGCCGCTCCAGTGGGTCACGCCGATCGCCGACGCGATCGTCGCCTCGGTGCCCACCGCGAAGACGGCCCCGTCCGGCTGCTCCGCCTGACCGTCGCCGGCGGGTCGCGACGCCGGGGCGTCAGCGGCCGGCGCGGCGCAGGGCCGTGCGGATGAGCCGGTTGACCAGCTTCGGATACTCCAGCCCGCTGGCCGCCCACATCCGGGGGAACATCGAGGTCGGGGTGAAGCCCGGCATCGTGTTGATCTCGTTGAGGTAGACGTCCAGCTCCGGGGTGACGAAGAAGTCGGCCCGGGCCAGTCCGGAGCAGTCCAGCGCGGTGAACGCGCGGGTCGCGTACTCGCGCACCTGCCGGGTCACCGGCTCGGGCAGGTTCGCCGGGATGTCGTACTCGCAGGCGTCGTCGATGTACTTGGCCTCGAAGTCGTACCAGTCGTGGCCAGAGACCACCCGCACCTCGGCCAGCACCGACGCCTCGGGGGCGCCGCCGGCCTCGCCCTCCAGCACGCCGCACTCGATCTCGCGGCCGACGATCGCGCCCTCGACGAGCACCTTCGTGTCGATCTCCCGGGCGGTGGCGACGGCCGCGTCGAGCTGCGCCCAGTCGTCGACCTTCGTGATGCCGAAGGAGGAGCCGGCGCGGGAGGGCTTCACGAAGACCGGCAGCCCGAGACGCGCCTTGTCCTCCTCGGTCAGCGTCATCCCGGCGCGCAGCACCACGTACGGGCCGACCGGGATGCCCTCGGCGGCGCAGAGCTTCTTGGTGAACTCCTTGTCCATGGCGGCCGCCGAGGCGAACACGTTCGCGCCGACGTAGGGGATGTCGGCCATCTCCAGCATCCCCTGGATGGTGCCGTCCTCGCCGTAGGCGCCGTGCAGCACCGGGAAGACCACGTCCACGTCGGCGAGCGCCACGGGGCCCTGGGTCGGGTCGAGCACCATGAGGCCGCCCACGGCCGGGTCGGCGCGCAGCACCAGCTCGGCGCCGGAGCCGGCGGTGATCTCGGGGAGCTTGCGGTCGGCGATGGCGAGCTGGCCCGGGTCGCCGCTGGCCAGCACCCACTGCCCCTGCCGGGTGATGCCGACCGGCACGACCTCGAACTCGTCGGGGTCGAGGGCGGCCAGCACGCTGCCGGCGCTCACGCAGGAGATGCCGTGCTCCGGGCTGCGGCCGCCGAAGACGATCGCCACGCGGGTCTTGCCTGGGGTGCTCACCCGCTTGACCTTACTGTGCGTGGCGAGCGTCGGTGGTGCATACCCGGGGAGACGACGCAGCGGGCGGCAACCGGTCAGCAGGCCATATACGGGGAGTAACCGGATGGGCCGCAGGCGGTAAGCCCGGGCGGCCGGTGGCGGGACCTGCCACCGGCCGCCCGGCTCCCCGCCCCCGTCACCGCGTCCCGGGGGCGGGCCCGGTTCAGCTCACTGGTCCGCGGTCCGGGGCCGGCGGCCCACCGCGATGACCTTGACCCGTTGCCGGCCGGCGCGGACCATGCCCAGCGCCATGAAGGCGCCGGCGATCCGGTCCGCCGCCTCGCGGCTGCTCGCGCCGACCACCTGCCGGCGCCGTTCGGGGCTGGTCCGCTCGTTGCGCCAGATGCCGTCGAGGGGGCGCAGGTCGGTCTCGAGGGGGCGCACGTCGGTGAGGACCACGAGGAAGCGGGTCATCGCCGCCCACCCTCGTCGGCGGGGTGGCAGGCCGTCACCGTCATCGCGAATCCTCCCCGTCTGGCGTGCGGTACGGGCACGCGGCGATCGGGTCGTGGGGGAGTAAAACCCGATCACCGCGCGCCCCATCCCCTCCGGTCGCTCACCACCACCGTCGCCACGACAACCGGTGGTGAGGACGCCGTCACAGATTGACAGGTGGACACGCGTGAATGCAACTCTCATCGGATTTCTCTCATGCCCAAGCTCCCGTTGATGTGCGACCATCGATGCATGGCGCCGAAGACCGCCCGGGCCCGACGGCTCGGCATCGCCCTGCGGACCCACCGGGAGGCCGCCGGCCTCACCCTGGAGGCCGCGGCCGACGAGATCAACAGCACCCGCAGCACCCTGTCCCGCTACGAGAACGCGCAGACGCTGGTCAACCCGGCCACCGTGCGGGCGCTGCTCACCCTCTACGGGGTGGGGCCCGACGAGATCGCCGGTGCCGTGCAACTCGCCAAGGACGCCCGCAAGCCCGGCTGGTGGGTGTCCTACTCGTACCTGCTGGACCGGCGGACCATCGACTTCATCGCCCTGGAGGCGGAAGCCACCGGGATCGCCAACTTCGAGCCGTCGGTGGTGCCGGGCCTGCTCCAGACCGCCGACTACATCCGCGGGGTGATGCGCGGCGGCCCGCACACCCTCAGCGACGAGCAGGTGGAGCAGCGGGTCAAGCTGCGCCTCGACCGCCAGCAACGGCTCACGGGTGACGATCCGCCGATCCTCGACGCCATCATCGACGAAGGGGCGTTACTGCGCCCGGTCGGGGACCGGACCGTGATGGGGGGCCAGCTCCAGCACCTGTTGAAGATGGCCGAACTGCCCAACATCACCGTGCAAGTGATCCCCCTCTCCGCCGGATACCACCGGGGGACGCGGGGGTCGCTGCACATCCTGGAGTTCGCCGATCCGGAGGACCCGATCATCGCCTCGGTCGAGACGGTGGCCGGGCAGATGGTGCTGGACCGGCCGGGCGACCTGCGTACCTGCAGCAAGATCATGGAGCACCTGCGGACCGTGGCGCTGAGCCCGGCGGCCAGCCGGGACGAGCTGCTCCGCCTGCTGAACGAGAGGTAGAACCCATGAACGGCACGAACAGGCCGCACCCGCCGGCGACCGGCTGGCGCAAGAGCAGCCACAGCGGCGACGAGGGCGCGTGCGTCGAGATGGCGCCGCTGCCGGAGGCGGTCGCGGTCCGCGACTCCAAGGACCCGGCCGGCCCGGTGCTGGTCTTCCCGCCAGCCGCGTGGGCCGCCTTCACCGGCGCCCCACCGCGCCCCTGATCCGCCGGTCGCCGGCACCGCAGCACCGCCGCAGGCCGGCGACGGCCCCGGCTCAGCCGGCGACCAGCGGACCCGCGGCGGCCCCGCCGCGGACCGCCTCCAGCGCCGCGATGGCCACCCCGCGCGCACCGGCCATGTCCCGGTCGGGCACCAGCGCGAAGGTGGCCACCGCGCGCTGCTCGGCGCGCAGCACGGTGTGCTCCCGCACGGTGGCCAGGAACCAGTCGCGGAATTCGGGCGCCGCCTCCACCACCCCGCCACCCACGAAGTACGCGTGCGGGTCGGTGAAGTTGGCTGCGATGGTGAACAGCCGGCCCAGCGCCATGGCCTGCTGGGTGAAGAGC
Organism: Micromonospora sp. AMSO31t; assembly: GCF_008868175.1. GTDB lineage: Bacteria > Actinomycetota > Actinomycetes > Mycobacteriales > Micromonosporaceae > Micromonospora. The sequence goes on from NZ_WBKT01000047.1 coordinate 23,083, forward strand.
TCGCGGGCCAGCGCGTCGCCCCGCTCGCCGTAGCCCCGGACCAGCTTCGCCGCCCGGCCCGGCTCCTCCCCCGCCAGCGGGTGCCCCGGGAACCGGCCCAGCCAGTACGGCAGCAGGTGGTGCGCGATGGCGGTGAGCGAGGCGACGCTCTCCGCGTCCCCCGCGAAGCCGCAGGCGCAGACCGGCACCGGCTGGCCCGGCCCGAGCAGCCCGTCCAGCGGGATGTGCACGTGCCCGAACTCACCGGCCATGCCGGCCGCGCCGCCGACCACCCGGCCGCCCTCCACCACGCCGCCACCGAGCCCGGTGCCGACGATCGCGGCGACCGAGGAGCGGGCCATCGCGTCGGCGCCGAAGTGCACGTGGTGCGCGTAGAGGGCCGCCGCGTTGCCGTCGTTGGCGTAGACCACCGGCAGGCCGAGCCGGTGCTCCAGCGCGCCGCGCACGTCGTAGCCGCGCCACGCGGGCTGGGAGAAGTTGGTCGAGCCGCGCGAGGAGATCACCCCGGTGGCGCTGGCCGGGCCGGGCGTGTCCAGCCCGACCGCGCGGACCATCTCGCGGGGCACCCCGGTCAGCGCCAGCACCCCGTCGAGCGCCCGGGCGAGGGCCTCGATCGCCGCGTCCGGGCCGGCCTGGACCTCGCTCGGGATCTCCACCAGCCCGTCCACCAGGAACCGGCCGTCGACCGTCAGCACGGTGGCGTTGTTGCTCGTGCCGCCGTTGTCCAGACCCACCACCACCGGCACACCCGCGCTGCCCACCGCCACCGCCTCCCGCCGAGCCTGACCTGAGGCTAGTTCGCGCCGCGGCGTCCCGCCACGGTCGCGCGACCCCGCCCGCCCGGTCCCGGCGCGGGGCGGGGTCGGGCGGCGTCTCACCCGCGACGGCGGGCGGTGACGGCGGTGGCCTCCAGGTCGTCGTCGCGCACCACGGACGGGTCCAGGCCGGCGTCGGCCATGATCTGGCAGAGCGCCGCGGCCTGGCCGGCGCTCACCTCCACCGCCAGGTGCCCGCCGGGGGCCAGCCACTCGGCCGCGCCGGCGGCCACCCGGCGCAGCACGGCCAGCCCGTCCGCGCCGCCGTCCAGCGCCACCGGGGCCTCGTGCAGCCGCGCCTCCGCCGGCAGCATGGCCACGGCGCCGCTCGGCACGTACGGGGCGTTCGCCACCACCAGGTCCAGCCGTCCCCGCCACCGCACCGGCAGCGGCGCGAACAGGTCGCCCTGGTAGACCGGCACGCCCAGCGGGGTCAGGTTGCGCCGGGCGCAGGCCACCGCGGCCGGGTCGACGTCGGCGGCGGCCAGCCAGCGGGGCGCCAGCCGGCCGTGCAACACCAGCGCGGCGGCGCCCGAGCCGCAGCAGAGGTCGAGGACGGCGGGCGACGGACCGGCCACCGCCGCGGCGGCGGCGACCAGCAGGGCGGTCCGGCCGCGGGGCACGAACACCCCGGGGTCGACGGCGACCCGCAGGCCGCAGAACTCGGCCCAGCCGAGCAGATGCTCCAGCGGCAGGCCGGCGATCCGGCGGTCGACCAGGTCGGTGAGCGCCTCGGCCGACCCGGCGGCGGCGATCAGCAGGTCCGCCTCGTCCTCGGCGAAGACGCAGCCGGCGGCGCGCAGCCGCCGGACGAGGGCGGGACGGTCGGGAGAGAACAGGGTGGATGGCATGGCTGGCCTTTCGGGAACGCTCGTCGGCGCTCCCGGCGTCGCCCTAACCCTGGGCCGACGCGGACTCGGAGGGAGCGCCGGTCCTCTGCTGGTGGATCGGTCTCACCTCCTTCGGTCGGGGCCCACGCGGGCCGTTGCTGCCCGTCACCTTAGCGGAGCGGGCCGGCCCCCGTCAGGCCGCGTCGAGCGCGGCCGTCACGTCGGCCACCAGGTCGGCGGCGTCCTCGATGCCGCAGGAGAGCCGGACGAAGCCGGGCGCGGTGTCGTCCCCCCACTGGGCCCGCCGGTCGGCCGTGGTGTGCAGCCCGCCGAACGAGGTGGCGGCGGACACCAGGCGGGACGCGTCGAGGAAACGGGCCACCCGGTCGGCGTCACCCAGGTCGAAGGAGAGCACACCGGGCATCCGTCGCATCTGGACCGAGGCCACCGGGTACGCCGGGTCGGCCGGCAGCCCGGGCCAGCGCAGGCCGGTCACGTCCCCGCGGCCGGCGAGCAGCCCGGCCAGCGCCTCGGCGTTGGCGGTCTGCCGAGCCAGCCGCAGGTCCACGGTCGCCAGCGAGCGGTGCGCCAGCCAGCAGTCGAACGCCCCGGGCACCCCGCCGGTGGTGGTCCGCCAGGCGGTCACCGCGTCGAGCAGCTCGGCGGAACGGGTCGCCACGTAGCCGAGCAGCAGGTCGGAGTGGCCGGTGAGGGCCTTGGTGCCGGACGCGACCACCACGTCGGCGCCCAGCTCCAGCGGGCGCTGGCCGAGCGGAGTGGCGGTGGTGTTGTCGACCGCGACGAGGGCCCCGGCGGCGTGTGCCGCGGCGGCGAGCGCCGGCACGTCGGCCACGTCCAGGCCGGGGTTCGCCGGGGTCTCCAGCAGCACCAGACGGACACCCTCGAACGACGGGTACGGCCCGGCGGTCGGCACGAAGGCGACGCGTACCCCGATGCCCTCCAGGGTGGCGGTGGCGAAGGCGCGCACCGGGAAGTAGCCGTCCGCGGGGAGCAGCACGGCGTCCCCGGGGCGCAGCAGCGCCAGCAGCAGGCCGGTGATGGCCGCCTGGCCGCTCGCGAAGACCCGGCAGTCGCCGCCCTCCAGCTCGCCGACGGCCGCCTCCAGCAGCCGCCGGGTGGGGTTGTCCGGCCGCCCGTAACCGTTGGGGGTCGCCTCCGGCCCCCGCCACGGGTCCAGGTGGTACGGCGCGGCGAACACCGGCCCCGGCAGGAACGGCTGGCCCGGTTCCGGCGCGGGCAGCCCGGCGTGCACGCTGCGCGTGCCGTCACCCCACTCGGTCATGGCCGCCTCACTCGTACGACTCGGGCTTCGCGGTCCGGCTCATGAGGGCGTCCACGGCGAGCCGCGGGTCCATCCCCTCGTGGCAGATCCGCTCGATCTGCTCGGTGATCGGCATCTCCACCCCGTGCGCGCGGGCCAGGTCCCGGATGGCCAGGCAGCTCTTCACGCCCTCGGCGGTCTGCCGGGTGGCCGCCTGGGCCTGCTCCAGGGTCTCCCCCCGGCCCAGGTGCTCGCCGAAGGTGCGGTTGCGGGCCAGCGGCGACGAGCAGGAGGCGACCAGGTCACCCATGCCGGCCAGGCCGGCGAAGGTGATCGGGTCGGCGCCGAGCGCCACGCCCAGCCGGGCGGTCTCGGCCAGGCCGCGGGTCATCAGCATGGCCCGGGTGTTGTCGCCGAAGCCCATGGCGGTGGCGATGCCGTACGACAGGGCGATCACGTTCTTCACGGCCCCGCCCAGCTCGCAGCCGATCACGTCGTCGTTGGTGTACGGCCGGAAGTACGGCGTGCGGATCGACGACTGCACCAGGGCGGTCCGGCGGCTGTCGGTGCCGGCGACCACTGTCGCGGCCGGCTGCTCGGCGGCGATCTCCGGGGCCAGGTTCGGCCCGGAGACGACCACCACCCGGTCGGCCGGCACCCCGGCGGTCTCCATGATCACCTGGCTCATCCGCTTGGTGGTGCCCAGCTCGATGCCCTTCATGAGGGAGACGAGCGTGGCGTCCGGGTCCAGGTACGGGGTCCACTCGGCGAGGTTGCCGCGCAACGTCTGCGACGGCACGGAGAGCACCACCACCTCGGCGCCGGCGATCGCCTCCTCGGCGTCCCCGGTCGCGGTGACCCGGTCGGGCAGCCGCACGTCCGGCAGGTAGTCCGGATTGTGGCGCCCGGTCCGGATCGCCTCGGCCACCGAGGCGCGCCGGGCCAGGATGGTCACGTCCCGGCCGGCGTCGGCGAGGATCTTGGCGAAGGCGGTGCCCCACGAGCCCGCGCCCAGCACCGCGACGTGCCCGCTGCGCTCGCTCACTCGGTCACCTCGGGCGTGCGCGTCCGGGCCGGCCGCTCCCACAGCGGCGGTGGTGTCCCGCCACGGATCTCGGCGACCAGGTCCCGGATCCGCAGCATGATCGTGTCCGTCATCTCCTCCAGGATCGCCCGGGTCGGCGTGGCGCCCTCCCACCGGCTCAGGTCGACCGGCGGCCCGGCGACCACCGTCACCGGCGTACGCGGCCGCAGCCCGACGCGGGCCGTCCGCGGATCGAACATCTTCTCCGGGCCGACCATGGCGATCGGGATCACCGGCGCGCCTGTGGCCAGCGCCAGCCGGGCCGCACCGGTCTTGCCCTTCATCGGCCACAGGTCCGGTTCGCGGGTGGTGGTCCCCTCCGGGTAGATCACCACGGCGCCGCCCTGGTGCACCGCGGCGACCAGCTTGTCCAGCGACCGGGCCGCCTCGACGCTGCCGCGCTCCACCGGGATCTGCCGGCACCGGTGCAGGATCCAGCCGATCACCGGCACCCGGAACACGCTGGCCTTGCCGAGGAACTGCGGCCAGCGCCCGGCGTCGTGGATGAAGTGCGCGGACACCAGCGGGTCCGCGTGCGAGATGTGGTTGGGCACGATGATGATGCCGCCCTCGCTGGGCAGGTGCTCCATGCCCCGCCAGGTGCGACGCGTCCACACGGTCAACACCGGCTTCACCAGCACCACGGCGAACCGTGGCCAGAATCCCAGCCTCCGCGGTGCCACCCTGCCTCCTCGTTCCGCCCCACGCGCGCACGCCCCGGGACGAAATCATGCCTGCTCGCTCCCGGTCCGGCCAGTGAGGGTACCGCCGCCCGGCTGGCAGGATTGTCACGTGCTTGAGCCGACCTGGACCGTCGTGGTGCCGGTGAAGCGCCTCGGAGTGGCGAAGAGCCGCCTGCGGGGCGCGCTGCCCGGCGTACCCCATGAGGAGCTGGCGCTGGCCCTGGCGGCCGACACGGTCCGCGCGGTGGGGGCCTGCCCGGCGGTGGCCGGGGTGCTGGTGGTGACCGACGACCCCCGGGTGGCGGCGGAGGCGACGGCGGCCGGCGCGACGGTCGTCCCGGACCCGGCGGCCGGGCTGAACGCGGCCTTCCGGCAGGGCGCGGCGGCGGCCGGCCCGCGCGCCGCGGTGGCCGGACTCACCGCCGACCTGCCGGCGCTGCGCCCGGCCGACCTGGCCGAGGCGCTGCGGGCCGCCCCCACCGGCGGGGTACGCGGGTTCGTGGCCGACGCCCTGGGCAGCGGCACCGTGCTGCTCGCCGCGCCGCCCGGGGTGCCCCTGGCGCCCCGCTTCGGCCCCGGCTCGGCGGCGGCGCACGCGGCGAGCGGGGCGCTGCCGCTGGCCGGCGGCTGGCCCACGCTGCGCCGCGACGTGGACACCCCGGCCGACCTGACCGCCGCCGCCCGGCTCGGCGCCGGCCCGCGCACCGCCGCGCTGCTGGCCCGGGCCGGCCGGGACGTCGGGTACGGTGCTGGCATGCAGGGCACGGTGGCCACCTACGACGCGTCGACCCGCAGCGGCGTGCTGCTCCTCGACGACGGCACCGAGCTGGCCTTCCCGGCCCGCGCCTTCGACGCCTCCGGGCTGCGGCTGCTCCGGCTCGGGCAGCGGGTCCGCATCGAGCGGGACGCCGCCGGCGAGGTCGTCCGGGTGACGTTGCCGACGATGGCGTGACCAACCTGCCCGGAGTTCATTTTCCGTTCACCCTTGTCGGGGAATCATGAGGTGGTGAGCACCCCTCGCGAGCACCCCGACGGTCCCCGTAACCTCGTCGATCCCGGCGCGCCCCGCAACGGCGCGTCGACCCGCGGCGCCGACGGCCGGTTCCGCCGCGTCCGCCCGCCCGAGGAGAGCGTCAGCCCCGAGCCCGCGGCAGCGGCCTCCGCCGGGCTGGAGGAGTCCCTCGACCCGGTCGAGGGGCCGGGCCCGCAGGTGGAGCCGCCGGCGGCCCAGCCGCTGCCGGAGGACCGGTTCTTCAACCGTGAGCTCTCCTGGCTCGACTTCAACACCCGGGTGCTGGCGCTGGCCGAGGACCCCCGCACGCCGCTGCTGGAGCGGGCCAAGTTCCTGGCCATCTTCGCCAGCAACCTGGACGAGTTCTACATGGTGCGGGTGGCCGGGCTGAAGCGGCGGCTCTCCGCCGGCCTGCCGGTGCGCGGCGGCGACCGGCTGCCGCTGCGGACCCAGCTGGAGCTGGTCGCCGAGAAGACCGCCGACCTGGTCTCCCGGCACGCCGCCTGCTTCGTCGACGACGTGCTGCCGAAGCTGGCCGCCGAGGACATCCGCATCCTGCGCTGGAGCGACCTCGACGACGCCGAGCGGGAACGGCTGCGCACCTGGTTCCGCGAGCACATCTTCCCGGTGCTCACCCCGCTCGCGGTGGACCCGGCACACCCGTTCCCCTACATCTCCGGCCGTTCGCTGAACCTGGCCGTCTCGGTGCGCGACCCGGACGGCGGCTCCGAGCTGTTCGCCCGGGTCAAGGTGCCCAACAACGTGCCCCGGTTCGTCCGGGTGGCCCGCGACCAGCCGGGGGTGCGCTTCCTGCCGGTCGAGGACCTCATCTCGGTGCACCTCGGGCAGCTCTTCTCCGGCATGCAGGTGGTCGAGTGCCACCTGTTCCGGGTGACCCGCAACGCCGAGGTCGAGGTGGACGAGGACCGCGACGAGGACCTGCTCCAGGCCCTGGAACGGGAGTTGGCCCGGCGCCGGTTCGGCCCGCCGGTCCGGCTGGAGGTGGCCGCCTCCATCTCCGACCACATGCTGGAGCTGCTCGTCCGCGAGCTGGACATGGACAGCCAGGACGTGCTCCGCGTCCGCGGCCTGCTCGACCTCTCCGCGCTGTGGCAGGTCTACGGCGAGGCCGACCGCCCGGACCTCAAGGACCCGCCGTTCGTGCCGGCCACCCACCCCCGGCTCGCCGAGGGCGAGGTGCCGCGCAGCGTCTTCGCCACCCTGCGCGACGGGGACGTGCTGGTGCACCACCCGTACCACTCGTTCGCGACAAGCGTGCAGCGCTTCGTCGAGCAGGCCGCCGCCGACCCGAACGTGCTGGCCATCAAGCAGACCCTCTACCGCACCAGCGGCGACTCCCCCATCGTCGACGCGCTGGTCGACGCGGCCGCCGCCGGCAAGCAGGTGGTGGTGCTCGTCGAGCTGAAGGCGCGCTTCGACGAGGTGGCCAACATCGGTTGGGCGCGCACCCTGGAGCGGGCCGGCTGCCACGTGGTCTACGGCCTGGTCGGCCTGAAGACCCACTGCAAGACCGCCCTGGTCGTCCGCCAGGAGGGCAACCAGATCCGCCGCTACTGCCACATCGGCACCGGCAACTACCACCCGAAGACCGCCCGGCTCTACGAGGACTTCGGCATGCTCACCGCCGACCCGGAGATCGGCGCCGACCTCACCGACCTGTTCAACGTGCTCACCGGCTACAGCCGGCAGACCGCGTACCGGCGGCTGCTGGTGGCCCCGCAGGGCATCCGCAGCGGCCTCGTCGAGCGGATCGAGCGGGAGATCGAGCACGTCCGGCTGGGCATGCCGGGGCTGGTGCAGTTCAAGGTGAACGCGCTGGTCGACGAGGAGATCACCGACGCGCTCTACCGGGCGTCCCGGGCCGGCGTGCACGTGGACCTGCTGATCCGGGGCATGTGCACGCTGCGGCCCGGCGTGCCCGGGCTGTCGGAGAACATCCGGGTCCGCTCGATCCTCGGCCGGTTCCTGGAACACTCGCGGATCTTCCGGTTCGGCAACAACGGCGACGCGGAGTTCTGGATGGGCTCGGCCGACCTCATGCACCGCAACCTGGACCGCCGGGTCGAGGCGCTCGTGCAGGTGAGCGACCCGGTGGCCCGCGCCGAGCTGGACCACGTGCTGACCGCCGCGTTCAGCCCGGAGGTGGACGCCTTCGAACTGGCCCCGGACGGCACCTGGCAGCGGCGTACCGGCGGCGACGACACGCCGCTGACCCATCTGCAGGACCTGCTCCTGCACCGGGTCGGCGGTAGGGCGGGCTGACCGGACCACGACCCGCTCGGAGCGGGCATACGGTGAGCGGATGACGGACGACGAGCCGGTGCGGATCCGGGCGGCGGGCGGGGTCGTCTGGCGCCCGGCCACCGGCGGCGTCGAGATCTGCCTGGTGCACCGCCCCCGGTACGGCGACTGGTCGCTGCCCAAGGGCAAGCTGGACGCCGGCGAACACCCGCTGCGGGCCGCCGTCCGCGAGGTCGCCGAGGAGACCGACGTCCGGGCCGTGCCTCAGGTACGCCTCCCCACCGTCCACTACCGCAGCGAGGGCCGGCCGAAGACCGTCGACTACTGGTCGATGCGGGCCGCCGCGCAGGGCGGCTTCCAGCCGGACACCGAGGTCGACGAGGTGGCCTGGTTCCCCACCGACGAGGCGGCCCGCCGGGTCAGCTACCCGCACGACGCCGAGGTGATCGCCGCGTTCGCGGCGCTGCCGCCCGTCACCGCCACCGTGCTGCTCGTCCGGCACGCGCACGCCGGCAAGCGGGGCACCTGGACGGGCCCGGACACCGGCCGGGAGCTGGACGCCGAGGGCTGGGCCCAGGCGCAGGCGCTCGCGCCGCTGGTCGCCCTGGTCCGCCCGGCCCGCCTGGTCTCCGCCTCGGCTCGGCGCTGCGTGCAGACCCTCGCCCCGGCGGCCGCCCTGCTGGACCTGCCCGTCGAGGTGGTCGGCGACCTGGACGAGCCGCGCCCCGGCCAGCAGCCGGACGAGTGCGCCCTGGCCGCCGCCGCCCGGCTCACCGCGCTGGCCCTCGACGGGGAACCGGTCGCGGTGTGCAGCCAGGGCAAGGTGATCCCGGGCGCGCTGGAACGGCTGACCGGCCGCTCCGACGACTACACCACCCCGAAGGGCGGCGGCTGGCTGCTCGCCTTCACCGGCGACCGCCTGCTCGCGGCCGACCGCCTGTAAGGAGGGGCCCCCTGCTAACGCCTCCGGCAGAGCAGGGGCCCCCTTCAAACACCACCCCATGTGTGCAGGGCGAGTGTCACCGCGACCGGAGGGCGCCTCGGCCGGACCGGCCGGGAGGGTTTACGGCAGGGTGAGGGTCACCGTGACCGGGAGGTGGTCGCTGGCGGTGCCGCGTGGGGCGGTCACCTCGGACGGGGCCAGTCCCGGTGTGACGAAGACGTGGTCGATCTGGGTGCGCGGGTCGTCGGCCGGGCTGGTCCGCAGCGGGCGGGCGGCGGCCAGCGCGTCGACCAGCCCGGCGCGGGTGAACTCGGCGAACGCGGCGTCGCCGGGCTCGGTGTTCAGGTCGCCGCCGAGCACCAGCGGGCGGCCGGCCGCGTACCGGGTGGCGAAGGCGGCCACCTCGCCGGCCTGGGCCACCGGGCCCTCCCCCGGCGGCGGTTGCAGGTGCGTGGCGACCACGGCGAGTTCCCGGCCGCCGAGGTCGAGCGTGACGCCGAGCGCCTGTGCCCCGGTCGGGGCCCCATGCGCCGCGAGGGGCCGGGTCCGGCCGGCCCGCACCGGGAAACGGCTCAGCACGGCGTCGCCCCACACCGGGTCGGCGGCGGGCGCGAAGACGTACGGCATCCGCAGCCGCCCGGCCAGCAGGGCGAGGGTGTCGTGTCCGCCGTTGAGCAGCCACCCGCGGTCCACCTCGCTGAGCAGCACGACATCGGGCCGGCTGCCCTCCACCGCCCGGGTCAGCGCGTCCAGGTCGAGCCGCCCGTCCAGCCCGAACCCCATCCGGATGTTGTACGCCACCACCCGTACCGCCGCCGGTGGCGTCGCGGGCGGGTTCGGCGCCGGAGTGGGGCGGTGGATCCCGCCGCCCACGGCGGTCAGCAGCATCGCCCCGAGGACCGTCCACACCGGCACCGGCCGGCGGAGCGGGGATGCGGCGAACGGCGGGGCGACCACGGCCGCCGCGGCGACGCCCAGCGCCGCCAGCACCGGCACCCACCCGTTCGGGTATCCGAGGTCGTAGGCGGCGTAGTAGGCCACCGCGCCCACCGCGAACCCCAGCATCCCGCCGACGACGGCGAACCCGCGCCTGCCGGACACCCGACGGGCCGGCGCGTTGCCGTCTTCGGGGACGCCGTCGACGAGGGCGAGGCAGCCACCGAGACCGGCGGCGGTGAGCAGGACCGCCGGTGCCAGCCAGCCCGCCCGGTCGGTGGCGAACAGTCCGGCGCCGACGACCAGCGCCGCCGGCCAGAGCAGCCGGGCCACCGGCCGGGGCGGCCGGAGCAGCACCGCCAGCAGGAAGAGGCCGATCGCCACCTCGGGCACCGCCGCGAGGTGTGCCGGGGGCAGCCCCAGACCGGGCAGGTCCGCCGACCCGTGCCAGTACGAGGCGGCCGAGTCCCACACCGCCGGTGCGAGCGCCAGCTGGCCGGCCAGCAGCAGCACCGGGCCCACCAGCAGCCAGGCGGCCGGGCCGGCTTCGCCGCGCGGCCCCGACGCGGATAGGCCGCTACCGGACCGGACGGCGGGACGGACCGAGACGGCAGACCCGGCCGAGACGGCAGGATCAGGAGCTTCGGCGGAGCCACGTGACGGGGCCGTCGTCCGTGGTGAGCGGCGGAGCCAGGCCGGCGTGGAGGCCGCCTGGGCGGCCAGGAAGGCGCCGACGAGCAGGACGCTCACCGTCCAGCCGAGCATGCCGCCCCGCCAGACCAGGTCCTCGGTGCCGAGCAGGGCGTGCGCGACGGCGGCCCCGGCCAGGCCGAACGCCAGGCCCGGCACCGGCCGGGCGACCGTCGCGGCGGTCGCGCCGAGCCAGACCAGGCCGGCGAGCAGGCCGGCGCAGGCCAGCCAGAGCTGGAGCCGGCCGCCGGGCGCGGCGGTCAGGGCGAGCCGGGCGGCGGCCAGCACCCCGGCCGCGACCACGCCCACCGGGCGCGGACCGAGCCGGCGGACCAGGACGGGCGCGGCGAGGGCGAGGACGAACCAGCCGAGGGCGAAGGCGCCGAGGAGTTCGGCCGGCGTCTCGGCCGCCCGGCCGAAGATGGTGATGATCGACGGCAGCCACACCCGCAGCACGTCGAGCAGGACGACGACGCCCAGGGCGAGCGCGGTGGTGGGGAGGTGACGGTGGCGCACGGGCGCCCCTCTTCTCGTGACCGACGGGGGTTTTCGGCACGAGGATTCTCCGGGCCCGCGGGACGGCGGGTCAACGCGTACCCACGAGAAAGGGCGCCCACCGCGGACGGTGGGCGCCCTTCGGGCCGTGCGGTCAGCGCCGGCTGGCGGCCTTCTTGGCCGGTGCCTTCTTGGCCGGTGCCTTTTTGGCCGGTGCCTTCTTCGCGGCGGTGCTCTTGGCAGCCGTCGTCTTCTTGGCGGCGGTGGTCTTCTTGGCCGCGGTCGTCTTCGCCGCGGTGGTCTTCTTCGCCGTGGTCGTCTTGGTCGCGGCCTTCTTCGCGGGCGCGGCCTTCTTGGTCGCGGCGGTGGTCTTGGTGGCCTTCGCCGCCGTGGTCTTCTTCGCGGCGCCCGCCGCCGTGGTCTTCTTCGCGGCGGTCGCCTTGGCCCCGGTCGCCTTCGCACCCGTGGTCTTCGCGGCGGCGGCCGAGGTGGTCTTCTTGGCGGCAGCGGTGGACTTCGGCACCTTGCCGCTGGCCACCATCTCCTTGAAGCCCGCGCCCGCACGGAACGTCGGGACGGAGGTCTTCTTGACCTTCACCGCCTCGCCGGTCCGCGGGTTGCGCGCTGTTCGGGCCCCCCGGATGCGCTTTTCGAACGCTCCGAAACCGGTGATCGCCACCTTCTCGCCCTTGGTGACCGCCGCCTGGACCTCAGTGAGGACCGCCTCGAGCGCGGCCGTCGCCGTCTTCCGGTCCCCCAGGCGAACGGCGAGCGCCTCGATGAGCTCGGCCTTGTTCACGACTTCCTCCCGATTGTGCAACTGACTCGTCGCGAGCCATTCTGCGCGCACGGTATGCCCTGTGCTGCCTGGACACAAACATTCGATGGAAAAAAGCCCTTGTGTCGTAACGGATTCGCCCCCACCGGCCGGGCCGGTGGGGGCGAAAAGCTATCTGTGGTCAGGCGACCGAGGGCAGGAACGGTGACCGGGCCGCCTCGTAGGCGCCGATCTCGGCCTCGTGCCGGAGGGTGAGTCCAATGTCGTCCAAGCCCTCCATGAGCCGCCAACGGCTGTGGTCGTCGAGCGGGAAGGCCCAGGCGGCGTCGCCGGCGTGGACCTGGCGGGCGGCGAGGTCGACCGTGATCGGGGTGGTCGGCTCGGATTCCACGAGATCCCACAGTTCTTCCACGGCTTTCAATTCCAACTCGACTGGAAGGAGTCCTTCCTTGAGCGCGTTGCCGCGGAAGATGTCGCCGAAGCGGGGCGCGATCACGGCCCGGAAGCCCCAGTCCCGCAGCGCCCAGACGGCGTGCTCCCGGGAAGATCCGGTGCCGAACTCGGGGCCGGCGATCAGAATCGACGCACCCGAATGGACGGGATCGTTGAGAACGAATGACGGATCTTCCCGCCACGCGCTGAACAGACCGTCCGCGAATCCGGTCCGGGTCACCCGCTTGAGGTACACGGCGGGGATGATCTGATCGGTGTCCACGTTGGACCGCCGCAGGGGCACGGCGGTGCCGGTGTGCGCGGTGAACTTGTCCATCTCTCGGCTGCCCTTCTACAGGTCGGCGGGGGCGGCCAGCCGGCCGACCACGGCGGTGGCGGCGGCGACCGGCGGGGACACCAGGTGCGTACGCCCGCCCCGGCCCTGGCGGCCCTCGAAGTTGCGGTTGGAGGTCGAGGCGGAGCGCTCGCCCGGCTTCAACGTGTCGGGGTTCATGCCCAGGCACATGGAGCAGCCGGCGAAGCGCCACTCGGCGCCGGCGTCGGCGAAGACCTTGTCCAGCCCCTCCGCCTCGGCGGCCTCGCGCACCGCGGCCGAACCGGGCACCACCAGCATGCGTACGCCGTCGGCGACCTTGTGCCCGCGCAGCACGTCGGCGGCGGCGCGCAGGTCCTCCAGCCGGCCGTTGGTGCAGGAGCCGACGAAGACCACGTCGACGGCCAGGTCACGCAGCGCGGTGCCGGGCGCGAGGTCCATGTATTCCAGGGCCCGGCGCGCGGCGACCCGCTCGGGCTCGGTGACGAACTCCTCCGGGTCCGGCACGGCCGCGCCCAGGGGCACACCCTGGCCCGGGTTGGTGCCCCAGGTGACGAACGGCGTGATCCGGCCGGCGTCCAGGGTGACCTCGGTGTCGAAGGTCGCGCCCTCGTCGGTGGGCAGCGTCCGCCAGTGGGCCACCGCCGCGTCCCAGTCGGCCCCCTGCGGCGCGTGGGGCCGCCCCTTGAGGTACGCGAACGTGGTCTCGTCCGGCGCGATCATGCCGGCCTTGGCGCCCCACTCGATGGACATGTTGGCGATGGTCATCCGGCCCTCCATGGAGAGGTTCCGGATGGCCTCGCCCCGGTACTCCACGATGTGACCGCGCCCGCCGCCCGTGCCCACCTGGGCGATCAGGGCGAGCACCAGGTCCTTGGCGGTGACCCCCGGGGCGAGCTGGCCGGTGACGTTCACGGCCATGGTCCTCGGGCGCGCCTGGGGCAGCGTCTGGGTGGCCAGCACGTGCTCGACCTCACTGGTGCCGATGCCGAAGGCGAGCGCACCGAACGCGCCGTGGGTGGCGGTGTGCGAGTCGCCGCAGACGATCGTCATGCCCGGCTGCGTGAGGCCGAGCTGGGGGCCGATGACGTGCACGATGCCCTGGTTCTCGTCGCCCAGCGGGTGCAGCCGCACGCCGAACTCGGCGCAGTTGCGGCGCAGCGTCTCGATCTGGGTGCGGGAGGTGGGGTCCGCGATCGTGAGCAGGTCGCCGCGCCGGGAGCGGAACGCCGGGTCGTCGTACCCGGTCGGGGTGTTGTGGTCCTCGGTCGCGACCGTCAGGTCCGTGCGGCGGACCCGGCGGCCGGCCAGGCGCAGCCCGTCGAACGCCTGCGGGCTGGTGACCTCGTGGAGCAGGTGCAGGTCGATGAAGAGCAGGTCCGGCTCACCGGCGGCGGAGCGGACGACGTGCGCGTCCCAGACCTTCTCGGCCAGGGTCCTCGGTTGAGTGACTCCCACCATCTGGACATCCTAAATTCTGGGAGGTAAATTTCGGCTTGTGGGACACAGTATGAGCGGTGTCGGCGTTCTCGACAAGGCGGTGGTCATCCTGGCCGCCTGCGTCGACGGCGCCAGCCTGGCCGAACTCGTTGAACGCACCAAGCTGCCCCGGGCCACCGCGCACCGGCTGGCACAGGCGCTGGAGATCCACCGGATGCTGGTCCGGGACACCCAGGGCCGCTGGCGCCCGGGCCCCCGGCTCGGCGAGCTGGCGAACGCCGCGCCGGACGTGCTGCTGACCGCGGCGGAGCCGCTGCTCGCCGCGCTGCGCGACGCCACCGGGGAGAGCGCCCAGCTCTACCTGCGCCGCGCCGACGAGCGGATCTGCGTGGCGGCGGCCGAGCGGGCCAGCGGCCTGCGGGACACCGTGCCGGTCGGCTCGGTGCTGCCCATGACGGCCGGGTCGGCGGCGCAGATCCTGCTCGCCTGGGAGCCGCCCGAGGCCGTCATGCCGCTGCTGCCCCGGTCGAAGTTCACCGGGCGCACCCTCGCCGAGGTACGCCGCCGCGGCTGGGCGCAGAGCGTCGCCGAGCGGGAGGCCGGTGTGGCGAGCGTCTCGGCCCCGATCCGCGACCGCACCGGCCGGGTCATCGCCGCCATCAGCATCTCCGGGCCGATCGAGCGCCTGGGCCGCCGCCCCGGCGAACGCCACGCCATGGCCGTGGTCCGCGCCGG
>NZ_WBKT01000048.1 GCF_008868175.1 Micromonospora sp. AMSO31t
CACCGCCGCCGCGCCAGGTGCGCGGTCCGGTCGACGTGGTCCGGGTGTCGCTCGACATCTGGCGGGCCGCCGGCGTCGGCCGCGAGTCCGTCCCCGACCGGGGCACCCTCGCCTACCGGCTCAGCGTGGCCGAGGACCATCGCCTCTGCGGCCGGTTCACCGAGGCCGTCGCCCTGCTCGAGCCCCTGGCCGCCGGCGCGGCGGCGGCGTTCGGGCCGCTCGACAGCGACGCCCTGGCCGTCCGCAACGCGCTCGGCCAGGCCTACCTGGCCGCCGGGCAGGTCGACGACGGCCTGGACGTGCTGCGGGAGGTGCTGACCGCGGCCGAGCACGGGCAGGGCGCCGACGGCGACCTCGCCCTCGTCATCCGCAACAACCTGGCGGTCGGCTACCAGCAGGCCGGGCAGTACCCGCAGGCCATCGAGCTGCACGAGCGGAACATCCGGCACAGCGAGCGCAAGCACGGGCAGCTGAGCCGGCAGACGGTCGGCCGCCGCAACAACCTGGCCGCCACCCTGGCGCTGGCCGGCTACCGGCGGCGGGCGATCGCGCTATACTGGGAGGTCCTCGACGCGCTGCCGGCCGGTGCCCACGACGACACCCTGGCGGTCACGGCCCGGCAGAACCTCGCCATCCTGCACAACCCGTCGTGGCGACCGTGACCGGTCAGGGCAGGGGCGAGGAGCGCTCGGCCGGGCCGGCCCGGCGGGCGCGCGGCACCACGTCGTCCTTGCGGACGATGGCGGTGACCTGCTCGCCGATCTCCCGGGTGAGCCGGTCCGGGCACGGCAGCCCGAGCTGGACCGCCAGGTCCCGCCCATACAGGTCGACGGCGGCCTCGGCCAGCTCGGCGTAGACCGCCACGGCCAGGCGGGCGCGGTAGCGCGCGGTGGGCAGCGCCACCAGACCGACCACCAGGGCCGGCCACCAGAACGCCCCGAGGGCGGCGTACAGCAGGCCCCAGCCGACCAGCCGGGCGGCGGCCCCGCACCGCTCCTGCGCGGCCGCCAGTTCGCCCCGCGCCTCGTCCGGGAGCAGCAACCACAGGCGCGGCCACCCGCTCGCCAGGTCGATGCCGTAGCCGCGGTGCACCCGGACGTCGGTCGCGTGCAGCCGGTCGCCGATCCACGTGGGCCGCGCCGGCTCCACGAGGCAGATCGCCGACCGGCGGGCGATGGCCCGGCGCGTGCGGTCCCGCAGCCCGGCGTCGCCGGGGTCCGTGACCAGCGCGCGTTCCGCGGCCAGCGCGGCGGCGTCCGCCCGCTCCCACCGGCGGCGGCGCCGGGCGGCGAGCCGGCCCAGCACCGGGCCGGAGCCGGGCCGGCTCCACGTCCAGGAGACGAACGCGCCGACGGACTGCGCGACGAGCCCGGCCGCCGCCGCCCCGAGCAGGAACGCGACCGCGCCGATCAGCAGGCCCGCTCCCGATCCACCGGCCGGACCGGCGGGCAGCCCGTCCCACCAGGCCGCCAGGGCGCGCTGGTCCACGGCGTGCCGCTGGCCCAGGACCCGCGCCAGGACCACCGCGGCGGCGAACAGCGCCCCCGGCAGCAGCAGCGCCGCCGTCCACCGGGTCACCAGCTGCTTGCCCAGCTCGGCGAGGAGGGCGTTCACAACACGATCCGGCGCTGCCCGAACGGCACACCGGTCAGCCCGCACACCGGCCGGTCACCGTCGCCCTCGGGGACCGCGCGGGGACACGGCAGCGGGCTCGGGCAGCTCCAGGCGACGACCGTGGGATGCCCGCCCCCGCCGAGCCACGCCTCGAACCCGCGTACGCCGGTGGTCAGGCCGTCGATGCCGTGCCGCGCGAAGGCGTCGTCGAGCCGGTCGAGGTCCTCCTCCAGGTGGTGGTCCAGGCGGCCCTGGGCGACGGCCTCGGCGATCCGGTCGAGCACGTCGGCGGCGCCGTAGCGCTCGGCGTGCTGGCGCAACTGCTCACCGACGGCCTGCCGGCACAGCCGGCCGACGCGCTCCGCGACGAGTTCCACAGCGGCTCCCCGGGCACCGGTTGGCTTCCGCTGCCACCCTATCGACCCGGGCCCGTCGGCACCGTCCCCAAAGGTGTGTCGCGCACCCGCTTCCGCCCTCCGGCCGGGGCGGGCAGGATGGGCACCGGAGATCGCAGGCCGACGCGGGGATCGAGTGGCGATGTCGAGACGGACCACCAGTGCCGCCGTAGGACGGGTCGCGGCGGTGCTTGCCGAGTACGAGCGCACCGGTGACCCGGCCGTCCTCACGGGACCGGACCTGTCGGCCGACGCGCACCTCCTCGCCGCCGCGGCCGGTGACCGGGGCGCCGGCCGGGCGGCGGCGCGGGAGCTGGCCCGGCTCCACTGGTACCGCTACCTCGACCTGCCCGGGCTGGACGGTGTGCGGGAGCGCCGGGCGGCCGTCGCGCTGTTCCGGCAGGGGTGCCGCGACGACCCGGACGAGGTGCCGGAGCTGATCCGGGACGAGCAGCCGGACAGCGGCCGCCCCGACGCGCCGCGCCTGTCCGACGTCCTGCTCAGCCCGCAGCAGGCCGACCGGATCGCGGGCCTGCGGCAGCGGCACCAGGCGGGTTCCGGCAAGGCCCTGCGGATGCTCGTCACGCTCTACCGGGACTGGTTGCCGCACCTGGCGCGTGAGCGCGACGAGGGGGCCGGCCTGCTCCGTGCCGCGCTGCTGACCGACCTCGCCGAGGCGCTGGCGACGCTGGCGGAGGACGGCGGGGACGGCCGGACCTACGACGAGGCGCTGGACGCCCTCACGCAGGCCCTGGGCGCCACCACGGCGCGGGACCCGCACCGGCTGCACCGGCTGCTCCTCCGCGGCCACCTGTTCGCGCTCTACTTCGACCGGGGCGCCGGCCCGCGGGCCCTGGAGCTGGCCGTCGGCGACTACCGGCGGGCCGCGCAGCTCGCCTGGGGGCGCCACCCCACCGATCCGGGGGTGGTGACGTGTCTCGGCGCGGCACTGTGCCGACTGCACGACGTTCCGGAGCATACGTCGGTGGAGCTCCTGCTGGAGGCGACCGCCACCTGGCGCGACGCCGTCCTCACCACGCCGCCGGACCATCCGGCGGCGGCGCCGGCCCTGGATCGGCTGAACACGGTCGTCAACCTGCTGGTCCGCGAGATCGGCCCGGATCCGGCCGGCACGATCGTCACGGCGGCGGACCAGCCGGCGGTGCTCGACCGGCTGCTGCGGCGGGCCGAGGAGACGGCCGGACGGGTGGCGGTGGACGCCGCGCCGCCGGCGCTGGCCGAGCGGTACGAGGCGGCCGTCGTGCTGGCCGCCGCGGTGCCCGGCTTCCATCCGGGGCGGGTCCGGGCCCTGCTCCTGCTCGGCGAGGCGGAGCTGGCCCGTTGGGAACACGGCGGCGAGCTGGAGGGCGCGGGGCGGGCGGCGTCCTGGGCGCAGCTCGCCCTGGACGCCGCCGGGCCGGGGCACCCGCTGCGGCGGGAGGCGCTCAACCTGCTGGCGGGCGCGGCCTCCCGGGCGGGGGTGCACGGGCCGGTCGAGCATCTGGTCGAGGTCGGCGTCTCGGCCGCGCGCGCGGCGCTGGACCTCGCCGACGGGCAGCCGGACACCCGTCCGCACCAGCTCGTGGTCCTCGCCGGCACCCTGTCCGACGCCGGCTGGCTCACCAAGGATCCGGAGCTGCTGGACGAGGCGCTGCGCCACCAGCGGGAGGCGCTGGAGCAGACGCCCGCGCACGACGAGTCGTACCCGTTGCGGCTCCTGCGGCTCGCCGACATGCTGTCCCGCCGGGCGGCGCTGGCACCCGACGACGCGCTGCTCGCCGAGGCCGTGGAGACCAGTCGGCGCGCCGCCGAGGCGCTGCCCGGTGACGACTCCCGCCGGGTCGGCTTCCTGTACAACCAGGCGAGCAGCCTGGCTCTCCTCTCGGCGCGCCGGGCCGACGAGGCCGGCCTGCTGGCGGCCGAAGGCACGTACCTCGACGCGCTCGCCCTGCTGCCCCCGGAGCACCCCGACCAGCCGCGCATCGGCAGCTCGATCGCGGACGCCCGCTACCAGCGGTATCTGGTGAGCGGTGACCGCGACGTGCTGGCCGACGCCGTGCGGCTGGCCCGGCGGGCGGTGGCGCAGACGCCGGCCGGGCACCACTGGTGGTCGCTGCGGGCCGGGCTCCTCGCCCGGGCCGCCGCCGCGCTGGCCCGGGCGGGCGGCCCGGACGCCGACCGGGCGAGGGCCGAGGCCATCGCGACGTACGCCGCCATCGCCGCGTCGTCCATGGTGGACGCGGAGACCGCGATCGACGCGGAGCGCCAGCAGGCCGAGCTGGCCCGGGAGGCCGGGGACCCGGCGGCCCGGCTGGCCGCCCTGGAGCGGGCGGTGCGGCAGCTGCCCGCCTCGGTCGACCGGTCGTCGGCCGGGCACCGCCGGCTCGGCACGGTCGGGGCGCTGGGCGGGGTGGCGACCGAGGCCGCCGCCGCGGCGATCGCGGCCGGCGACGCCGACGGCGCTGTCGAACTCCTGGAACGCGGCCGCGGTCTGCTGTTCCACGAGGCACTCGGGATCCGGGGTGGCCGCGTGGAGCTACGCGCGGTCGACGCGGCGCTCGCCGCGGAACTCGACCGCATCGACCGGAAGCTGGCCGAGGCGGACGCGTACACCCAGGTCCGGAAGTTCACCATCGAGGTGGAACGCCGGACGGCGTCCGGCGAGGTGCTGGCCAGTTCCACCAGGGACTGGGACCCCCGACCGGTCTGGCTCGCCCAGACCCGGCAGCTCGCCGCCGAACGGGACCGGGTGGTCGAGCGGATCCGGCGGCTGCCGGGGTTCGCCGACTTCCTGCGGCCGCCGTCGATGCCGCTGCTGCGCCGGCGGCTGGCCGGGATGCCGGTCGCCGTCGTCACCACGCACGGCGACCGGGGCGACGCCCTGCTCGTCCCGGCGGACCCGGAGCGGCCCGTGCGCCCGGTGCGCCTGCCCGACCTGCGCGCGGCCACGGTCCAGCGGCACGTCGCGCGCTGGTACGCGGCGGTGGCCGACGCGACCGACCCGGCCGTGCCGTTCGACCGGCGCGCCGCCGCCCAGGAGGAGCTGCACGGCATCCTGGGCTGGCTGTGGGACGCGGTCGCCGGTCCGGTGCTCGACCTGCTGGCCCCGGCGGGCGACCCGCCGCCGCGGATCTGGTGGTGCCCGGTCGGCCCGCTGGCCCGGCTCCCGCTGCACGCGGCCGGCCACCACCGGGAGCCGGGCGGCCGGCGTACCGTCCTCGACCGTGCGGTGTCGTCGTGGACGCCGACCCTCACGGCCCTGGCCCACGCGGGGGCGGACCGGCCGGCACGGCCGACGGCCGCCACGGCCGCCGTCGTCGGCGTGCCGACCGTGCGGGACCTGCCGGCGCTGTCCCAGGTACGCGCCGAGGTCGAGGAGGTCGCCCGGCTGATGCCCGGCTCCACGGTGCTGGCCGGGACCGAGGTGGCGCCCGACGCGGTCGAGGACGCGCTCCGGGAGCACCCCGTCGCGCACTTCGCCTGCCACGCCGAGGCCGACACGCGCGTCGCCTCGATGCTGACCGGCGGGCTGCGCCTCGGCGGCGGGCGCTCGCTCAGCCCGCACATGGTGGGCGCCTACCATCTGGAGCGGGCCGAGCTGGCCTTCCTGTCCGCGTGCGGCTCCGCCGCGACGCACCCCCGGTTGACCGACGAGCCGCTGCACCTGGCGGCGGCCTTCCAGCTCGCCGGCTTCCGGGGGGTGATCGGCACGACCTGGCGGACCCCGGACAGCGCGCGGGTCGCCGCGGCGTTCTACGCCGGGCTGACCGACGGCGGCACCCGCCCGCCGGACACCGCGGCGGCGGCCCGGGTGCTCGCCGAGACGGTACGGGCCGTCCGCGACGAGTTCCCGGCGACGCCGACCCGGTGGGCCGGCCACCTCCACGTCGGACTGAACCGGCCGCTGTGATCAGTCGGCGGGCGGTGCCACCGTGCGGCGCAGCTCCCGCTTGAGCACCTTGTGGCTCGGCCCGACCGGCAGCGCGTCGACGTAGCGGACCTGGCGGGGGTACTTGTGGCGGCCCAGGTGCTCGCGGGACCAGTCGATCAGCTCCTGCTCGGCCGGCAGGCCGGGGCCGGCCGGGTCGGCCACCACCACGGCGCAGACCTCCTCGCCGTGCCGCGGGTGGGGCACGCCGATCACGGCCACCTGGCCGACGGCGGGGTGCCGGGTCAGGACCTCCTCGACCTCGCGCGGGTAGACGTTGAAGCCGCCCCGGATGATCAGGTCCTTCTTGCGGTCCACGATGGTGATGAACCCGTCGGTGTCCTTGCGCCCCAGGTCGCCACTGCGGAACCAGCCGTCGACCAGCGCCTCCGCGGTCGCCTCGGGCCGCCCGAGGTAGCCGGCGAAGACGTTGTGCCCGCGGATGACGATCTCGCCGAGTTCGCCGGCCGGCAGCAGCTCGATCCGGTCGTCCAGGTCGGCGCGGGCGATCTCCACCTCGACGCCCCAGACCGGGTGCCCGATGGTGCCGGGGCGGGTGCCGAAGTGCGGCTGGTTGGTCGTCGCCGTCGGCGAGGTCTCGGAGAGCCCGTAGCCCTCGAAGATCGTCGTGTGGAAGGCGGCGTGGAACCGTTCCAGCACGGCCACCGGCAGCGACGCCCCGCCCGAGACGCACAGCCGCAGGCGGGGCAGGGTGGCCCGGTCCCGGGCGGCGTCGAGCAGCGCCACGTACATGGTCGGCACGCCGTGGAAGACGTTCACCCCCTCGGCCAGCATGAGGTCGATGGCGGCCGGCCCGCTGAACCGGCTCAACAGCACCAGGGTCGCGCCGACGCGGAAGGTGCCGTTCATGGCCACGGTCTGGCCGAAGCTGTGGAACAGGGGGAGGCAGCCGAGCACCACGTCGCTCTGGCGCGCGTCGTTGGCGTCGAAGACGTTGACGGTGGCGTTCATGACCAGGTTGAGGTGGGTGAGCAGCGCGCCCTTGGGCACGCCGGTGGTGCCGCTGGTGTAGAGCACCACGGCGGTGTCCTCCGCCTGCCGGGTCACGTACGACGGCAGCGCCGGCAGCGGCCCGCTCACCTCCTCCAGCCGGGACACGCCGGTGCCGCCCGGCCCGACGGTCACCAGCGGGACGCCCGCCGCCGCGGCGGCCGCGGCGCCCAGGGCGAGCTGCGAGCCGTGACAGACCAGCAGCTTCGCGCCGCTGTCGCGCAGCACGTGCACCGCCTCGTCCACGGTCAGCAGCAGGTGCACCGGCACCAGCACCGCGCCGGCGGCCAGGGCGCCGTAGTAGACCCGGGGGAAGTCGACCACGTTCGGGGCCAGCAGGGCCACCGGGTCGCCCGGTGCGACGCCCAGCTCCCGCAGGCCGGCGGCGTACCCGCGGGCCTGCCGCCACAGCTCGGCGTAGCTGACCCGGGTGTCGCCGTCGACCACGGCCACGGTGTCCGGGTGCCGCCGGGCGGCCTCGGCCAGCACCATGGCCAGCGACAGCGCGGTCACCGGGCCGCCCTCCGGAGCGGGCGGCCCGTCGCCGCGGCCGGCTTCTCGATGCGGGCGTTGCTCGTCATGCCGGATGCCCTCCCGGGTCGGTGGGTTCGTCCTGTGGTCAGAAGGCGTTGACGCCGGTGAGCGCGCGCCCGATGAGCAGTTGCTGGATCTGGCTGGTGCCCTCGTAGAGGGTCATGACGCGGGCGTCCCGCAGGTACTTGCCGGCCGGGAACTCGTCGATATAGCCGTACCCGCCGAAGACCTGGACGGCGTTGTTGGCGGCCCGCACGGCGGCCTCGCTGGCGAACAGCTTGGCCATCGAGGCCTCGGTGGCGAACGGCTCGCCGCGGTCGACGAGGTCGGCCACCCGCCACACGAGCAGCCGGGCGGCGGCGGTGTCGACGGCGATGCCGGCGATGAGCTGCTGCACGAGCTGGTGCCCGGCGATGGGCTTGCCGAACTGGTGGCGCTGCCCGGCGTAGCCGACCGCGGCGTCCAGGCAGCCCTGCGCGATGCCGACGCAGCCGGCGGCCACCGACATGCGGCCCTTGGCCAGGGTGGCCAGGGCGAGCCGGAAGCCGCCGCCCTCCGGGCCGAGGCGCGCCGAGTCGGGCACGCGGACGGCGTCGAACCGGAGTTCACCGGTGGCCTGCCCGCGCAGGCCGAGCTTGCCGTGGATCGGCCGGCGGGTGAGCCCGGCGGCAACGGTGGGCACCAGGAACGCGGTGATGCCCCGGTGCCCCGGGCCGCCGGTGCGGGCGAAGACCAGCGCCACGTCGGCGGTGGTGCCGTTGGTGATGAACGTCTTCGTGCCGGTGAGCAGCCAGTCGGCGCCGTCGCGGACCGCGCGGGTGCGCAGCGCGGCCGCGTCCGAGCCGCTGTCCGGTTCGGTGAGCGCGAAGCAGCCCAGCGCGTCGCCGGAGCAGAGCCGGGGCAGCCACTCCTGCTGCTGGGCGGGCGACCCGTGGGCGGCGACGGACTTGGCGACCAGCCCGAGCGACACCGAGACGATGCCCCGGACGGCGGAGTCGCCCCGGCCCAGCTCCTCCAGCACGAGGCAGTAGGTGACGTGGTCGCCGCCGGACCCGCCGGCATCCTCGGGCACGGTGAGCCCGAGGAAGCCGAGCCGCCCCAGCTTCCCGACGATGTCGGGGTCCACCTCCTCCCGCCGGTCCCAGGCCGCCGCGTGCGGCGCCACCTCACGGTCGACGAACTCGGCGGCGAGCCGGCGAGCCGCCACCTGCTCGGCGGAGAGCTGAAGGTCCATCGGCTTAAACTAGCGGCGCAAGTTTAAGTCCGTCCAGACCCGCTCAGGCCGGTTCGGGCGCGGGCACCTCCCGGAGCCGGCCGGCGTCGAGGCGGAGCCAGCGCCGCACGCCGATCTCGGCGAGGAACCGCTCGTCGTGGCTGACCACCACGAACGCTCCCCGGTACGCGCCCAGGGCGTTCTCCAACTGACCCGCGCTGACCAGGTCGAGGTTGTTCGTCGGCTCGTCCAGCAGCAGCAGGTGGGGGGCCGGCTGCGCGTACAGGACACAGGCGAGGGTCGCCCGCAGGCGTTCGCCGCCGGAGAGCACGCCGACCGGCAGGTGGGCCCGCGCCCCGCGGAAGAGGAACCGGGCCAGCAGGTTCATCCGCTCGGCCGGCGGCCGGTCCGGGGCGTACGCGGCGAAGTTCTCCGCCACCGTGCGGTCCGGGTCGAGCAGGTCCAGCCGCTGCGACAGGTACGCGACCCGGCCCTCGCCCCGGCGCACCTGACCGCCCTCCGGGTCGAGATCGCCTTGGAGCAACCGCAGCAGGGTGGACTTGCCGGCGCCGTTGGACCCGGTCAGGGCGATCCGCTCGGGCCCCCGGATGGTGAGGTCCACCCCGTCCCCGGCGAAGACGGCCCGCCCGTCGTGGTGGACCTGCATCCGCTCCCCCGCCACGACCGTCCGGCCGGCCGGGACGGTGGTGTCCGGCAGGTCCAGGGTCAGCGTCTGGTCCTCGCGCAGCGCCCTGCTGGCCTCGTCGAGCCGGGACTGGGCCTCGCTCACCCGGTTGGCGTGCAACTGCCGGGACCGGCCGGCCGACTCCTGGGCGCTGCGCTTCAGCCCGCCGGCGACGATCCGGGCCAGGCCGGCGCTGTCGAGGTTGCGGGCGGCGTTGCCGGCCCGCCGTTCGGCCCGCTCCCGGGCCTGCTGCATCTCCCGCTTCTCCCGCTTCACCTCCTGCTCGGCGCCGCGCACGGTGCGCTCGGCCGCTTCCCGGGCGGCCCGGCTGGCCTCCTCGTACGCGGTGAAGTTCCCACCGAACAGGCGTACCTCCCCGCGGTCCAGTTCGGCGATGCGGTCCATCCGGTCGAGCAGGGCCCGGTCGTGGCTGACCAGCAGCAGGCAGCCCGACCACTCCTCGAGCACCGCGTAGAGGCGATGCCGCGCGTCGAGGTCGAGGTTGTTCGTCGGCTCGTCGAGCAGCAGCACGTCGGGGCGGCGGAGCAGTTGCGCGGCCAGGCCGAGGGAGACGACCTGCCCGCCGCTGAGGGTGTCCAGCCGCCGGTCGAGCGGGACGTCACCCAGACCGAGCCGGTCGAGTTCGGCTCGGCTGCGCTCCTCCACGTCCCAGTCGTCGCCGACGGTGGTGAAGTGTTCCTCGGCGGCGTCACCGGACTCGATGGCGTGCAGCGCCCGGAGCACCGCGTCGACGCCCAGCACCTGGGCCACGGTCAGGTCGCCCGCGAGGGGCAGGTTCTGCGGCAGGTAGCCGAGCACGCCGTCCACCGTCACGGCGCCGCCGGTGGGGGTGAGGTCGCCGGCGATCAGCCGCAGCAGGGTGGTCTTGCCGGCGCCGTTCGGCGCGACCAGGCCGGTGCGGCCGGGCGGCACGGTGAAGGACAGGTCCTGGAAGACCGGGGTGTCGTCCGGCCAGGAGAAGGAGAGGTTGGTGCACACGACACAGGTGTCGGACATCTGAAGAGACCCTCGGGAGTTGAGCCGGGCAGGGCACGGCCGCCCGGATGACGAGACGGGGATGCGACGAGGTGGGCCGGGATCACCCGGAGATGTCGTCGTCGCCCGTCATGTCGGTCTCCTTCGAGTCGGCGCGCGGTCTCTCGACGCGCGCACCACCACCCTAGCAACTCCGCGCGGCGCTCTTGACCTCGATTGGCGACCGGCTTAGCTTCATCGATCAGAAAGGTCTCTTAACTAATCCCGCTCCGTCCGCCGTGGGAGTGCCGATGCGACCGTTCCGCCACCGCCGCCTCACCGCCCTCGTCGCCCTGTCGACCCTGCTGCTCACCGCCGCACCACCGGCCGCCGCGAGCGCCGACGGCTCAGCCCGCCGGACCGGATACCACCGGGTCGGCTACTTCACCCAGTGGGGCATCTACGGCCGGGCCTTCCCGGTCAGGAAGCTCGACACCTCCGGGGCGGCGAGCCGCCTCACCCACGTCAACTACGCGTTCGGCAACATCAGCGCCGACGGACGGTGCTATGTGGACGGCGGGCCGGGCGAGGGGGACGCCTGGGCCGACTACCAGCGCACCGTCCCGGCGGAGGAGAGCGTCGACGGCGTCGCCGACGCCTGGGGCGAGCCGCTCAACGGCAACTTCGGCCAGCTCGCCAAGCTCAAGGCCCGGCACCCCGACCTGAAGGTGCTCATCTCGCTGGGCGGCTGGAGCTGGTCGACGTACCTCTCCGACGCCGCCCGCACCGACGCCTCCCGCCGGGCGTTCGTCGCCTCCTGCATCGACCTCTACCTCAAGGGGAACCTGCCGGTCCTGGACGGCGGCAGCGGCGGCCCGGGCGCGGCCGCCGGCGTCTTCGACGGCATCGACCTGGACTGGGAGTGGCCGAACTGGCCCGGCGAACCGGGCAACGTGGTCCGCCCCGAGGACCGGGAGAACTTCACCAGGCTGCTCGCCGAGTTCCGCCGGCAGCTCGACGCGTACGGGCGGCAGGCCCACCGGCACTACGCGCTGACCGCGTTCCTGCCGGCCAACCCCGCCACCATGGACGCCGGGTACGAGGGCCGGAAGATCTTCCGGTACCTCGACTTCGCCACCGTGCAGGGGTACGACTTCCACGGTTCCTGGGACTCGGTGACCAACCAGCAGTCGGCGCTGCGCGTGCCGGCCGGCGCGCCGGACGACCCGGACTTCTCCGCCGAGGTGGCGATCGACGGCTGGATCGCCCGCGGCGCCCCGCGCGGGAAGCTGGTCCTGGGCATCCCCTACTACGGCCGGGGCTGGACCGGCGTGACCGGCGGCGGGGACGGTCTGTTCCAGCCCGCGGCCGGGCCGGCGCCGGCCACCTTCGAGGCCGGCTCGGAGGACTACAAGCAGCTCAAGACCCTGCCCGGCAAGGGCTACGCCGTCCACCGCGACCTGCGCGCGGGGCACGCCTGGCTGTTCGACGGCACGACCCTGTGGACGTACGACGATCCGCTGGTGGTGCTCCAGAAGACGCTCTACATCCGCCGGGCCGGGCTGGGCGGGGCGATGGCCTGGTCGCTCGACGGCGACGACGACAACGCGACGCTGACCAGGACGATCAGCCTGGGCCTCACGACGCCGTAGCGCAGCTCGCCGCCTCCGCCGCCAGGCCGCCCCTCCCGGCCGGCGGCGGATGCGGTGGGCACCGCGGATCGTGCCGCCGCGGCTCCCCGCCCGGCGGCGGAACCGGCGGTCCCGGCGCCTCGTCCAAGCACCGGACGTCCGGAGACGACCGGACCGGCGGAGGGGCGGGACGATGGGGCGCAGCAGACACCTCGTGGTGGCCGTCGCGGTGGGCACGCTACTGGCGGGCTGCGCCGCCGGCTCGGAGGCCACCACCGGCCCGCCGGCCGCGAGCGCGGGCCCGCTCGGCGGCGGATCGTCCCCCGACCCGGTCGGGCTGATCGGCAACTGGGCGGTGACCGCCGCCGACGGCGGGGCCGGTGTGCTGCGACTCGCTCCCTCCGACCAGGGCGACCTGCTGTGGTTCGACCGCTGCGGGGTGTCGACGGGGACCTGGCGGGCGGGTGCCGACGGCCTGTTCGTGGCCGAGCTTTCGGGCCTCTCGCCGTCCGGCCGTCCGGGCTGCCCCTCCGATCCGCGGGGCGGGCCCGCCTGGCTGCCCCGGGCCACCGCGTTCCGCCTGGACGGGAAGACCCCGATCCTCCTCGACGACCAGGGCCGGCAGGTCGCCCGGCTGGCGCCCGGCGCGAAGCCCGACCCCGGGCCGCACCTGCTGCCGGCGCTGGCCGAGCCGCCCGTGGTCACCCCCGAGGTCCGGCGGGCCCTCGCGCCGGCCGCCGCCCTGCCGGCGGGCCTGACGCCGCCCGGCCGGGCCGCCCTGCTCGGCCGCTGGGTACCCGCCGGTCCGCAGCGGGGCGGGCCGGACCCGGCGTACGTGGAGTTGCGGGACGACGGCGGATGGCGCGGCTCCGACGGCTGCAACGGCCAGGGTGGGCGGTGGGTCGCCGGCGCGGAGGGCGCCCTGCTCGCCACCGCCGGACCCAGCACCCTGATCGGCTGCGCGAACGTCCCGGTGGCGCTCTGGCTGTCCGGGGCGTCCCGGGCGGGGCTGGACGGCGACGTGCTGGTGCTCGTGGACGCCGGGGGCGGGGAGACGGGCCGGTTGCGGCGCGACGGCTGACCGGTCGTCCCGGCCGCGGAGGGGGGCGCCCGGGGCGGCACCGTCAGCGCCGGGCCAGCTCCGACTCCAGGCGCTGGACGAGCGTCTTGCGGTCCTTGCCGCCGCGCTCGCGCCGCAGCGCCGCCCGGAGCTGGCGGGTGTCGAGGCCACGGATCAACTTGACCGCCTCCGTGACCGGCAGGTCCGACAGGGGTCCGGCGGCGTTGGCCTCCTTACGGGCGCGCTTCGCCGGTCCGGTGTTGGCGACGAACTGCCGCCCGGACCGGGACGCCTGCCGCTTCTTCGTGTCGGTGTCGCGCCGCTGCTCGTCGGAAAGCTGTTCCCACGCCCGTTTGGGCAGGTAACGCGCGGTCTCACCGTTGCGGCGCGCGCGGGTGGAACCCGACCGGGTCTGCCACTCCTCGGCGCCCCACCGCTGCAGGTTGCGCTGCCGCTGGTCCCGGGGTCCCTCGAAGCCCCCACCACGCTTCTTGTACTCGTTGGTGAGCAGTTGCGACTTGCGCGCCGACCACTGACCCGGCCGGCCGCCCTTGTCGGACGCCTGGATCTCCTCCTTGAGCTGCTCCCGGAGTTCGGGCTTCGTGTATCTGGCCATGCGAGGGCGTTCCCACCGACGGCGGGTCACATGCGTCTGGCCGGACACCGGCCGGGTCAGCGGTCCCGGCCGGTGTCGGTCGGGCGGGACCGGCGGTCGCGGCGCACGGCGTAGGCCCGGCGCATCTTGACGTAGTTGCCGCATCCGGCCATGGAGCACCAGCGGCGCGCCTGGTTGCGGGAGGCGTCGTAGTAGGCCCACCGGCAGGTGTCCCGGTCGCACACCTTGAGCCGGGTCCACACCTGGTCCTGCGCGCACTGCCGGATCGCGTCGACCAGGGCGGCCAACGCCACGTCGAGCGGGCCGGTGCGGGCGGGGACGAGGCGCGGGGCGCCGCCCGCGAGCGTCAGCCGCACGGGCGCCGCGGCCAGGGCCTCGTCGAGGCGCCGCAGCGCGTCGGGGTCGGCGGGGTGGCCGGCGTGGCCGAGGAGCACCGCCCGCAGGCCCTCGCGGACGGTGCGGGCCACGGCGAGGTCCGCCCGGCCCAGCCGCGCGCCGGCGGGGACCACCCCCCGCTCGGCGAGCCAGTCCCGCAGCGCGTCCGGCGTGGTCAGCGACTCCTCGTCGACCTGCGGCTCGAAGGTGTTGACGAAATCGCGCACCAGCCGCACGGCGGCCGGCACCGATCGCTCGTCGCTCACCGTCGGGCTCCTTTCGTTCACACCAGCGTAACGCCTTGACGGGTGTAGCCCCTCTCTGGGATCGTCCGGTGTGTACACCAGCGAAAGGGGTTGGCTGGTGTCCGGAGGGGCGCGGCGGGAGGACGGATCGTGGCCACCACGCTCAGGGACGTGGCGCGGCAGGCGCGCGTGTCGGTGAAGACGGTCTCGAACGTCATCAACGACCACCCGCACGTCAGTGACGAGTTGCGCCGCCGCGTGCGGGCGGCCGTCGGTGAGCTGGGCTACCGGCCCAACCTCGCGGCCCGCACCCTGCGCACCGGCCGCACCGGGCTGCTCGCGCTGATCGTCCCCGACGTCGAGGCGCCCGGCCTGCACGGGTTGGCCCGTGAGGTCGTCCGGGCGGCGACCGGCCGGGGCTTCCGCGTCGTCGTCGAACATCTCGGACCCGACACCGGGCGTGCCGCGCCCCCGGCGCACCCCGGAGCACCGCCGGGCGTCGACGCCGTCCTGCTCGGCGCGGACGCCGTGCCGCCGGAGCTGATCGACGCCCACCTCGGCACCGGCACTCCCCTCGTCCTGCTCGGCGACAGCCGCGATCCGCGCTGCGACCAGGTGGCCCTCGACGGCGCCCGCGCCGCGGCCGACGCCACCGAGCACCTGCTGGGCACCGGGCGTCGGCGCATCGCCGCCATCGGCGCCCGGCCGGATGAGGCCACCGGGTCGGCGCAGCCCCGCACCCTCGGCTACCAGCGGGCGGTCCGCCGGGCCGGACTCGACCCACCCGCCGGCTACCTGCGGGCCACCGCCCAGCACCGGCACGAGGACGGCTACCGGGCCGCCCGGTGGCTGTTCGCGCACGAGCACCGCCCGGACGCCCTCTTCTGCTATTCCGACCGGCTCGCCATCGGCGCCCTGCGGGCCGCCGCCGACGCCGGGCTGCGGGTGCCCACGGACGTGGCCGTGGTCGGATTCGGCGACAGCGAGGAGGGCCGCTACTCCCGACCGACGCTGACCTCCGTCTCGGCCGACCCCGCGTTCCTCGCCCGGGAGGCGGTCGCTCTGGTCGCCGCCCGCCTGGACCGCCCGGACGCCCCGCCCGCCCGGATCACCGCGCCGCACACGATCCTGCCCCGGGAGAGCACCCGCCCGGCCCGTTGACCACCCACCGCCGTCCACTGTGTCCTCGACGTGGCACCCCGGACGTGAAGGGGTGTTCTACAATCGACGCCGCCCTGCGAGGTGCTGGGGATCAGCGGTCGGCACGGGATCCGGGCCTACTCGGGGGAGGCGCATGGTGAGCGGGGCTCTGAGCGGCGGCGTGCTCGACCCGGACGGCGCCATGGATCAGATGCGGGCCTGGAAGGGCCGCATCGACAAGCTCGCCGCGGACACGAAGGCGATGAGCGACCGCCTCCAGGAGCTGCGGGTCACGGCCGGGGACGACCACGGCCTGGCCGAGGTGACCGTCGACGCCGGGGGCGCGCTGCTGGACCTGCGCCTGGGCCGGCACATCCAGCGGGCCTCCCCCGAGGTGGTCGCCCAGGCGGTCATGGAGGCGATCCGGCGGGCGAAGGGACAGCTCGCCGAGCGGTCGCAGGAGATCATCGCGGAGACCGTCGGCACCGAGTCGGCGGCCGCCCGCGCCATCGCCGAGCGGGTGGGCCGGCAACTGCGCCCCGACCCGGAACCCGGCGGGGGTGAGCCGGGCTCCTACGGCGGCCACGGCTGGCAACGATGAGCGGGCCGGCCGGCTGGGCCGCCGACCCCGAGCAGATCCGCGCGCACGCCGCGTACGTCGAGGGGTTGCGGGCCCGGTT
The DNA here is from genome assembly GCF_008868175.1 of Micromonospora sp. AMSO31t. GTDB lineage: Bacteria > Actinomycetota > Actinomycetes > Mycobacteriales > Micromonosporaceae > Micromonospora. The sequence continues at coordinate 16,103 of NZ_WBKT01000048.1, forward strand.
CGACGCGGTCCGCGGCGCGAGCGCGCACATCGCGCGGGACGACCAGGCGTACGGGCTGCTGTGCGGGTGGATCTCCGCGATCCTGGAGGACCGGCACACCCGCCAGGACGAGCTGGTCGCGTACGTCGACGAGAACCTCAGGCTGGTCGCCGACGGCCTGCGCCGCACCGCGGACAGCTACGACGGTGTGGACGGTGACGCGGCCAGCTCGATGGAGGCGATCAGCCGGCGGTTGCGGGCATGACCGACGAGTCGCTGGTCGCGGATGTCCGGTCCACGCGGGAGGTGTGGACCGGGTCGTCGCTGGCCGACGGTGTCGAGGGCCTGGTGGACGCCATCCGCAGCGAGGGCTGGGTGGACGACCTGCTCGCCGGTGCGGCCTTCGGGCTGGACGTCGCCGCGACGGTGCTGGATCCGTTCAGCGCGTTGCTGGCCAACGGCATCGGCTGGGCGATGGAATACTTCGAGCCGCTGCGGGAGATGCTCGACTGGCTCACCGGCATGCCCGACGTGGTCGCGTCGCACGCGGCGACCTGGGACAACATGGCCGGCCACCTCCAGCGGATGGCGGCCGACCTGCAGGCGCACCTGGCCGGCGACCTGCCCGACTGGCGGGGGCACGCCGCCGAGGCGTACCAGTCGCTGATGAAGAACAACGTGGACGCGATCGCCGGTCTGGGTGGCGCGTCCGCGGCGATGGCGGCCGCCACCCAGGCCGCCGGGAACCTCGTCTCGTTCACCCGCGACATCGTCCGGGACCTCATCGCGGACCTCGTGGCGCGCGTCGTCGTCTGGGCCGTCGAGGCGATCTTCGTGGTCACCATCCCGGTGATCGCCGCGCAGATCACCGCCGCCGTGCTCAAGTGGGCGGGCCGGATCCTGAGCTACACCACGGCGCTCGTCACCAGCCTCACCAACCTGTCCAAGCTCGTCAACGGCTGACCGGGGGGATCGTGGCGAAGCCCAGGGGACCGCACGGCAGCACCGGTGACGGCGGCGACGGCGGGGATGTCGGGGATGTCGGCGACGGCGGTGTGCCCCGGCAGCGGGGCGGCGGGTCGCACGGCCGGCCCAGCAGCGTCGCCGAGACCCACCGGGCCGTCACCGAGGCGGCGGAGAGCGGGCGGCTCGGCGGCCCGAGGTCGACCGACGGCAGGCCCGCCGAGGGGGACGCCGACGCGCAGCGCCCCCAGAACGACCCGGAGCTGGGCAAGCACGACGAGAAGACGCTGGAGGAGATCGCCAAGGCGCGCCAGCAGATCGCCGGCCAGCTCCAGGAGATGGTCGACGACGCGTGGGACCACGTCGACCAGAACCGGGACTCGATCCTCCAGCAGGAGGGCTACCAGCGGCAGCGGGACAAGCTCATCGAGAAGGGCTACCCCGAGGACGTGGCCGACCTCATCGTGGAGCGCACCGCGCTGGGCACCGAGTCCCACCGTGAGCTCGCCAACGCGATCGACACCGAGGCGACCACCATGCTCGACCCGGAGACGGGCTTCCGGCTGCGCACCGAGGTCGGGTACGACGCCCAGGGCGTCGAGACGCCGAAGGTCAAGGACCAGGACTTCCGGCCGGACGTCATCCTGGAGCGGCAGTACAAGGACGCGGCGACCGACGAGCTGGACTGGGAGGTCGCGCACGCCTACGACCTGAAGACCGGCCTGAAGACCGGCATCGAGCCGAGCTGGGCCAACAAGGTCAAGCGGGTGCTGGACCTGCCCGAGCACCCGGAGGAGCTACGGCCGACGCAGCGCCCGCTGAGCGTAGACTGACCGGGCCCGGCCGGCGACCCGCGAAAGGTGCGTATGTCCTCTGTTGACGCGGCGCGGCGGTGGCGGCAGATCCTGGCCGAGCTGCGGCCCGACCTGCCGGGGAAATGGTCGGTCCGGGGCGGCGGCCTCGACACGGTGCTGGCGCGCGAGCCGGTCGCCTGGTCGCTGTCGTGGATCGGCTGGTCCGGGTCGCCCACCCGGCCCGCGGGCTGGGTGACCGCCGGGGTGCAGCCGCTCGTGGCGCCCTTCACCAGCTGGATCATGACGTACGGCGTCCGGACGGACGAGGTCGGCTCCGGGCCGCCGACGGTCGACCTGTCCTCCGGTGCGGCGGCGGAGCAGGTGCGGCGGTTCGTGCTGGACGCCGGCCTGGAGAAGATCGACAAGTGGCCGGCCGAACGGCTCGCCGACGTGGCCGAGCGGGATTTCGCCCAGGATCCGCCCCGTCGCCGCACGCACTGGCACCAGGTGCCCGGCTGGCGGGTGGTCAACGGCACGGCGTCCCCCGTCGAGCCGGCGACGCAGCTCGCCGAGCTGTGCCGGGAGCGGGCCGCCGGGTCCTCCGGCACGGGCGCGCGGCAGCTGGCGGAGCAGGCCGCGTTCCACGAGGGGCTGCTGCGGGCCTGGCAGGACGGGGAGCGGGACGCCGCGCTCCGATTCCTGACCGCGCAACGGGATCAGGCGCTGGCCGCCCGGAAGCTCGACGCGGCGCTCACCCCGTAGGCCGGTCCAGCCGCGCCACGACGGGCGCCAGGGACTCGGGCATCCGCACCTGCACGACCCCTCCGGGCTCCCCCGGCACGACCCGGACCGGGTGGAACTCCCCGGCGTGCCACCAGAAGACCTGGTCGGTGCAGGGGTCGGCGGCGGCCGTGAACATGGTGCCGGCCAGGCGGTGCACCGCCACGGCGGCCTCGCGCACCCGGTGGTCCACCGGGTGCAGCAGCACCGCGCCGTACCGCGGCGCCGCGACCAGCGCCCCGTGGTCGGCGCCCTCGGGCAGGAACCGCTTGACCGACATGAGGGCGGTCGTCACGAAGGGATTGCCGTCGGCGGCGAGCAGGCGCACGGACCCGCCGCTGGGCAGCTCGTGGTCCCGCACGTCGAGGGTGGTCAGTTCGCGCTCCACGGTCTGCCGCACGGCGACGCGCACCAGCTCCGCGGGCTCGCGGTCCAGTCGCGCGGCCTGGGCGAGGGTCAGCAGGTCCAGCCGCTCGGGCCGGTTCACCACCACCACCGCGGTGAAGTGGTCGCCGAACGGCACGGCCAGGTAGCTGTCGGCCTCCGTGGTCGCGGCCGCCGGGGTGAGGCGGAGCCGGAGCTGCTCGACGTCGACCGGCCCGAGATCGGCGGAGACACGGTCCGGCAGCTCCCGGCGTACCGCCGTGACCCAGTCGGCCACCAGCTCGGGCCACGCCTGCCGGGGCTGGTCGAGACAGCTGCGCAGCAGCGGGGCCAGGGACACCCGGGCCCGGCCGCCGGGGACGGCCACGACGATCTCGTCGCGGTCCGCCGCGACGCGGGCGCCGGGCAGCCGAGCGGGCAGCGCGTCCTCGACCAGGGTGCGGACGTTGCCCATCGGGTCTACGTTCTGCGACGACGCCACGCTGCATTCATACCATCGGCCCGCGAACCGCGGCGAACCCCGGAGCCGGGTGTGGCCCGCGAGCGCCCGGGTAACCGGCGGGCCGAGGGAGGGGGCGTCGTGACGGATGAGGCACCGGACTACTTCCAGCCCGAACACGGCTTGGTCGTCACCCACCTGCTGATCGTGCGGGACGTGGACCGCTCGCGGGAGTTCTACCGCGACGTCCTGGGCGCCACGGTGGTGCGGGACCGGCGGCCCGCGGTGCTCCGCCTGCACAACAGCTACCTCGTGCTCAACGACGAGGGTGGCCCGACCGACGACAAGCCGACGGTGACGGCGCGGGCGCCGACCGGTTCGGACACGCTCAGCGGGGCTCTCAACATCCGGGTCACCGACGTCCGGGCCGTCTACGAGCTGTGGCGTTCGCGGGGCGGTGAGTTCCTGACCGAACCGAAGGACCACGGCGTGGAGATCCGGTGCTACCTGCGCGACCCCGACGGGTACCTGATCGAGCTGGGCCAGGGCACCGGGATCCTGGCCGAGATGGGCCGGCCCGTGCCGGGCTGACCCCGGCCGGGCCGCTGCCGGCCGGGGCCCGGTGGACGGTCAGACCCGGGTGAGCCGGACGGCGTCGGCGATGACGAGGCCGGCGGCCGTGGTCCACCGGCTCACCGCCACCCGGTTGGCGTCCCCCGCGGGCAGGGCGAAGGTGCCGAGGGTACGCCACTGGCCTCCGGTCGCCCGCTGGTCGACCGAGACGGTCCGGTTGCCGGTCGTGGTGGCGATGATGTACGGCGCGGCGCTGTTGTAGCCGGCGTTGGCCGGCCACCAGGCGTCCACGCGGTAGTTGCCGGCGGCCGGGACGTTGAACCGGTACCAGGCCGGGTCGCTGGCGGCGACCGGGTCGGCGTAGCGGTAGTCCGCGCCGTAGCGCTGCCCCGAGAAGGACGAGACACCCCAGCTCGCGCTCGCGGTGAAGCGCCCGGCGGTGGCGTTGTCCACGATCGAGGACCACGCCGGGGAGCCGCCCATCTTCGCCGCGACGTCGGCGCGCATCACATTCAGGTCGATGAAGGACGGGTCGATCTTGCCGGTGGTGCTGGTCTCCCGGTGTCCGCGCGCGTAGCTGGCGTCCCGGCCCAGCCGGGTGAGGACGGCCGCGGTGGCGGCGACGGAGGCGGCGTACTGGGCCGCGGTCATCTCCTGGTTGACCCCGTTGTAGTCGATCTCCCAGCCGATCAGCATGGTGTTGCCGTCACCGGCCGGGATCGGTCCGCTGCCGCCGCTGGCGCCGGCGTGGTTGCAGCGCCCGGCCGAGATCACGTGGAACACGCCGTGGTAGTCGACGAGCGCCTGGCAGAGCGGGCCGGCCAGGTCGGGCCGGCCGTTGATGCAGATGTTGAGCGCGGGGTGGGGATTGGTCGCGCTGGAGGTGGATGCCGTGTGGTGCCACAGCACCCCGATCGGGTCGAAGGACCCGGGGCGCATCCGGTTGAGCCAGTCGCCCTCGACGACGACCTGCACCCCGGCCCCCCGCAGCACGTCCACGAGCCAGGGGATGGTAGCCATCAGGACTCCCCGAGCAGGTCGGCCAGGCACTCCGGCTTGGGCGCGGCGGACCGGGCGGTCGGTGCGGCGGCCGCCGCGCCGGGTCGGGTGACGACGGCCAGCGCGGCGGTCACCAGGGCGGGGATGCCGAGCAGTCCTCGGCGCCGCAGGCGGACGGTTCGTGGCGTGGGCATGGCACTCCTTCAGCGACCGTCGGGGAACGTTGGCGCGGACGCTATACCGTCATGACCGTCGATGTCGATACCCTTCATAAACGTTCGTTTGACTGAAGGAAATTGGCAACGGCGGCCGGGGCTCGGACGCTCCCCGTTTGGCCGGCGGCGATCCCGGAAAGAGTGGCGGCATGAGCTGGGCCCGTAGAGCCGTACCCGCCGCCGTCGCCGCCGTCGCGGCCCTCGCCGCACGCGACCTGCTGCAGCGCGACCACGCGCTGCTGCGCAACTTCCCCGTCCTCGGCCGCGCCCGGTACCTGCTGGAGTCGATCGGGCCCGAGCTGCGCCAGTACATCGTGGCCGGCAACAACGAGGAGCGGCCGTTCACCCGCGACCAGCGCCGCTGGGTGTACGCGTCGGCGAAGCAGGAGAACAACTACTTCGGGTTCGGCACGGACAACGACATCGAGTACACCCCGGGCTACCCGATCATCAAGCACCGCACCTTCGGGCGGGCGGTGCCGCCGTCCTCCCCCGGCGCCGCGCACGACGTGACCCTCCCCTGCGCGAAGGTGCTCGGCGGTGCCCGGGGTCGGGCCCGCGCGTTCCGCCCGGAGTCGGTGGTCAACATCTCCGGCATGAGCTTCGGCTCGCTCTCCGGCAACGCCGTCGAGGCGCTCAACCGGGGCGCCGCGCTGGCCGGCTGCCTCCAGAACACCGGCGAGGGCGGGCTGTCGCCGTACCACCGCAACGGTGGTGACCTGGTCTTCCAGATCGGCACCGCGTATTTCGGCTGCCGGGACGAGCGCGGCCGGTTCGACCTGGCCCGGCTCCGGGACCTGGCGGCCGGCGCACCGGTCCGGGCGCTGGAGATCAAGCTCAGCCAGGGCGCGAAGCCGAGCCTCGGCGGGCTGCTGCCGGCCGCGAAGGTCTCCGCCGAGATCGCCGCCACCCGGGGCATCCCCGCGGGCCGGGACTGCGTCAGCCCGTCCCGGCACGCCGAGTTCTCCGACTGCGACAGCCTGCTGGACTGGGTGGAGCTGCTCGCCGCCGAGACCGGCCTGCCGGTCGGCATCAAGTCCGCCGTCGGCGACCTGGGCTTCTGGGAGGAGCTGACCACGCTGATGCGCGACACCGGCCGCGGCGTGGACTTCGTGACCGTCGACGGCGGCGAGGGCGGCACGGGCGCCGCGCCGCTGATCTTCACCGACTCGGTGTCGCTGCCGTTCCAGCAGGGCTTCTCGCGGGTCTACCGGATCTTCGCCGAACGGAACCTGCACGAGCAGGTGGTCTTCGTCGGCGGCGGCAAGCTCGGGCTGCCGGACAACGCCGTGGTGGCCTTCGCGCTCGGCGCGGACATGGTGAACGTCGGCCGGGAGGCCATGCTGGCGATCGGCTGCATCCAGGCGCAGAGGTGCCACACCGACACCTGCCCCACCGGTGTGGCGACCCAGAACCCGTGGCTCGCCCGGGGCCTCGACCCGGCCCGCAAGTCGGTGCGGGCCGCCAACTACGTCCGGACGCTGCGGCGCGACCTGGTCAAGGTCGCCGAGGCGTGCGGCGTCGAGCATCCCGGGCTGATCGACACGGCCGCCGTCGAGATCCTCGACGGCCGCACCGCCTCCACCCCGCTGGACCAGGTGTACGGGTACCGCCCGGGCTGGGGACTGCCGTCCGCCGCCGACCGGTCCGAGATCATCCGGCTGATGACCGCCGAGGCGCCGCAGGGCGGCAGCGCGCCGCCCTCCCCGACCGCCGTGGGCTGATCAGGAGCGGTCAGGTGGGTAGTTCCTCGCCCGCCTGCTCGCGCACCAGGTAGGCCGCGTACCAGTCGGGCCAGTTCTCGTCGGTCGCGCCGATGCGCTTCTCGTGCTCGCCGTGCGCGGCGGCGGCGCGGCGCAGGGCGCCGGCCAGGTCGGTGGCGGAGGTGTACGAGGTCGTGTCCGCCGCCATCCGCCCGGGCAACCGGGTGGTGATCTCCTGGAGCAGCCAGTCATTGCCGTCGGGATCGGTGAACGAGGCGCGGGAGACGTAGCTGCGGCGCTCCGGGTCCCGGCCACCGACCGGGCCGCTCGGGCCCACGTGGAAGACCCCGCTCACGTCGACGCCGGCGGCGACCAGTTCGCTGCGGGCGGCCTCGATGTCGGACACCACGAGGTAGCCCTTCGCCGATCCCGGGGCGGCGGCCGTGAGGGTCGGGCCGAACTGGATCGAGCACCCCGAGCCCGGCGGCGTGAACTGGACGATGCCCGGCGGCGTCCGGTCGAGCCGCCAGCCGAGGCGCCCGTAGAACTCCTTCGCGCGATCGACGTCCGACACCGGGAGGACGACCACCTCGAGCTTCAGGTCCATGGTGCCGCTCGGGTCGTCGCTCCGGGCGTCCGTCGTGCTCATCGCGGCCTCCCTGGGCTGGTCGGGCGGCAGGGCCTCCGCCCGCCACGTTACTGCCCCCGCACCTGCCGGCCGCCCGGTTTCCCGGCATCCCGCCGCCTCGTCCGCGCCGCCCTTGATCGGGCGCGGAACGGGTAGACCGCACCCCCGGGCGCGCGCGTCGCCGCCCGGCTCGGGTCGCTGCGACGGGAGATCGATGTCGGACACGCCGATGGGCGCGGACGAACGGCCGGTCGAGGTCGTGGAGTTGCGGGTGCACGGCGTCTCGGGCGCGGGCGCCGAGCAGGTGCTGGACCGGCCGAACGTGCAGCAGGTCGCCGGTGACCGCAGCGGCGGCTTCTACCGGCCACGGGCCGGCTACCCGGACACGACCGGGCCGGGCGGTGTGCTGCTGGAGGCGTACCTGTGGCGGGACCTTCCCTCCGGCAAGGCGGTCCGCACGCTGTCCCTGGTGTTCCTGCTGCCGTTCATGCTCGGCAACATGGCGATCTGGATGCACCCGCCCGGCGCCGGGCTGGCCGCCGTGACCGTGAAGGCGCTCTGCCGGCTGCTCGCGCTGACGCTCACCTCGGTGTACGTGATCGCGGTGGCCGGGGTGACGCTGGACCTGATCGCCTGGAAGTGCATGGGCTCGCCGCAGTGCCTGACCGCCCGGAACTGGCTGTCCTGGCTCGGCGGGCGGCCGGCCGGGCTGCGGCTGGCGGTGTTCGCCCTGTTCCCGATCGCGGCGGTGGCCCTGGTCTGGCGGCTGAGCAGCCGGCCGGGATGGACGTACTCGACGTTCCGTGGCCCGGCCACGGTGTCCGGCGAGCACCAGCTCACGGCGGTCGGGCAGTGGGACGCCGCGCCGCTGGTGTCCCGGCTGCGGGCGATCCACGTCGCCGCGGCCTTCGCCACGCTGGACGCCGTCCTGCTCGTCGCGCGCTCGGCCGGGGGGCGGGCGTCGGTCGTGACCGCCGTGCTGCTGGGGCTGACCGCGGCGGTGCTGGCCGCGTGCGTGGTGCTGGTCTGCGCCCACCCGCTGCTGGACCGCACCACGCCCGCCCCGGGCGTCGAACGGAACCTGCGCCTCCTGCGGACCACGGCGTGCCTGCTCACCGGCGCCGTCGTGGTCGTCGTGGCGGCCGAGCCCGGACCCTGGGCCGCCGGGACGGGCCTACCCGGGTACGGGGAGATCGTCACCCTCCTCTTCGCCACGCAGACCGTCCTCCTGCTCGTCCTCGGGGCGGCCGCGCTGTGGGCGCGTCCCCGGCTGCCGGGCGGGTCACGCCTGCGTGCGCTCGGCGCCCCGGTCATCGACGCCGTCGCCGCCGGGCTGGCGGTGGCGTACTCCGCCGAACTGGTCTACCGGGTGGCGGACCTGCTGGACCGCAGCGCGCCCACCTCCGCGCGGCTGGCCACCAGCCCGCCGCTCGCGTACAAGTGGGCGATCTTCGGTTTCTTCCTGGCCGTGACGGTCGCCGCGGCGGCCGGCGTCGTCGTGGCGCTGGCGTCCCGGCCCGCCCGCCGGCGGGCCGCCGCGGGCATCGTGGCCCGCGACCACCCCGACGCGCCGGCCGAGGCCGCCGAGCGGCTGCGGCAGGCCGAAAAGGTCATCGCGCAGGCCCGCTTCACCGAGCAGGTGACCCCGCTGGTCCTCACCTACGCCGCTCTCGCCGGGCTCGGGCTGGCCACCAGCACGCTGGGCCTGGCCCGGTGGTATCCCGGGGACGTCATCGACCGCTGGGCGCCGATCCCGGCCGACCTGGTGAACTTCGGGATCGGCCTGGGCAGCTACGTGATCGCCGCGGCGATCCTGGGGCTGGTCCTGGGCGGCCTGTTCGCCTACCGCACCCCCGAGTTCCGCCGCTACGTCGGGGTGCTGTGGGACCTGGGCACCTTCTGGCCCCGGGCGGCGCACCCGTTCGCGCCGCCCTGTTACGCCGAGCGGGCGGTCCCCGAACTCAGCCGCCGGATCAGCTACCTGACCGGGCAGGGGCAGACCGTGCTGCTCGCCGGGCACAGCCACGGCTCGGTCCTGCTCGCCGCGACAGTGCTGCAACTGCCGCCGGAGGTCTGCGCGCGGGTGGCGCTGCTGACGTCCGGGTCGCCGCTGTCCCGGCTGTACGCCCACTGGTTCCCCGCCTACGTCCACGCCGACGTGCTGGACGAGATCGGCCGGCGGATCGGCTGGCGGTGGATCAACCTGTGGCGGGACACCGACTCCATCGGCGGCTGGGTGTTCTCCCCCCACCGGCCCGGGGACCCGCCGGCGGTCGGCGGGCCCGCGGGGGCGGTGGACCGGCGGCTGCGCGACCCCCGGGACGTGGTCGCGCCACCCAGTGACACCGTCCCGCCGCCGATCGTCCGGCACCTGCCCGGCGCGTCGGATCCGCGGCACAACGAGGCCGTCCGCGAACTGGCCGACCGGCTGCGGGCCACCGGCGCCGGCCCGCAGCCCGGTTGACCAGCGCCGGGTCGGCGTACCGGTTCACGGCGCCGCCGGGCCGGGCGCCGGCGCGGTCGCCGCACCGGCCGCCAGCAGCCGCTCCGCCAGGGCGCGACAGCGCCCCCGCAGCTCCGGAGGGTCGAGCACCTCGAAGCCGTGGCGCAGCAGCAGCACGTGCATGAGCACGAAGTCGAGGCTGCCGGCGCCGCTGAGCACCTCGCAGCGCCCGCCGTCGCGCTCCCGCACCACGGCCGCCGACGCCGGGATCTGCGCGCGTACCGTGTCGGCCGGCGCGTGCACGAGGAAGCGCGCCCGGTGCGGGTAGGCCCGGCTCGCCACCCCCTCCTGCACGTGTGTCGCCGCGTCGGGCGCCGTACGCGGGCGGAAGCGCCAGGTCCGGGCGGACACGTCGGTCATCCGGTCGATCCGGAAGCTGCGCCAGTCGCCGCGGTCGAGGTCGTAGGCGAGGAGGTACCAGCGCCGGTCGGAGGCGACCAGGCGGTAGGGCTCGACCCGCCGCCGTCGCACCTCGCTCCCGGACGGGTAGTCGAAGCCGGCCTCGACCTCGTCCCGGCAGGCTCTGGCCAGCGTCATGAGCGCCTCGGGGTCGGCCGGTGGGCGGCCCCCGCCGAAGGACTCCACCGAGCCGGCGAGCGCACGCACGTCGTGCCGCAGGCGGGTGGGCAGCACCCGGTCGAGCTTGGCCAGCGCCCGGAGTGCGGCGTCGGCCGCCCCGGCGACCGCGCCGCCGGCGCCGGCGAGCAGCGAGACGGCGGTGGCGATCGCCTCCTCGTCGTCGAGGAGCAGCGGCGGCAGGGCCCGCCCGGGGCCGAGCCGGTAGCCGCCGCCGACGCCCTGGCCGGCGTACACCGGATAGCCGAGCGTGCGCAGCCGCTCGACGTCCCGCCGGATCGTCCGCGACGTGACCCCGAGCCGGTCGGCGAGCTCGGGGCCGGTCCAGACCTGGCGCTGCTGGAGCAGCCCGAGCAGGGTGAGCACCCGCTCCGTCGTGCCCCGCTCGTCGCCGCCCGCCACGCCCATACCGCCATCCTGTCCGAGATAGCGGACCGATCCTGTCCGCCAGGGGTGTCAGAGTAGGCGACATCGGCACCGGCCGACCGCGACGAACGGAGCAACCCGATGAGCCGCCACTTCCAGGTCACCTTCGACGCCCACGACCCGCGGGCGCTGTCGTCCTTCTGGCGCGACGCGCTGGGCTACGTCCACCCCGGCCCGCCCGGAGTCGACCTGCCCGAGGGCGCCGACCCCCTCGCCGCGTGGGACGACTTCCTGGCCCGGGTCGGCGTGCCGGAGGAGCAGCGCAACACGCGGTCGGCAATCGAGGACCCGGACGGGCACGGGCCGCGGCTGTTCTTCCAGCAGGTGCCGGAGGACAAGGTCGCCAAGAACCGCGTCCACCTCGACGTCCGTGCCGCTCCCGGGCTGCAGGGCGAGGAGCGGATGGCGGCGCTGGAGGCCGAGTGCGACCGGCTCGTCGCGCTGGGCGCGAAGCGGGTGCGCCGCTACGAGCCCGAACCCCCGCTGGGCGCCGGACACATCGTGCTGACCGACCCCGAGGGCAACGAGTTCTGCCTGGACTGACCGCCGCCCTCGGCCGGGTGCCCTAGGTGGCGAGGTTGCCGTAGGTCGGCCGTCCCGCGGCCTCGTACGTCAGTTGCAGCGTGCCGTTGGGATGGCCGACCGACTCGGTGAGCCGGAACGCCGCCGGCATGGTGCCGTCGGCGAACAGCCGCTTGCCGGCGCCCAGCGTCAGCGGGTAGAGCCACAGGTGCAGCCGGTCCACGACGCGCAGGCGCAGCAACGACTGCACGAGGTCGAGGCTGCCGATCACGTGGAGCGCGTCGTGGCGGTCCGTCAGCTCGGCGACGTTCTCGGCGAGGTCGCCGCCGAGCAGCGTCGAGCCCTCCCAGCCCAGCGGCTCCTGCAGCGTGCGGCTCGCCACGTACTTGGGCACCCGGTTGAGCAGCCCGGTGAACGGGATCTCCGCGGGCGCCGTCGGCCAGTAGCCGGCGAAGATGTCGTAGGTCCGGCGGCCCAGCAGCAGCGCGTCCATGCCCCTGGCCTGCGCGAACATGGCCTCGCCGGTTTCGTGGTCCACCAGCGGCGCCTGCCACCCGCCGTGGGTGAAGCCGCCGGCGCGGTCCTCCTCCGGCTGCCCCGGCGCCTGCGCGACCCCGTCCAGCGTCACGAACTCCGTCACGACCAGCTTGCCCATGGGACGCTCTCCCCTTTCGCTCCGTGATCCGTCCCTCGGCAGACTCCGGCACCGGCCGGGACTCATCGGTCGGGCCGGTGGAACCGGTCCGGCCGCTACGCGTGGGACTGCGGGGTGGCCATCGTCGTGCCCGACCGCAGGGTCGCCAGGGCGCCGCTCCAGGCCACCAACTGGTCGAGCATCATGTTCACCGCGCCGACCTGGTGCTCACTGGGCTTGAAGACGCTGAAGTTCTCGAAATCGGTGAAGAGGGAGAGCGCGACCTGGGCCCGCACGTCCGCCATCTGCAGCTCGGCGACCACCAGGCGGAGATGCTCCACGGCCCGGGTGCCGCCGACGCTGCCGTAGCTGACGAACCCGGCCGCCTTGTTGTTCCACTCGGCGTAGAGGAAGTCGATCGCGTTCTTCAGGGCGCCGGAGGTGGAGTGGTTGTACTCCGGCGTGACGAAGACGTAGCCGTCGTACGAGGCGATCTTCTCGGCCCACCGCAGGGTGTGCGGCTGGGTGTACTGGCCGAGCGACGGGGGCGCCATCTCGTCGAGGTGGGGCAGGTTGAAGTCCTTGATGTCGACGAGCTCGTAGTGGGCGTCGTCGCGCTGGGCGGCGATCTCGTGGACCCACCGGGCCACGGTCTCCCCGTTCCGCCCGGGACGCGTGCTGCCGATGATGATGCCGATCCTGGTCATGGCCGTTCCTTCCGTCCGTCCGCCCGGCGACAGCGGGCGCGGCGGGCGTGTACCCGGTTGGCCTGGTTTCGAACGGCGTCACCGACGGCACGGTCGCCCCTGGTCGGTCACGGGGAGGCCGCCACCCGCCTCAGTGCCAGTCGCTGATCTGCGTGTCCCGCGGCGACGGAGCGCCCGCACCGGTCTCCACCAGCGACTTCAGGCTCATCAGGTACGAGCCCCACTTGGTGCTGCAGTGGTGCATGAACTCCACGGGCTCCCGCCAGCCCCGGTGCGCGAACAGCACGATCGTGTAGTCGCCGTCCTGGCGGAGGTCCCAGTCGACCGTGGTCCCGATCCACTCCTCGGGACCGTCGACCACCCGCCAGGCCACGCGCTCGGCGGGCCGTAGCTCGACGACCTCCATGTCGAAGCCGCCGGGCAGGAACCGGAACTCCAGGACGCCGCCGACCTCGCCACTGCCCTTCGTGTCGTCGGTCCACCAGCCGGCGAGGCCCTCCACGGTCGTCAGCGCGTCGTACACCTTGTCCGGGGTCGGGGTCTTGACCCCCACCCGGTGCAGAATGTCCACCATCTCGACTCCCTTTTCCTCTTGTCAGTCCGTCCGGGTGCGCTGGATCGTCTCGGCGATCCGCTTGATCCGCCGCAGCCGGGCGTCCCACGCCGACCCCACCGACGACAGCTGGGCCACCGCGCGGGCGAGCTGCGCGTCGTCCACCCGGTAGCGCTTCTCGCGGCCGGCCGGCGTCCCTCGGACCAGGCCGACCCGGTCCAGGACGCCGAGGTGCTTGGCCACCGCCTGCCGGGTGACCGGCATCTGCTGGCTGAGCGTGGTCGCGGTGCCGTCACCCTCGACGAGCAGCAGGTCGAGCATCCGGCGCCGGGTCGGGTCGCCGATGGCGGACCAGAGCTCGTCGTCGACCTGTTCCAGGACCCCGGTGCTCATGCCCGCACCCGCAGCGTCGCGGCGTACGGCGCCAGCCGCGGCAGGAAGAAGTCCCAGCCCGTGACGTGCTCCCGGTACTGCTGCTCCAGCACGGCCAGCTCCCAGCCCAGCTCGCGGAAGCCGGTCTCGGTCATCCTGAGCAGCGTCCCGCGGCCCGACGGGGTCAGGTCGAAGGTGACCAGCAGCGAGTTGCCCTCCGCCGCCATCTCGCCGGCCGGGTGCGTCCACCGGAACGAGAACGTCCGCGGCGGTCGCGCGTCGACGACGGTGAACGGCACGGCCGTCCCGCCGGCGTCGCGGTCGCCGAAGACGATCTCTCCCGTCGACCCGGGTGTCGGGTCGTACCGGGCGTCGTCCGGCCACCACTGGCTGAGGTGGTCGGGGCTGCTCACCACCTCGAAGACGATCTCGGGCGACGCCTCGACGTAGATCTCGCGCTCGATGGTCCCGAACTCCATGACACCCTCCTGCAACGTTTGGTTGCGCATGACGCTACCCGGAAGGCCGGCCTTACGCAACCACTGGTTGCGCTTCGAGGTCAGCGAGCGGCCATGGGGGCCAGGCCGAGGCGGGCGAGCGCGGCCGCGCCCCGGGCGGCGTGGTCACCGCCGGCGAGCACCAGGGTCCGGGCCGACTGGTAGCGGCAACCGCTCGCGTCGAACGCGGCGGCCGTGGCGAGCAGCCGTTCCCGGTCGTCGTCGAACAGCGCGGCGGCCCGCTCCACGAGGGCCGCGGCGACCGGGTTGCCGGCCACGACCGTCCGCGCCTCGGCCAGCCGCTCGCCGGCGTCGGGGTTCCCGGCGAGCACGCTCGCCTCGGCACGCAGCGCCACGTACCAGTGCAGCCAGATCCAGGTGACCCACTTCCAGACGTCGCCGGGCTCGGGGACCAGCCGTTCCCACGCCTCCCCGGCCCGCCCCTGATGGAGCAGGAGCATGGCGTCGAAGACCGCGCCGTAGCCGTAGACGTGCTCCGGCGGGGTGCCCAGCCGTCGCAGGACCGCGTCCCACTCGCGCCGGGCGTCGTGGTCGTCGCGCAGGCCGTGGATCATCGCCACACCGGCCACGGCCGGGCCGAGGACCGACCGGGCGGGGCTGCCGGCCCGCTGCCACGCCTCCAGGAACCGGGCGCTGCCGGTCAGGACCTCGTCGACGTTGCCGGCGAACGCGTCGGCCACCAGCAGCCAGCTCGTGGCACGGTGGCCGACCTCGGCGAGCAACGGATGATCCGCGAGCTGCCGGGCCCACCGGCGGGCGCCCGGCAGGTCCCCGGCGCCGAGGCCGGCCTCGGTGGCCATGCCGAGCGCGTCGATCAGCTCGTGGGTGCCGGCCGGGGTGCCCGGCGCGGACGAGAGCAACGTGATCCGGCGCCGCGCCGTGGCCGCGGCGGCGAACGCGTCACCAGCCCAGCTCCGCGCGCCGGTGAGCGCGTCCAGCGCGGCGGACTCGGCGAGCGGGTCGCCCGTGCGGTGCGCCAGCTCCACCGCCCGCTCGGCGCGGGCGACGGTCTCCGGCACGGCGTTCTCGGGTGGCCCCTGCGCGGCGCCGAACGCGTCGGTGAGCACCCCGGCCTCGGCCAGCGCCAGCGCGGCCCGGGCGGCCGGGTCGGCGCCGGCCAGCTCCCGCGCCTCGTCGATGAGCGCGACCGCCTCCGCCTCCGGCGTGAGTCGGGCGAACTTGCTCCAGAACCGGTACGCGTTGGTGGCGGCGGTCGCCAGGTCGGCGGCGGCGCCGGCGGTGTCCCCCGACCGGCGGGCGGCGTCCGCGGCAGCGCGGTGGAAGCGGTACATGTCGTCCCCGCGCATCCGGCAGCCGGCCACGGCCGCGGCCTCCCGCAGCATCGACGCGGTGTCCGCCGGGTCGTCCGCCAACGCCGCGGCCTGCTCGAAGCGCAGCTGGGACTCGCCGACCAGGTTGCGGGTGAAGGTCAGCTCCGCCAGGTGCCGGGCGAGGCGGTACGCGTCGGCGCGCTGCCCGGGCCGGTCGGCCGCCCACGCCAGGGCGGCACGGAGATCGTCCGCCACCGCGTCGAAGCGCGCCCGCCAGTCCGCGCGGATGACCGCCAGCCCGGCGGCCTCGGCCAGGCACCAGCGCAGGTGCCGGGTGCGCGCGTCGTCCAGCTCGCCGGCCTCGGCCAGCCGCTCCGTCCCGTACTGGCGGATGGTCTCCAGCGCCCGGTACTCGGTGCCGTCGAGGGACGCCGTCACCACGAGCAGGCTCTGCTCGGCGAGCCGGGCCAGCCCGTCGGCGACCACGCCCGCCCCGGACCCGGCGACCTCCGCCGCCGCGGCGACGGTGAACGGCGCCACGAACACCGACACCCGGCGCAGCAGCGCCCGGTCGGCCGGCTCCAGCAGGGCGTGGCTCCAGTCCAGCGCCGCCCGCACCGAGCGGTGCCGGTCGTCGGCGCGGGAGCCGCCGGCGAGCATCCGGAGCTGGTCGGACAGGCCGGCCGTGAGCCCGTCGAGCCCGAGCGTGGACCAGCGGGCGGCGGCCAGCTCGATGGCCAGCGCCACCCCGTCGAGCCGCGCGCAGACCGAGGCGACGTGGTCGCGCAGGGCGGGATCCGGCGGCCGGCCGACCGCCGCCGCCCGCTCCACGAACAGCGCGACGGCGTCCGACTCGCCGTCACCGGCCAGGGACAGCGGCGGCACCGGGTACACCCGCTCGAACGGCACCATGAGCCGGGCCCGGCTGGTCGCCAGCACCGTCACCCGGGGGCAGGCCGCGAGCAGCCGCTCGACGAACGGCGCCACCCCGTCCCGTACCTGCTCGCAGTTGTCCAGCACCAGCAGGGCGTGCCGGTCGGCCAGAGCGGCGACCACCGACTCGTCGAGGGCGGTGCCGGGCTGCTCGCCGAGGCCGAGCGCGGCGGCGACCGCGGCCGCCACCACGGAGGCGCCCGGGTCGGTGACCGGGACCAGGTCGACGAACCAGACCCCGTCGGCGTACTCGCCGGCCGCCTCGGCGGCCAGCGTCAACGCGAGCCGGGTCTTGCCCACGCCGCCGGGGCCGACCGCGGTCACCTGCCGGTGGGTCCTGACGAGCCCGGCCAGCTCGGCCCGCTCGCGGGCCCGGCCGACGAACGAGGTCAGCGGCGCCGGCAGGACCGGCGCCGGGTGGGAGCGGCCGGCGCGACCCAGCTCGGACGCGCGCTGGGCGAGCGCCCGCCGGTCCGGCAGCGCCAGCTTGCGCAGCAGGGAGGAGACGTGACTCTCCACGGTGCGCACCGAGATGAACAGCCGTGCCCCGATCTCGGCGTTGCTGAGGTGCTCCCCCAGCAGCGCCAGCACCTCGGCCTCCCGGGCCGAGACCTCCCCCGTCGCCGTCACGGCCCCATTCTGACCCACCCCCGTGCCGTCGATCCGTGGTGGTTTCCGTGGTCGGCACCGATGCCGGTCCCGGCACCGGCGGGCGAGGCTGAGGCGCGGACAGAACGGTGACGGGGAACGGAGCAGCGCAGATGAACCCAGGCTCTGGTGTGCGGTCGTGGGCGGGCTCGGTCGGCCGGTTGCTGAGACAGCCGGTGCTGCGCCGGATCCTGCCCGGAATGCTGGTCTCCTCCCTCGGCGACGGCATGAGCATGGTCGCGGTGGCGTGGCTCGCCGTCCAGATCGCGCCGCCCGACCAGGCCGGTGTCTGGACCGGTCTGGCGGTGGCCGCGTACGCGCTGCCGGCCCCGATCGGCGCGGCCGTGCTCGCCCGCCTGGTCCGTCGGATGCGCGCCGCGCACCTGGTGGCGGCGGACGCCTCGGTGCGGGCCGTGGCGCTCGGCGCGGTCGCGGTCCTGGCGTTGGCGGGCCTACTGGAGCCGGTGGCGTACGTGGCGTTGCTGGCGGTGTCCTCGCTGCTGCACGCGTGGGGGAACGCCGGCGCGTACACGCTCGTCGCGGAGGTGCTGCCGGAGGAGGAGGACCGGCTGACCGGCAACGCGTTGCTGTCCACGTTCGCGCAGGCCGCCTTCGTGGTCGGCCCGGCCCTGGCCGGCGGGCTGACCGCGCTGGTCGGCCCGGGCTGGGTGATCGGGGTCGACGCGCTGAGCTTCGCGGTGCTGGCCGTGGCCGGCTGGACGGTCCCGGCCCCGCGGGCCGCCGCCGTCGAGGTGGCGCCGGCCGAGCCGGCGGCGGGCGGCTGGCGCACCATCGCGGACCGGCCACGCCTGCTCGGGCTGATCGCGGTCACCTGCGCGTTCTTCTTCCTCTACGGCCCGGTCGAGGTGGCCCTGCCGGTCCACGTGGCCCACGGGTTGCACGGCTCGCCGGGCCTGCTGGGTCTCTACTGGACGGTGTTCGGCGTCGGGGCGACGGTGGGCGCGCTCGGGGCGGCGCTACTGCGGCACCGCCGGCCCTGGCCGGTCGTGGTCGGCATCATCGTCGGCTGGGGCGCGGCCCTGCTCCCCCTCGGGCTCACCGACGCCGTCGTGCCCGGGCTGGTGGGGCTCACCCTCGGCGGCCTGGTCTACGGCCCGTTCACCGCCATCTCCACGGCGCTGTTCCAGCGGGACACCCCACCGGCGGCCCTGAGCCGGGTGCTCGCCGCCCGCACCGCGCTGACCACTCCCGCGACCGCGCTGGGCACGCTGCTGGGCGGCCCGGTCGTGGCGGCGGTCGGGGGCCGGCACACCCTGCTCATCTCCGCGGTGCTCACCATCGCGCTGGGCGCCGGCGCCGCCGCCGTCCTGCGGCTCGCCCGCTTCGGCCGGCGGCCGGCACGGACGAGGAACGGCAGGCGCACCTCTACGATGCGAGCGTGATTCACGTCACTCCGGCCCGGAGGCCGTACCCACTCCTCGCCGCCGCGATCGTCCTGCTGCTGCTCGGCGCGGGCGTGGCCGGGGGCGTCGACGACGCGCTCGGGCTGAGCCACGCCCCCGCGGCCGTGCCGCACGAGGACGTGGCCGCCGCACCGCGGCGGGACGCCGCACCGGCACCGCCGCTGGTGTCCGTGGTCGTGCCCGACGAGCCGCGCACCCGCAGGGCCGGGGCGGCGGTCGCTGACGCCCTCGCCGCGCGCGGCCTGCCCCGCCCGGCCGTCACCGCGGCCCCGCCGGCGCCGGCGGGCACCACGACCCCGGCGAGCCCGACCGCGCCGGAGCTGTCGGCGGTGACCCGGCTGCGGGCGGCCGTCCTCCCCGCGCCAAGCGGGGCGCCGGAGTCCTACCGGCTCGGCGTCCGCGGGACCGAACTGGCCGTCGACGGGACCGACGTGGCCGGCGCCGCGGCCGGGCTGTACCGGCTCGCCGACCGGATCCGCTCCGGCGCCGAGGCGCTGCCCGCCGCCGACGCGGGCCGGCTGGTCACGCCCCGGCTCGGCCTGCGGCTCACCGACGCCGGCTCGGTGGGCCGCGAACCGGACCCGGCCGCCTTCGCCGCCGGCGACGACTACCGCCTGAACACCGACGTGGTCGGGCCGGCGCTCCTGCCGCGGGCGCCGTGGGTGGACGCCGGGGCGGTGGCCCGCATCGGCGCGCAGTTCCGGCAGTTCGTCGACCACTCGGTGGCACAGGGCTACAACGCCGTCGTCGTGCCGGGCTTCCTGGAGTACGTCACCTTCGCGAAGGTCGGCGACGGGCACGCCGTGTACCCGCCGGGCGACACCCACGTCGACCGCGCGAGGGCCATGGTCGCGGCGTTCGGCCCGGTCTTCGGGTACGCCGAGGAGATGGGCGTGAAGGTCTTCCTGCTCACCGACATGCTCGCCGTGTCGCCCCCGCTGGAGGCGTACCTGACGCGGACCGTCGGCGGGCTCGACGTGGCCGATCCCCGGCTCTGGGCCGTCTACCAGGCCGGGCTGGCCGAACTGTTCGAGAGCATGCCCTTCGTCGACGGGCTGATGGTCCGCGTCGGCGAGGGCGGCGAGGTGTACGCCCAGGACGGCTGGGACTACGCCTCGAAGCTCGCCGTCACCACGGAGGCGTCGGTGCGCGCGATGCTGCGCGCGCTGCTGGACACCGCGGGGAGGGCCGGCCGGGAGGTCATCTTCCGGACCTGGACGGTCGGCGTGGGCGCCGTCGGCGACCTGCACACCAACCCGGAGTCGTACGCGCGGGTGCTGGGCGGGATCGACGACGAGCACCTGATCGTGTCCACCAAGTACACCCTCGGCGACTTCTACAGCCACCTGCCGCTGAACACCACCCTGCTGGCCGGTGGGCACCGCCGCATCGTGGAGTTCCAGGCCCGGCGCGAGTTCGAGGGGTTCGGCGCGCTGCCCAACGACCTCGGCCCGCTGCACCGCCAGGCGCTGCGGGCCTTTCTCGCCGCCAACCCGAGGGTCGAGGGCGTCTGGAACTGGACCCAGGACGGCGGCCCGCTGCGCGCCGGACCGATGTCGCTCTACCTGCGCACCGGGTTCTGGCAGCTCTACGACCTCAACACGTACGCCGTGGCGCGGCTGGCCTGGGATCCGGACACCGATCCGGCGCAGGTCACGGCGGACTGGGCGTACCGCACGTTCTCCGCCGACCCGGACACCGTCGCCGCGATCGGGCAGGCCATGGCGCTGTCCCGCGCGGCGATCACCAGCGGCCTCTACCTCGGCCCGTACGCCGACCGGTCGGTGCGGGCGCTCGGGCTGGAGCCGCCGCCCATGATGTGGATCTTCGAGTGGGACATCCTGACCGGCGACTCCGCCGCGCTGGACAGCATCTACGCGGTCACCGGCGGCCGCGTCGAGGAGGCGATCGACGAGGGCGCGCGGGCGGTCGCCCTGGCCCGGCGCATGCGGGACCTGGTGACCGCCACCGACCCGGCGACCTGGCGGGACGCGGCGCTGCGCGAGCACTTCACCGGCACGCTCGACTACCAGGTGAACCTGTTCGAGGCGCTGGCCGCCTACCGGGGCATGGTGCTGCGGCACGCGCAGTGGCTGGACACCGGCTCCGCGGCCGCGTACGACGGCTGGCGGGCGGCCGGAAGGGCGTACCGGGAGGCGCGGGACGCGCACCGGCAGCGCTACGGCGGCGACCTGGACCTGCCCGCGTACCACTTCACGGCCGCCGACCTCGGCGCGGAGCGAGCGGACCGGGACCCGGCCATGGCCTGGGCGGCCCGGGCCCTGCTCGCGCTCGTCCTGGTGGTGGTGCTGCTCGGCCTGCGCGGTCGGGGGTTCGGCTCCGCCGCCGCGCGCGGGCTGCTGCGGGGCGCGGTCCGGCCGTGGCGGGTGGCCGCGCTGCCGGCGCCCCGCTCCCGGGCGGACCGGGTTCTCGTGTGGCTGGTCCCGGCCGTGGTCCTGGTGGCGAGCCGGCTCGTGCTCACCTGGTTCGCGGCCCCCGCGCACCTGCTGGTCAGCCTCGGCGGGTGGGCGCTGTTCGCCCTCGTCGTCCGCCTCGCCGTCGGCCGGCGGGACCCGTTCCACCTGTGGGCCGTGGTCGGCGGCGTCGCGCTGCTGCGCAGCGTGCTGCTCCTGGCGGCGCTCGCCGGGCGCGGGCCGGGCGGCTACTGGTTCGCGTTCTGGACGGCGCCGGTCCTGCGCGCCGCCTACCTCACGGTCGCGTTCGCCGCGTTCGGGTGGCTGTTCGTGGCCACCGCCGTCGTGCTCCGCGACCGGTACGCCGTGCGGCGGCGCCGCGCCGTCGGGCTCACCCTGACCGCGGCGGGCGTCCCGCTCGGCGTGCTGGCCGGTCTGGTCGCGGTGATCGGCCTGGAGCGTGCGCTGACGGTGTGGAACGACCAGATGGCGCTGCTGCCCTGGGGCCTGTCGCGCATCCTCGGCATCACGGTCCACCTGGGCATTCCCGTCGACCTCCCGGGGTACGCCGCCGTCGCCGGAGCGGCCCTGGCCGGCGTCGGCCTGCTGCTGTCCGCCGGGCGGGAGGGCGGCCGGCCGGACCGCC
>NZ_WBKT01000049.1 GCF_008868175.1 Micromonospora sp. AMSO31t
CGCGCCGCGCCCCCCTTGCCGCGTTGATCAAGAAGTTTGCGTCGGGAACGGGCCCGATCCAGACGCAAACCTCTTGATCAACTGCGCGAGGAGCCAGGGGCGCGGGGCTGCGCGGGTGGGTTCAGGCCGGTAGGGCGGACGGCGTGATCTCGCCGGTGGCGACCAGGACGGCGGGGCCGGCGAGCCAGCAGGTGTCCTCGGTGATCGTGATGGTGAGGCGGCCGCCGGGGACGTCGACGGTCATGGTGCCGGTCTCCCGGCCCGCGTCGCGCAGCGCCACGGCGGCGACCGCGCAGGCGCCGGTCCCGCAGGAGAGCGTCTCGGCCGAGCCCCGCTCGTAGACCCGCATGAGCACGTGCCCGTCGGTGCCCTCGACCGGCTCGCCCGGGCTGATGAACTCGACGTTCACCCCGGCCGGGAAGACGGACGGGTCGACGTCGGGCGCCCGGGTGAGGTCCAGGCCGCCCAGGTCCAGGCTGGCGGGCAGCGCGCAGACCAGGTGCGGGTTGCCCACGTCCGCGGCGGCGCCGGTCAGGGTGAGCCCGCCCAGGGTGGCGGTGGCCGTGGCGTACAGGCGGGGGCGGCGCATCTCGACGGCGACGTCCGCCCCCTCGACCCGGGCGCGCACCAGGCCGGCCCGGGTGGCCAGCGGCACGGTCCCGCCGGACGGGGCGGCCAACCCGGTTTCCAGCAGGTAGCGGACGAACACCCGGGCACCGTTGCCGCACATCTCGGCGAACGAGCCGTCGGAGTTCCAGTAGTCCATGAACCACTCGGCCTCGCCGGCCAGCGCGGCGCCGTCCGGGTGCTTGGCGGCGCGTACCACGCGCAGCACACCGTCGCCGCCCAGGCCGCGCCGCCGGTCGCACAGCGCGGCGACCAGGGCGGGCGTCAGGTCGAGCGCCCCGTCCGGGTCGGGCAGGATGACGAAGTCGTTGCCGGTGCCGTGGCCCTTGGTGAACTCCACGCCCCCATCATTCCCGATGCTCGGCGACCACCCGCAGCGCGCTGTCGAGAAACGAGGGCGAGGCCGAGTCCAGCCAGTGGATCCGCGGGTCGCGCCGGAACCAGGAGCGCTGCCGGCGGACGAACCGCCGGGTGGCCCGGACGGTCTCCTCGTGCGCCTCGGCCTCGGTCAGCTCCCCGCCCAGGAAGCGCAGCACCTGCTGGTAGCCGAGCGCCCGGCTGGCCGTCCGCCCCTCGGGCAGGCCCTCGCCGACCAGCGTCCGCGTCTCGGCGACCAGGCCGTCGGCCCACATGCGGTCCACCCGGAGCGCGATCCGCTCGTCCAGCAGCGCGGTGTCCAGGTCGACGCCGAGCTGCACCGACGGGTAGTACGGCGTCGGCGCGGGCAGCGACGCGGTGAACGGCGCGCCGGTCAGCTCGACGACCTCCAGGGCGCGGACGATGCGCCGGCCGTTGCTCGGCAGGATGCCCGCCGCGGCCACCGGGTCGGCCTCGGCGAGCCGGGCGTGCAGCGGCGCCGGGCCGACCTCGGCCAGCTCCGCCTCCAGCCGCTCCCGCACGGCCGGGTCGGTGCCGGGGAACTCGAACTGCTCCAGCACCGCCCGCACGTAGAGCCCGGAGCCGCCGACCAGCAGCGGCACCCGCCCCCGGGCCAGGATGTCGTCGACCGCCGCGCGGGCCAGCTTCTGGTATTCGGCGACGCTGGCCGGCTCGGTCACCGGCCAGATGTCGAGCAGGTGGTGCGGCACGCCCTCCCGCTCGGCCGGGGTCAGCTTGGCCGTGCCGATGTCCATGCCCCGGTAGAGCTGCATCGAGTCGGCGTTGACCACCTCGCCGTCGAGGGCGTGTGCCAGGGCGATGCTCAGCGCCGACTTGCCCGCCGCGGTCGGCCCGACCACGGCGACGACGGTCACGCCTTCTCCCAGTTGGCCACGAAGTAGGCAACGCCGTAGGGGGCCCGGTGGTAGCTGACGTCGCCGCGCCAGTCGCCGCCCGCCGCCCGGGCCGCGCCGGCCAGCACCTGCCACGGCGCCCGCCCGGCGACCCTCAGCTCCGCCGACAGCGCCGGGTCCAGGCCGAGCAGGGCCGCCGCGTCCGCGCCGGCCAAGGCGCGGGCAACCCCCTCGTCGTACGCGGGCGCGCGCGGGTCGTCGTAGCCGGGCGCCTTGACGCCCCGGCAGGCCGACCCGTCCCCGAGCACCAGCAGCGCGGTCCGCTCGTGCGGCTCGGCGACCAGCTCCGCGCCGAGGGCGGCGCACTCGGCCGGGGACGCGTCGCCGGCGACCGCCCGGGCCAGCCGGGGCAGCTCCGTCCCGGACCGGTTCACCAGCCAGGCGCCGATGGTCAGGCTCAGCGGCAGGCGGTCGCTCCCGGCGCAGTTGACCTTCCAGAGCCGCACGTGCCGGTCCAGCCCGTACGGGCGCAGCGAGCCGTGGTCGGCGCTGCCGAACCGCTCCGTCTCCGGCCCGGCGCCGAGCAGCAGGATCACCTCGGGATCGGCGGCGAGCAGCCGGGCCACGGCCGCGTCGGCGGCGGCGCGGAGGTCGTCCAGCTCGGGCGCGGCGGCGCCGGCCAGCTCGGGCACGATCAGGGGCGGGTGGGGGCAGACGGCGGCGGCGACCAGGGACACGGCACCAACCTATCCGTATCCCCCGGTGCGTCCCCGCGCCGATCCGGTCATCGAGGCGCTACGACACCGTATGGTCACGGTCGACGACAGGCGCTCGACACGGACCGGGTCGGACCTGTGACAATGCCGGGAGAACTTTGCTGCGCCGTGGCGGCGATCGCGGGAGGTGTCCCGTCGACGCCGGGAGAACGAGGATGGGCACATGAGCGACTGGACTGCCTTCGGACGGGTGGACGAGGACGGCACCGTCTACGTCAAGACCGCCGAGGGCGAGCGGGTGGTCGGATCCTGGCAGGCGGGGGCACCGGAGGAAGGGCTCGCCCATTTCGCCCGGCGCTTCGCCGACCTGGTGACGGAGGTGGACCTGACCGAGGCCCGGCTCAACTCCGGCGCGGCGGACGCCGGCCACTCGCTGACCACGATCCGGCGGATCCGCGCCTCGCTGGCCGAGGCGCACGTCGTCGGTGACATCGACGCCCTGGCCGCCCGCCTGGACAAGCTCGCCACGGTGGCCGAGGAGAAGGCCGGCGAGGCCCGCGCCGCCCGCGACGCCGCCCGCGGCGAGGCCCTCGCGCGCAAGACCGCCCTGGTCGAGGAGGCGGAGAAGCTGGCCGCCGAGTCGACCGGCTGGAAGACCGCCGGCGACCGGCTCAAGGAGATCCTCGACGAGTGGAAGACCATCCGCGGGGTCGACAAGAAGGCCGACGGTGAGCTGTGGAAGCGGTTCGCCGCCGCGCGGGACGGCTTCACCCGCCGCCGCGGCGCCCACTTCGCCTCCCTGGACCAGCAGCGCAAGCAGGCGCAGGGGGTCAAGGAGGAGCTGGTCGCCGAGGCCGAGAAGCTCAAGGAGTCGACCGACTGGGGCACCACGGCCAACCAGCTCAAGGACCTCATGGCCCAGTGGAAGGCCGCGCCGCGCGCCTCCAAGGAGGCCGAGCAGAAGCTCTGGGAACGGTTCCGGGCGGCGCAGGACGGCTTCTTCACCCGCCGCAGTGAGGTCTTCTCGGCGCGCGACAACGAGCAGCGCGCCAACCTGGAGCGCAAGCAGGCCCTGCTCGCCGAGGCCGAGGCGCTCGACGTCGACGGCGACCCGAAGGGCGCCCAGGCGAAGCTGCGGGAGATCCAGGCGCAGTGGCACGAGGCCGGCCGGGTGCCGCGCGAGGCGGCCGCCGGGCTGGAGCGCCGGCTGCGGGCCATCGACGACAAGGTCCGCGAGGTCATGGACTCGGCGTGGCGGCGCACCTCCAAGGAGGACAACCCGCTCCTGGCCCAGATGCGGAGCCAGGTCGCCGAGGCCGAGGACCGGCTGGCCCGGGCGCAGGCGGCCGGCGACGCCCGCCGGATCAAGGAGGCCGAGCAGGCGCTCGCCTCGAAGCGGCAGTTCCTCCAGCTGGCCGAGCAGGCCGGCTGAGCCCCAGCTTTCACCGGAAGAGCCGCCGTCCCGGTCCCGGGACCGGGGGCTCTTCCGTGTCCGCCTCCGGCCGGACGAGGAAGGCGGCCCGTGGTCGCGTGTTGACGCATCGAGGCCGGCTGATCAAAATGGGCGGCAGAGCCAGGTTCCGCACCGGCGCGAGGGCACGACGGCACGAGCTGCCGTCGGGATTCGCCGGTGCTTCTCCCCGCGGGTGGCCGTCCACGTGACACGGCCCGGCGCGCGCTGTCCGCGTACTCGATGACGAGCGGGCCGTTTCCCCTGGTCTTCCCGCCCGCGGCGCTCGCGCCGCACGGGCATCCGAAGTGGAGCTCGCCATGCACCGACCCACCGCCCTCGGCGGCGCCCTCGCGGCGCTCGCCACCGCCGCGGCCGGCGTCCTCGTCGCCGCCGCCGTCAGCACCACCCCGGCCGCCGCCGCGACGGCCGGGACCGGCACCGGCTACCTGCACACCAGCGGCAACAAGATCGTCGACAGCACGGGGGCCACGGTCCGGCTCACCGGCATCAACTGGTTCGGCATGGAGACCGACAACAGGACCTTCCACGGTCTGTGGTCGAGCAACCCGTGGCGCGGCCAGCTCGACACCATGGCCCGGCTCGGCTACAACACGCTGCGCATCCCCTACTCGAACGACGCGCTGAAGCCCGGCGCCACGGCCACCGGCATCAACGACTTCGTCAACCCCGACCTGGTGGGCCTGTCCCCGTTGCAGATCCTCGACAAGGTCATCGACTACGCGGGCAGCAAGGGGATGCGGGTCATCCTGGACCGGCACCGGCCCACCTCGGCCGGGCAGTCGCCGCTCTGGTACACCTCGACGGTCTCCGAGGCGACCTGGATCGCCGACTGGAAGATGCTCGCCCAGCGGTACGCGAACAACACCACCGTGATCGGCGCGGACCTGCACAACGAGCCGCACGCCGAGGGCACCAACCCGGCCGCCACCGGCGCCTGCTGGGGCTGCGGCGACACCGCCCGGGACTGGCGGCTCGCCGCCGAGCGGGCCGGCAACGCGATCCTCGGGGTGCAGCCCAACTGGCTGATCTTCGTGGAGGGGGTGAGCTGCCCCAGCGGCGGCCTGTCGAACGTCTGGGACAACGACCCCAGCAACGACGAGGACTGCGGCTGGTGGGGCGGCAACCTGTCGAAGGCCGGGCAGTTCCCGGTGCGGCTGAACGTGGCCAACCGGCTGGTCTACTCCCCGCACGAGTACGCGACCTCGGTCTACCGCCAGACCTGGTTCGACGACCCGAGCTACCCGGCGAACATGCCGGCCATCTGGGACAAGTACTGGGGCTACCTCTACAGGCAGAACCTCGCGCCGATCATGATGGGCGAGTTCGGCAGCACGCTCCAGGACCCGAAGGACAAGGTCTGGCTGCAGAACCTCATGGCGTACACGGGGACCGGGGTGATCGGGATGTCCTTCACCTACTGGTCGTGGAACCCGAACTCGGGTGACACCGGCGGCATCGCCAACGACGACTGGACCACCATCAACCAGGCCAAGCAGGACATCCTCCAGCCCTACCTGATCCCGGCGGCGGGTGGCGGCGGCAACCCCACCCCGACCCCGACGGGGACCGGCTCACCGTCGCCGTCGCCCACCACGCCGGCGCCGAGCGGCGGCTGCACGGCCACCTACAAGCAGGTCAACGCGTGGCAGGGTGGCTTCCAGGGCGAGCTGACCGTGAAGAACACCGGCACCGCCGCGGTCAACCCGTGGTCGGCCACCTGGACCTGGCCGTCCGGGGTCACCCTGGCCAGCGGCTGGAACGCCACCGTCACCCAGTCCGGCACCACGGTCACCGCGGCAGCCCCGAGCTGGGCGGCGTCGCTCGCGCCGGGCGCGTCGGTGACCGTCGGCTTCACCGCCAACGGGACGGCCGCCGCGCCGGGCGCCGTGAAGCTCAACGGCACCGCCTGCTGAGAGCACGACGGCCGGGGCCGCCACGGGGCGGTCCCGGCCGTCCGCGGTCGGTCAGCGGGCGGCGCAGCCGCCGGTGGGGGCGGGCGCCGCGGCCGGCGCGCCGATCGTCGGCAGCCCGAGCAGCACCCCGGGGGTACGCGGGGCGCGCCCCGCCTCGGCCGCGTCACCGGCCCGGGTACGCCGGTGCGACAGCGGCTCGCCGTCGGCGTTGAGGTGGTGCGGGGCGGCGTAGGTGACCGTGGTGTGCACGATGTCGCCCGGGCGGATCTGCCCGGCCAGGCTGCCCGCGTCGAAGTGGACGAGGCGGCCGTCGCGGGCGCGGCCGGACATCCGGCCGGTGCGCTCGTCCTTGCGTCCCTCGCCGACCGCGACGAGCACCTCGACGGTCTCCCCGACCAGCTTCCGGTTCTCCGCCCAGGTGATCTCCTCCACGCAGGCGATCAACCGCTCGTACCGCTCCTGCACGACCTGCTTGGGCAGCTGGCCGTCCATCGTCGCGGCCGGCGTGCCGGGGCGCTTCGAGTACTGGAACGTGAACGCCGACGAGAAGCGCGCCTCGCGGACCACGTCGAGGGTCTTCTCGAAGTCGCCGTCGGTCTCGCCGGGGAACCCGACGATGATGTCGGTGGTGATCGCCGCGTCGGGCATCGAGGCCCGGACCTTCTCGATGATCCCCAGGTACTTCTCCGACCGGTACGAGCGGCGCATCGCCCGCAGCACGTCGTCCGAGCCGGACTGCAGCGGCATGTGCAGCGAGTGGCAGATATTCGGCGTCTCGGCCATCGCGGCGATCACGTCGTCGGTGAAGTCCTTCGGGTGGGGGCTGGTGAACCGGACCCGCTCCAGGCCGTCGATGTCGCCGCAGGCCCGCAGCAGCTTGCCGAAGGCGTACCGGTCACCGAACTCCACGCCGTAGGAGTTGACGTTCTGGCCGAGCAGGGTCACCTCCAGCACGCCCTCGTCGACCAGGGCGCGCACCTCGGAGAGGATGTCTCCGGGGCGGCGGTCCTTCTCCTTGCCGCGCAGGGAGGGCACGATGCAGAACGTGCAGGTGTTGTTGCAGCCCACCGAGATCGACACCCAGCCGGCGTACGTGGACTCGCGCCGGGTCGGCAGCGTGGACGGGAACACGTCGAGGGATTCGAGGATCTCCACCTCGGCGGCGGTGTTGTGCCGGGCCCGCTCCAGCAGCACCGGCAGCGAGCCGATGTTGTGCGTGCCGAAGACCACGTCCACCCAGGGCGCCTTGCGGACGATCTCGCCGCGGTCCTTCTGGGCCAGGCAGCCGCCGACCGCGATCTGCATCTCCGGGTGCCGGTCCTTCACGGGGCGCAGATGTCCCAGGTTGCCGTAGAGCCGGTTGTCGGCGTTCTCCCGGACGGCGCAGGTATTGAACACCACCACGTCGGGCTGCTCGTCGGCCTCGGCGGCACGCACGTAACCGGCCTGTTCGAGCAGGCCGGAAATGCGCTCGGAGTCGTGCACGTTCATCTGGCAGCCGTACGTGCGCACCTGGTAGGTGCGCGGGCTGCCCGCGGCTGCGGTAGTCATGACCCGGACAGCGTATCCGGGCCGAGTTGGTCGGACCGAACGAGGAGGAGCCGTGTGCCGGAGCATCAAGACCCTGCGTGAGCCGTACGTCCCGGTGGTGACCGAGGAGGACATCCGGGCGGCCGCGCTGCAGTACGTCCGGAAGATCTCCGGGTTCCGCGCCCCCGCGGCGCACAACGCCGCCGCGTTCGACTCGGCGGTCGACGCCGTGGCGGCGGCCACCGCCACCCTGTTGGACCAGCTCGTGGTCAGGGGCCAGCAGCCGGCGGCCCGCTGACTCTGCCCGGGCCGCCCCTCGCCGCCCGTCAGGCGGCGGCGAGGGCCGGGGCGACCGAGTCGGGGGCCCAGCGGGAGCGGTGGCACTGCGACCAGCCGCGGCAGCGGGGGTCCGCCACGGTGCAGAGCCGCTGGTCGCTGAGGACCTCGCCGTCGTCGGTCTCGACCACGTCGAAGTGCACCGGGCGGATCGTGCCGTCCGGGGCGACCAGCAGGTGCCGCCCGGCGTCGAGGGTGTCGTCGCGCATCAGGCAGTTGCGGTCCAGCAGCCGGGCCAGCGCCGCGATGCTGGGCAGCTCGGGCAGGCGCTCGGGCACCCCGTAACAGTCGACCACGGTCCCGTACGCCCCGGGCGCCTCCCAGACGTCGCAGACCACCGCGTACGCGGGGAGTCGGGCCGGGTCGGCGACGGCGAGGGGCATCACCACCCGGCCGAGCGCCTCGGCCAGCGCCGGGTAGACCTCCACGGGCGCCGCGCCGTCGATTCTCCAGTTCCACAGCTCGGTCATGCCGCCTCCTCGCTGCGCTCGTCCCACCGGCCTCCGGATCGGGCCTTACTGACGATGGTGGGGTGCTTTTGACCTCAGCCGGGCGCAAGTTACCGGTCTGTGACCATTCCGGGCAGAATTTCCCGGGGCGACCTGGCCCAGAGTAGCGGGAAGGTGACAGTTTATCGGGTATGGTGCCGGGTTCGCGACAGCGAATCACCGAGTTGTGGTGACGGATTCGCGAATGCCGGCGCGGGTTTTCAGCGCACCCGGATCAGGTGGTCGCTCGCCGGCAGCAGTTCGCCGACCACCGTGCCGCCCGGCACCTCGCCCGCCACCAGCAGCCCACCCGAGGTCTGCGCGTCGGCCAGCAGCAGCCGCTCCCCCTCGTCGGCCCCGCCGAAATCCGTCCACGGGGTCACCCAGTCCAGGTTGCGCCGCGTGCCGCCGCTGACGAAGCCGTCGCGCAGCGCCTCCCGGGCGCCGGGCAGGTAGGGCACCGCGGCCGCGTCGATCGCCACGGTCAGCCGGCTGGCCCGGGCCAGCTTCGAGGCATGCCCGAGCAGCCCGAACCCGGTCACGTCGGTGCCGCAGCGGACCCCCGCCGCGACGGCCGCGCGGGCCGCGTCCCGATTCAGCCGGGCCATCGAGGCGACCGCCTCCGGGAACCGCTCCCCGGTGCGCTTGTGCCGGGTGTTCAGCACCCCGACGCCGAGCGGCTTGGTCAGCGACAGCGGCAGGCCGGCCCGGCCGGCGTCCAGGGTGATCAGCTCCTCGGGCCGGACCACCCCGGTGACGGCCAGGCCGTACTTCGGGCCGTCGTCGTCGACGCTGTGCCCGCCGGCCAGGTGGCAGCCGGCCACCCGGGCCACGTCCTGGCCGCCGCGCAGCACCTCCCGGGCCAGCTCCAGCGGCAGCACCTCGCGCGGCCAGCAGAGCAGGTTGAGCGCGACCAGCGGGGTGCCGCCCATGGCGTACACGTCGGAGAGCGCGTTGGCGGCGGCGATGCGCCCCCAGTCGTAGGCGTCGTCGACCACCGGGGTGAAGAAGTCCGCGGTGCTGACCAGGCCGGTGCGTTCGTCCAGCCGGACCACCGCGGCGTCGTCGCCGTGGTCCAGACCCACCAGCAGCTCGGCGGCGCCGACGGCCGGGGCCAGCCCGGCCACCATCGTCTCCAGCTCACCCGGCGGGATCTTGCAGGCGCACCCGCCGCCACGGGCGTAATCGGTCAGCCGGACGGGGTCTGTCATCCCCACATGATCGCCGTGGACCGGCGGGGCCGCCACCCGGACGCCCCGTTCGGTGACGGAATTCGGACGCACGGGTACGGCCGTGACCGGTGTTACCGCTCCGTGACCATTCGAGTTGCGTTCTGCCACATCACGCCGCCTACAGTGGCCCAACCAGGGGTCTCGCGACCCCGCTTTCCGTACGGACGACAGGGACGGTGGACGACGTGACGACGGGCGAACCGCTGATCGTGCTGGACGGGGTGAACAAGTGGTTCGGCCCGCTGCACGTGCTGGACGACGTCTCGCTCTCCGTCGGCAGGGGCGAGGTGGTCGTGGTCATCGGCCCGTCCGGCTCCGGCAAGTCGACGCTCTGCCGGGCGATCAACCGGCTGGAGCCGATCAACTCGGGCACCATCACCTTCGACGGCGCCCCGCTGCCGGCCGAGGGCAAGGCGCTGGCCAAGCTGCGCAGCGAGGTCGGCATGGTGTTCCAGTCGTTCAACCTCTTCGCGCACAAGACCATCCTGGAGAACGTCACCCTCGGCCCGGTGAAGGTGCGCCGCGAGAAGCCGGCCGCCGCCCGCGAGCGCGGCCTGGCCCTGCTCGACCGGGTGGGCATCGCCAACCAGGCGGACAAGTACCCGGCGCAGCTCTCCGGCGGCCAGCAGCAGCGGGCGGCGATCGCCCGCGCGCTGGCCATGCAGCCCAAGGCGATGCTCTTCGACGAGCCCACCAGCGCGCTCGACCCGGAGATGGTCGGCGAGGTGCTGGAGGTGATGACCTCGCTGGCCCGCGACGGCATGACCATGGTCGTGGTCACCCACGAGATGGGCTTCGCCCGGCACGCGGCCAACCGGGTCGTCTTCATGGCCGACGGCCAGTTGGTCGAGGAGGCCCCGCCAACGGAGTTCTTCGCGAACCCGCGCAGCGAGCGGGCCCGGGACTTCCTGTCCAAGATCCTCACGCAC
The DNA here is from genome assembly GCF_008868175.1 of Micromonospora sp. AMSO31t. Taxonomy (GTDB): domain Bacteria; phylum Actinomycetota; class Actinomycetes; order Mycobacteriales; family Micromonosporaceae; genus Micromonospora. The sequence continues at coordinate 10,478 of NZ_WBKT01000049.1, forward strand.
TGAGCGTCCGTAGTTGGAGTGCGCCGTCCCCCGGTGGCTCCGTCGTAGAAGGAGATGAGTATGCGTTTGAAGCGCGTGGCCGCGGTTGCCGCGGCGGCGACCCTGGCGCTGGGCATGGCCGCCTGTGGTGGTGACAGCGACGAGGGCACCGGCTCGGGCAGCAAGTCCTTCGCCGCCGGCAGCACGATGGAGCGCCTGAACAAGGCGCAGAAGATCAAGATCGGCACCAAGTTCGACCAGCCGGGCTTCGGCCAGAAGGGCCTGTCGGGCAAGCCGGAGGGCTTCGACGTCGAGGTCGCCAAGCTCATCGTCAAGGAACTCGGCATCCCCGAGGACAAGATCGAGTACGTCGAGACCCCGTCGAAGGTCCGCGAGGACGTGATCGTCAACGGCACCGTCGACCTGGTCGCGGCGACCTACACGATCAACGACAAGCGCAAGGAGCGCATCGCCTTCGCCGGGCCGTACTACGAGGCCGGCCAGAACATCCTGGTGAAGAAGGACGACACCACCATCACCGGCCCGGACTCCTTCAAGGACGGCACCAAGAAGGTCTGCTCGGTGACCGGCTCGACGCCGGCCGAGGAGATCAAGAAGTACGTGAAGGACGTCGGCACCCAGCTGGTGCTCTTCGACACCTACGACAAGTGCCGGGACGCCCTCAAGGGCGGCCAGGTGAACGCGGTGACCACGGACAACGTGATCCTGCTCGGCTACATCGCCAAGGACGAGGCGTCCTTCAAGCTCGCCGGTGAGAACTTCACCAAGGAGCCCTACGGCATCGGTGTCAAGAAGGAGGACACCGACTTCCGTAACTTCGTCAACGACACCCTGGAGAAGGCCTTCCAGGACGGTAGCTGGAAGAAGGCCTGGGACAACACCGCCGGCAAGTTCGGCGCGGAGCTGGGCACCGCCCCGACCATCAACCGCTACTGATCCGACCTGATCTGGAGGGTGGGGAGGAAACCGACCCGTGAGTGTGCTCATCGACAAGTTCGACGTCTTCGCGGGTGGATTCTGGCTCACCCTTCAGATCTGCGTACTCGCCGCGATCGGCGCCCTGATCCTGGGCGCCGTCGTGGCGGTGCTGCGGATCTCCCCGGTGCCACCGCTGCGGGCGCTCGGCACCGGTTACGTGAACGTCTTCCGGAACATGCCGCTGACCGTGGTCATGTTCTTCGCCGCCTTCGGGCTGCCGGCGCTCGGCTCCAACGCCGACTTCCTGCGCATCCCCGGGCTGGACGCGATCTTCAACCGGCTCGGCACCGACCTGCCGTACTTCCGCTTCGCGCTCATCGCGCTGGTGCTCTACACGGCGGCGTTCGTCTGCGAGGCGCTGCGCTCCGGCGTGAACGCGGTCCCGGCCGGGCAGGCCGAGGCGGCCCGGTCGCTGGGCCTCACCTTCGGCCAGAACCTCCGATACGTGGTGCTGCCCCAGTCCTGGAAGGCATCCGTGGTGCCGCTCGGCTCGGTCATCATCGCGATGATCAAGAACTCGGCGCTGGTCGGCTTCTTCGGCGTCGTCGGTGACCTGTCCCAGACCGCCGACCAGCTCACCTCGGCCGGCGGCTATGCCTTCATCCCGGTGGCCATCGGCATCTCCGTCGGCTACCTGATCATGACGGTGCCGCTCGGCGCCCTGCTCGACCGGATCGAGAAGCGACAGGCGGTGGCCCGGTGAGCCAGCAGACGAGCGTCCTCTACGACGTCCCGGGCCCTCGCCAGCGGCGGGTCACCCTGATCAGCAGCCTGATCGCCACCGTCCTCGTGCTGATCGGGGCGTACTTCCTGATCTACCGGCCGCTGGCCGACAAGGGCCAGTTCTCGATGGAGCTGTGGGGGCCGCTGGTCGACCCCTCGAACGAGAACTTCCCCCTGGTCTGGGACCGGATCGGCCTCGGCCTGAAGAACACCCTGACCGCCGCCGCGCTGGCCATCGTCGCGTCCCTCGTGGTCGGCACCCTGATCGCCGTGCTGCGGATCCAGCTCAAGAGCCTGACCCGGCGACGCTTCACCGGGATGGCCACCCCGCTGGCGTACCTGCTGCGCGGGCTGAGCTGGCTGCTGTCGGCGGTGACCCGGGTCTGCGTCGAGGTGTTCCGGGGCCTGCCCGTGGTCCTCACGATCTTCTTCGTGGCGCGCGGCTTCCCCGAGTTCGGCATCTCGTTCGACAACCTCTGGTACCTGGTCATCGGCCTGACCGTCTACAACTCGGTGGTCATCGCCGAGATCCTCCGCTCCGGCATGGAGGGTCTGCCCGGCGGCCAGGCCGAGGCCGCCGCCGCGATCGGGCTCTCGCCCGCCCAGACCACCCGGATGATCCTGCTGCCGCAGGCGTTCCGGATCATGCTTCCGGCGCTGATCAGCCAGCTCGTCGTGGTGCTCAAGGACACCTCGCTCGGCTTCATCATCAGCTACGAGGAGACGCTCAACATCGGCAAGCAGATCATCGGCGTGCTGGGCAACCCGATCCAGGTGTACGTGGTGATCGCGGTGCTGTTCATCGCGGTGAACTACTCGCTGTCGAAGCTGGCCCAGTTCGTCCAGCGGCGGCTCTCCCGGGGCCGCAAGACCGCCGGCACCCCGGCCCAGAACCCGCCGCCCGCCGCACTGATGTCGCAGGCCGAGGGTGCCGGCGGCATCTGAGCACCTGCCTCGGCGGTAGGCCGGCCCCGGATCCGGGGCCGGCCTTTCGCATATCCCCGTCGTCAGCGGGCGATCTCGGTGACCCGGGACTCGCGTACCACGGTCACCCGGATCTGACCGGGGTAGGTCAGCTCCTCCTCGATCTGCTTGGCCACGTCCCGGGCCAGGACCGCCGCGCCGATGTCGTCGACGTCGTCCGGCTTGACCATCACCCGGATCTCCCGGCCGGCCTGCATGGCGAAGACCTTCTCCACGCCGAGCTTGCCGGCCGCGATCTCCTCGATCCGCTCCAGCCGCTTGACGTACGCCTCCAGGCTCTCCCGCCGCGCCCCCGGCCGGCCGCCCGAGCAGGCGTCCGACGCCTGGGTGAGCACCGCCTCGATGGTCTGCGGGGGCACCTCGTTGTGGTGCGCCTCGATGGCGTGCACCACGTCCTCGCTCTCCCCGTACTTGCGGGCCAGGTCGGCGCCGATGATGGCGTGGCTGCCCTCCACCTCGTGGGTGAGCGCCTTGCCGATGTCGTGCAGGAACGCGCAGCGCTTGATGGTCGGCACGTCCAGCCGCAGCTCGGCGGCCATGGTCCCGGCGATGTGCGCGGTCTCCACCAGGTGCTTGAGCACGTTCTGCCCGTACGACGTCCGGTAGCGCAGCCGGCCGAGCAGGGTGACCAGCTCCGGGTGGATCTCGGTGATGCCCACCTCGACCAGCGCGTCCTCGGCGGCCCGGTGGCAGAGCTCCTCCACCTCGTGCCGGGCCAGGTCGTAGACCTCCTCGATCCGGTGCGGGTGGATCCGGCCGTCGAGCACCAGCTTCTCCAGGGTGAGCCGGCCGACCTCGCGGCGCACCGGGTCGAAGCAGGAGAGCAGGACCGCCTCGGGGGTGTCGTCGATGATCAGGTTGACCCCGGTGACCGACTCGAAGGCGCGGATGTTGCGCCCCTCCCGGCCGATGATCCGCCCCTTCATCTCGTCCCCGGGCAGGTGCAGGACGCTGACCACGCTCTCCGCGGTCTGCTCGCTGGCCACCCGCTGGATGGCGTCGACCACGATGTGCCGGGCCCGCTGCTCGGCGGTGCCGCGGGCGTCGGCCTCGATCTCCCGGACCAGCAGCGCGGCCTCCCGCTTGGCCTGTCCCTCGATCGACTCGACCAGCTCGGTCCGGGCGGCGTCGGCGGTCAGGCCGGCCACCCGCTCCAGCTCGCGGCGGCGCTGCTCCTCGGCCTCGGTGAGCGCCTGCTCCCGTTCCACGAGGGCCGCCTCCCGGGCGGCGAGCGCGGCGCTGGCGGCGGTGAGCTGCCGTTCCCGCTCGGCGAGGCGCTCCACCTCCTCGGTGTGCAGCCGTTCCCGCTCGTCCATCCGGGCGGCCCGCCGCTCGACCTCGGCGGCCTGTTCACGGGTGGTCGCGGCGAGCACCGCCACCTCCCGCTCGCCGCTGCGCCGGGCGGCGGCGCGGAGCTGGTCGGCGTCCGCCTCGGCCTGCTTGTGCGCCCGCTCCAGCACCGTGTCGGCCTCGGCCCGGGCGTCGTCGAGCACCCGCCGGGCCTCGGCGCGGGCCGCCTTCGCCTCGGCCTTGGCGGCGGCCGCCTCGGCGCGGGCCGCGGCGGCGGCCGACTTGGCCACGTCGATGGTGCTGTTGGCCTCGTCGGCCGCGTTGCGCAGGGCTGCCAGGGACTGCTCCTGGCGGTCCTTCTCGGCGATGAAGGCCGGATCCTCTGGGGCGGGTGCGAGGCTCAGCCGGCGCATGGCCCGCACGCCGAACAGGACGGCGCCGACCACCACCACGACGAGCAGCAGCACCACGGCGAGGATGACGACGTCGAAGGCGCTCATGCGGCCGCTCCGCGCCGATGCGCGCCCACTCGGGCCCGGCTCGTGCAGCCGCCCGGCGAGGAGCGGCCGGGCGCGTGTGGAAGACCGCCGGTGAACCTGTGCCGCCCCGCCATGGCCGCCTCCCCTGAACGTCGGCACCGCAGGCGGCGTGCGGACGGCACGCACCTGCGGCTCTGGACGCCCGACCGGAGCGGCTGGCTGTGGGTAGCTTTCCGTCGGCGGTGCCCCACCTCGGGGCATCGCCGGCGGCCGGTTGCAGTTGTCGGTCGGCTCCGGACCGGCCGTCCGGAGCTTGCCGTCAAGGGCCGGTGAAGCTGGCCAAAGTGATGCTGTTCTGTTACGCGATCTATGTTGTGCGCTTAGCCTGCGCTGGTCGGGCAAAGTGAGCCTGTATGGCGAGGCTAGGTCTCCAGGGGCCGTTCGGTCAAGGACTCATGATCAAACCACCCGGACGGAGAGAAGTGGGAACGTCACGCAGCGCTGTCCAGATGCCGGACACGGCCGGACAAATTTCGCCCGCCCGGGCCCCTCGGTCAGCTTCCCGACCTGCTCAGAGCCGACAACTTTTCGCAAGGGTGACTCGCATTTCACCGAGCGGCTCGCTCGCCGGCTCCCCAGCGTGGCGCTGGCAGGGCCCTCGCCCGCACCTCTCCCGCCGCCTGTCGAGCTGATGACGTGAACGCCTCACCGGGCGCCCGGCCACACCCCTGCCAGATCTTGGCACGACACCGGACCGGAGTTGCGCGGGGAACGGTGGCCGGTGGCGCGGGCGTCGCTGCTCAGTGGGCGCCGAGAGCGCGGGCCGCTGTCACCAGCGCCAGGTTGTCCGGTGCGGCGGTGCCGTCCGGCAGGACCAGCGTGTCCTCCAGGCCGATCCGGGTGTGCAGGCCGCGGCGTACGGCCTCGGCGAACACCGGCCAGGTCGCCGGACCCTCGCCGTGCAGCAGCACGGGCGGGCGCTCGACGGGCAGCGCGGCGAGGATGGCCGCGGCGTCGGCGAGTGCCCCGTCGACCTCTTCGGCCAGGCACTCGACGAGGACCCGCCCGGTCGGGGCCGGCCAGCGACGCCAGGCGTCGACCGCCGCCACCGTCCAGAGGCCGGCCTCGACCATGACACCCCGCTCGTGCAGGGCGGCCGCGACGGCCGCCGCCCCGGGTTCGTGGGCGTTGACGGAGGCGAAGTCGGGCAGCACCGTCCAGGCGCGTACGGCGGCGGCCCGGTCGGCGGGCTCGGGGGCGATCCAGGCGCCGGTGCTCACCCCGACGGGCAGGCCGGGCCCGGCGGCGCGGATCGCGGTGACCGCCGCGGCGATCACGGCCGGGTCGAGCGACTCGGCGCCGCCGGCATTGCGCGGGTGCACGTGCACGGCCGTCACCCCAGCCACCGCGCACCGGACCGCCTCGGCAGCCAACTCGTCCGGCGTAACCGGCACGGCGGGGTGCTCGTGCCTCCCCCGTCCCCCGTTCAGACACGCCTTCAACACGGCCGCACACCCTCCCACGAGTCGATCATGAAGTTGTTGCGCCGACACGCCGACGCGGCGGGCAACAACTTCATGATCACCACCAGGGCGGTCGGTGTCAGTCGAGGGGGCGGGAGGCGGGATCCAGCTCGTGCTCGGCGTCGGCGAGGGCGTCGGCGTCGATCTGCTCGGCGAACTCGGCCGCCTCGGCGCTCTGCGCGGCCAGCGCGTCCTTGACCGCCCGGATGGCCACGCCGGCCGGGTAGCCCTTGCGGGCCAGCATGCCGACCAGGCGCCGGAACACCGCGTCGGGCTCGCCCCGGGTCGCGCGCAGCTTCCGCTCCACCAGGGTGCGGGCGGTCTCCGCCTCGGTCTCCTCGTCCAGCTCGTCGAGGGCCTCGCTGGCCACCTCACCGTCGACGCCGCGCTGGCGCAGCTCGTTGGCGAGCGCCCGGCGGGCCAGCCCCCGACCGTTGTGCCGGCTGCTCACCCAGGCACGGGCGAAGGCGGCGTCGTCCACGAGGCCGACCTCGTCGTAGCGGTCGAGGACCTGGTCGGCGACCTCCTCGGAGATGCCCCGCTTCGCCAGGGCGCCGGCCAGCTCGGCACGGGTGCGCGGCCGGACCGCGAGCTGCCGGAGGCAGATCTCCCGGGCCACCTCGGCCTCGTCGCGGGGCGGCGCGGGGGTCGCCTCGGTATCGGGCTCCTCGGCCCGGCCCCGGCGGCCACGGCGCGGCCGGGGTGGAGTGGTGGCGTCACCCGTGCGGGGCGGGCTGGCGTCCCAGCCCCGCCCCGTACGGGCGCGTCGTCCTGCCACGGTCAGCCGGGGATCAGAAGTCGACCGGCGGCAGCTCCGGGCCGCCGGCGGCGTCGCCCGCGCCGGTGCCGACGCCGAGCTTCTCCAGGATCTTCTTCTCGATCTCGGCCGCCACGTCCGGGTTCTCCCGGAGGAACTCGCGGGCCTTCTCCTTGCCCTGGCCGAGCTGGTCACCGTCGTACGTGTACCAGGCGCCGGACTTGCGGATGATCGCCTGCTCCACGCCCACGTCGATGAGCGAACCCTCGCGGGAGATGCCCTTGCCGTACATGATGTCGAACTCGGCCTGCTTGAACGGCGCGGCGACCTTGTTCTTCACGACCTTGACGCGGGTGCGGTTGCCGACCACGTCGGTGCCGTCCTTGAGGCTCTCGATGCGGCGCACGTCGAGCCGGACCGAGGCGTAGAACTTCAGCGCGCGACCACCGGTCGTGGTCTCCGGGCTGCCGAACATCACGCCGATCTTCTCGCGGAGCTGGTTGATGAAGATCGCCGTGGTGCCGGTGTTGTTGAGCACACCGGTGATCTTCCGGAGCGCCTGGCTCATCAGCCGGGCCTGCAGACCCACGTGGCTGTCGCCCATCTCGCCCTCGATCTCGGCGCGCGGCACCAGGGCCGCGACCGAGTCGATCACGATGATGTCGATCGCGCCGGAGCGGACCAGCATGTCGGCGATCTCCAGCGCCTGCTCGCCGGTGTCCGGCTGGGAGACCAGCAGGGCGTCGGTGTCGACGCCGAGGGCCTTCGCGTATTCCGGGTCGAGCGCGTGCTCGGCGTCGATGAAGGCGGCGATGCCGCCGGCCCGCTGCGCGTTGGCCACCGCGTGGAGGGCCACCGTGGTCTTACCGCTGGACTCGGGACCGTAGATCTCCACGACCCGGCCGCGGGGCAGGCCGCCCACGCCGAGCGCCACGTCGAGCGCGATGGAGCTGGTCGGGATGACCGCCGTCTGGACGACGGGCCGCTCCCCCAGCCGCATCACCGAACCCTTGCCGAACTGCTTGTCGATCTGAGCGAGAGCAAGGTCGAGTGCCTTCTCCCGGTCCGGCCCTGCCGCCATCGTTGCCACCCCTGCCTTCGCCGGCGTCTTTCCTGAGCTTCGCGTCACGCGGACACGCTAGGCGCTGGGTCCGACAGAAAACCAGCCGACGGGCCGCGAGCTGTGGACGAGCACCCCGCTGTGGACAATAGCCGAACAGGTGTACGACTCGACAAGCGACACGCGGAACCGGCGAAAAGGCTGCTCAGCGTAGTCGCGCGGGCACCCGGTCGGGATACGCGGCGACGACCGCGCGCCACACCACGTGCGTCTCCACCCCCGCCGCCAGGGCCTGCTCGACGGTCCGCCCGCCGAGCTGGGACAGCACCTGGTCGCTGGCGATGCTGGCCGCGTAGCCCGGCCCGAACGCCTCCTCCAGCCGCGCCCAGAAGTCGGTCAGCCGCACGTGTCACTCCTCCTTGTCGGGCAGGTCCTCCGAAGGGCGCCGGAGCTCGTCCGGCGCCTCGACGGGCGCCGGACGCAACGCTAGCGCCACCAGCGGCACCACCGCGATCGCCGCCAGCAGGGTCAGGGTCGGATAACCCACGCCCCGCATGACAAACCCGCTCGCCGCCGCCGCGCCCGCCCCGGCCAGCCCCATGACCAGGTCGGACAGGCCCTGCACGCCGGGCCGGTCGGCGGTGGGCACCGACTCCGACAGCAGGGTCGAGCCGGCCACCATGGTGCCCGACCAGCCCAGCCCGAGCAGGGCCAGGCCCACCGAGAGCAGCGGGGTGTGGTGCCCGGCGGTGCCGGCGACCGCGCAGGCGGCCAGCAGCAGGGCCACCCCGCCCAGGATCACCGGGCGCCGGCCCAGCCGGTCGGTGAGCCAGCCGACCAGCGGGGACAGCGCGTACATGCCGGCGATGTGCAGGCTGAGCACGATGCCGACCACCCGCAGCACGTCCGCGTCGGAGTGCGACTCGCCGAGGCGTACCGGGGTCATCGACATCACGGCGACCATCACGAGGTGGCCCACGGCCACGGCGGCGATGCCGAGGCGGGCGGCGGGCCGCCCGCGTACCGTGCGCCAGGCCGCGACCATGCCCGCGCGGCGCCGGGCGGTCCCACCCGGCGCCGCGACCGGGTCGGCCGGGGTCTCGGCCGCCGCCAGCCGGCGCGCGGTGAGCAGCGGGTCCGGCCGGAGCAGCACCGCCAGCACGACGGCGGCCAGCACGAACGCGACGGCGCTGAAGGCGAACGGGCCGGCCAGCGCCGGCAGGCCCCAACCGCGGGTGGTGGCGTCGGCGAGCGCGGCGAAGTTCGGCGCGGCCACCGCGCCGATGGTGGTGGCCCAGACGACCAGCGAGAGCTGGCGCCCCCGGCGCGCCGGCTCGGCCAGGTCCACGGCCGTGTAGCGGGCCTGGAGGTTGGCCGCGGTCCCACCGCCGAAGAGCAGCATGCCGACGAAGAGCAGCGGCACCAGGTCGACCACGGTCGCGACCACCACCAGCACGCCACCGACCGCCCCGACCAGGTACGCGGTGACCAGCCCCGGCCGCCGCCCGCGCGCCGCCATGATCCGGGTGACCGGCACGGCGAGCAGCGCGGCGCCGACCACCCCGGCGCTCTGCGCCACCCCGGCCAGGGCGGTGCCGGCGACCCGGGCGGCCAGCAGCGCGCCGACCGAGATGCCGATGGTGACGCCGATGCCGCCGATGATCTGGGTGAGGACGAGCAGCCGGACGGTGCGTCGCTGGATCGGGGCGACGTCGAGCCGGCTCGGGACCGGCGTGGTCAGGTCGGTGGCCATGGCGGATGCTCCTGGGAGTAAGGGGTGACCCATCCTCCCGCACCCGACCCGGCTGCGGGCACCCGGTTTCGCTAGAGGCCGAGCCCCCGGCCGATGATCTCCTTCATGATCTCGGTGGTGCCGCCGTAGATGGTCTGCACCCGGCTGTCCAGCCAGGCCTTCGCCACCGGGTACTCCAGCATGAAGCCGTAGCCGCCGTGCAACTGGACGCAGCGGTCGGCGACCCGGTTCTGCAGCTCGGTGGTCCACCACTTGGCCTTCGCCGCGTCGGTCACCGACAGCCGGCCGGCGTTGTACTCGGCCACGCAGTGGTTGACGAACGTCCGCGCGATGGTGACCTCGGTGTCCAGCTCGGCCAGGAGGAACCGGTTGTGCTGGAACCGCCCGATCGGCCGGCCGAACGCCTCCCGGGAGCGGGCGTAGTCGAGGGTGAGCGCGAGCAGCTTCTCCGCGGCGGCCACCGCGGCGACCGCGATGCTCAGCCGCTCCCGGGGCAGGTTGGCCATCAGGTGGTAGAAGCCGTGGTTCTCCGTGCCGATCAGGTTCTCGGCCGGCACCCGGCAGTCGTCGAAGAACAGCTCGGCCGTGTCGTTGGCCTTCAGGCCGACCTTGGCCAGCCGCCGGCCCCGGGCGAAGCCGGGCGTGCCGGTCTCCACCACGATCAGGCTCACCCCGTGCGCGCCCTGGTCGGCGGCGGTCTTGGCGACCACCACCACGAGGTCGGCCAGCTCACCGTTGGTGATGAACGTCTTCTGCCCGTTGAGCACCCAGCTGTCGCCGTCGCGGACCGCGCTCGTGCGGATGCCCGCCAGGTCGCTGCCCGCGCCCGGCTCGCTCATCGCGATGGCGGTGACCAGGTCGCCGGAGCAGAAGCCCGGGAGCCAGCGCTTGCGCTGGTCGTCGGTGGTCAGCTCGGTCAGGTACGGGCCCACCACGTCGTTGTGCAGCCCGAAGCCCAGCCCGGTGCAGCCGGCCTCGATGATCTCCTCGTCGAGCACCGCGTTGAACCGGAAGTCGCGCTGCCCGCCGCCGCCGTGCTCGGGGTCCACGTCCATGCCGAGCAGCCCGGCCGCGCCCGCCCTCCGCCACACCTCCCGGTCGACGATCCCGTCGGCCTCCCAGCGCTCGTGGTGCGGCACGGCCTCGCGGGCGAGGAACTGCCGGCACAGGTCCCGGAACTCCTGGTGGACGGGCTCGTAGAGATGCTGCTCCATGGCGGCCAGTCTGGCACCGCCGACCCCCGCTGCCCAGAGGTGATCCGCGCTCAGCTCCACCAGGTGGCGTCGGTGACCGGGACGAAGCCGAGCGATTCGTAGAGCGGGCGGCCGGCGCGCGCGGCGGTGAGCGTCATCGGCACCTCGCCGAGCCGGCCGAGGACGCCGTGCAGCAGGGCCCGCCCCACGCCCCGGGAGCGGTGTTCCGGCAGGCTGGTCATCCAGTAGAGACCGACGCCCTCGTCCCGGACGGTCAGGCAGGCGCCGGCGGGCGCGCCGCCCGAGTGGACCAGGAAGAACCGCACCTCGGGGCGGTCCAGCAGGGCGGCCGGGAACGCCTCGCCCGGGCGGCGCGGCTGAAGCGGCTCCAGGGGGAAGCCCCGCACCACCACGTCCTCGGCGGTGTCGAGCTGGTCGGGGCGCTCGACCGGGGTCACCGGCAGGGACGGGTCGGGCGGCGACGCCGGGCGGCGGACCAGCACCGGCAGGCTGCGCGGGGTGAGGCCGAGGTCGGTGAGGTCCACCGAACCGTACTGGTCCTCGACGGTGACCGGGCCGACCCGCCGGCGGACCAGGTCGGCCAACGCGGCCCGGTCGTCGGGGGCCGGGTCCGGGGCGCGCAGCAGGATCCGCAGCCCGGTGCGGTCGTCGCCGGTCACCGCGAGGAAGCCGGGCCGGCGCACCAGCCCGTGACCTCGGGCCTCGGCGAGGGCCGTCCAGAGCGCGGCGGCGTTGCGCACGGACAAATCAAGATCAGCGACGGTCATGGCGCCGACGCTACGGCCCGCGCCGTCCGCCGCGCAGGTCCATTCCGGCGCCGCGGAACTGGTCCAGCAGCCCGGGGTACGCCAGCATGGCGGGATGAGCACGCTGACCGGAGCACAGATCGCCGACGCCGCCCTGGACGGGTGGACCTTCCTGCTCGGCGCCCTGCAGACCCGCATCCGTACGCCGAACTTCGCCGCCGGACTGTCGCTGGTGGACGCCATCGGCGCCGAGGCCGAGCGGCGGGACCACCATCCCGACCTGGACCTGCGCTACACCCACGTCGACGTGCGGCTCTGGTCGCACGACGCGCGCGGGGTCACCGACCGCGACGTCCGGCTGGCCCGGGCCATCTCCGCGCTCGCGGCCGAGGCCGGCCTGTCGCCGGCGCACACCGGCGTGTCCCGGCTCGAACTCGCCCTGGACAGCCCCGACTTCGCGGCCGTGCTGCCGTTCTGGCGGGCGGTGCTGGCCGGGGAGCACCTGGCCGGGCCCGGGTTCGGTGACGAGGTGCGCGATCCGGCCGGCGCGCTGCCCACCGTGTGGTTCCAGGAGTCCGGCCGCGACGAGCCCCGCCAGCGCTGGCACCCCGACGTGTGGGTGGACCCGGCGGAGGTGAAGCAGCGCATGGAGGCCGCGCTCGCCGCCGGCGGGACGCTGGTGAGCGACGAGGCGGCACCGCACTTCTGGGTGCTCGCCGACGCCGACGGCAACCGGGTCTGCCTCTGCACCTGGCAGGGGCGCGACTAGCGCAGCGCGCGGGCGGCCACCTTCAGGTCCTTGACGAGCCCGTCGTACGCGACGTCCTGGTTGTCGGCGCGCAGCACCGCGGAGGGGTGGATGGTGGCCAGCAGCCGGGCCTCCGGGGCGTCGGCGACCGTGCCGGCGCTGTCCACCGGGACCCGGGCGAAGTCCTCCGGGTGCTGGGCGGCGGCCGGCCAGGGTAGCAGCTCGCCGCGCTGCTTCGTGACGCGGAAGGTCGGGCCGAGGAGGGCCTTGGCGGCGGTGGCGCCGAGCACCACCACGATCTCCGGGTGCAGCCGCGCGAACTCGGCGACCAGCCAGGGCCGGCAGGCGGTGATGTGGACCCGGTCGGGCGTCTGGTGGATCCGCCGCTTGCCGCGCAGTTCGAAGCGGAAGTGCTTGACGGCGTTCGTGAGGTAGATGTGGCCGGGGTCGATGCCGGCGTCGTCCACGGCCTTGCGCAGCAGCCGGCCGGCCGGGCCGACGAACGGCAGCCCCTTCTGGTCCTCCATGTCGCCGGGCTGCTCCCCGACGAGGACCACCCGGGCGCTCTCGTCGCCGCGGCCGAACACCGTCTGCGAGGCGTCCCGGTAGAGCTCACAGCCCCGGCAGCCGGTCGCGGCGGCGCGCAGCTCGTCAATGGTGTCCGCCTGCGGCGGGATGAACTCCTGGGCTCCGGGAGCGTTCTCGGTCTCGGCCATGCCAGCTTTATATACCGGTTTCGGCACCGACGCCGGATGCGCCCGCGTCAGTATCCGGAGCCGCCGCCACCGCCGCGCGAGGCCAGCGCGATCGCGATGATCACCAGAATGATCACGACCGCCGCCACGCCGATCCAGAGACCGGTCCGGGATCCGTTCGAAGCCATGACACGCACCTCCCGGCCGCGGTTACCCGCGGGCCGCCGGCCCATGCCGCGGCTCAGGTGGTGAAGCCGGCGGGCGCCGGCCGGACGGCGCGGGCCACCGCGTCGGCGAGCGGGCCGAGGTCGGCCTCGTCGAGCCGGCTGACGGTGATCCGCACGCCGGGCGCGGCGGCGATCCGGTTCAGCGCGCCAGGGGCCACCGACCAGCCGGCGTCCCGCAGGGCGGTGACCGCGACCGTCTCGTCGGGCACCGGCACCCAGACGTTGATGCCGGTCCGCCCGTGGGCGGCCAGCCCCCGCGCCGCGAGGGCGCCGACCAAACCGTCGCGCCGCCGCTCGTAGCTCTCCGCCGCGCGGCCCACCAGGCCGGCGGTGGCCGGGTCGCGCCAGAGCGCCAGGACCAGGCGTTGCAGCACGGTGGAGACCCAGCCGGCGCCGACCCGGGCCCGGCCGGCCACCCGGGCCACGGTGGCCTCGTCGCCGGCGAGCACCGCGAGCCGCAGGTCGGGGCCGTAGGGCTTGCTCACCGACCGGACGAAGGCCCACGCCGGGGTCGCCCCGGCGAGCGGGTGCAGGGGTACGCGGGCCAGCTCGGCGGCGTGGTCGTCCTCGATCAGCAGCAGGTCGGGGCGGCCGGCGAGGAGCGTACGCAGCTCGGCGGCCCGGTCCGCGGAGACGGCGGCGCCGGTGGGGTTCTGGGCCCGGCTCGTGACGATCAGGGCGCGGGCGCCGGCGGCCAGCGCGGCGCCGACCCCCGGCGCGGTCGGGCCCTCGTCGTCCACCGGCACCCCGACGGGGCGCAGTCCGAGGGCCGCGAGCAGGTCGAGCAGGTTGGCCCAGCCGGGGTCCTCGACGGCGACCGCGTCGCCGGGGCGCAGGTGGGCGGCGAGCAGGCGTTCGATGCCGTCGAGCGCGCCACCGGTCACGGTGATCTCGTCGGCCGGCACGCCGTCGGCGGTGAGCCGGTCGCGGGCCGCGGCGGCCAGCTCGGGCAGAACGGCCCTCTCCGCGTAGCCGGCAGGGGTCCGGAACTCGGCCGCGAGCGCGGCCAGGTGCGGGCCGAGCGGCGGCAGCAGCCGGCTGTCCGGGTTGCCGGCCGAGAGGTTGCGCGTGCCGGGCAGCGGCGGCGGCATGAGCGCGGAGCGGCGGCTGGCCACCGGCGGGCGGGGGCGGACCCGGGTGCCGTGCCGGCCGGCGGTGACGACGAGGCCCCGCTGGCGCAGTTCCTGGTACGCCTTCGCGACGGTGGCCGGGCTCACGGCCAGCGCGGTGGCGAGGGCGCGGACGGCGGGCAGGGCGTCGCCCGGTGCGAGGTCGCCGGCGCGGATGCCGGTTTCCACGCTCGCCGAAATCGCCGCCGAGGAGGAGCCACTGATCTGATAACGTGCTGCCACAGTTCCGAGATTGTACTAGAACGAAGGTGGGATGTCGCATGTACCCCCCGACCGAGCGGACCACCGCCACCCGCATGCGGGCCCGGATGAGCTATGACGAAGCCGCCGCGCACGCCGTGCTGGACGAGGCGTACCACTGCGCGCTCGGGTTCACCGTGGACGGCGAGCCGCGCGTCCTGCCCACCCTGCACGTGCGGATCGGCGACACCCTGTACCTGCACGGCTCCACCGGGAGCCGGCCGCTGCTCGCTGCCCGCGACGACGCCGGCCTGCCCGTCTGTGTCGCGGTCACGCTGCTCGACGGGCTCGTCTTCGCCCGGTCCCAGTTCAACCACAGCGCCAACTACCGGTCGCTGGTGGCACACGGCACCGCCCGCCTGGTGACCGACGAGCGGGAGAAGCTCGACGTGCTCACCGCGCTGGTGGAGAAGGTGGCCGCCGGACGCAGCACGGACAGCCGCCCGCCGAGCCGGCGCGAGCTGGCCGAGACCGCCGTGCTGGCGCTGCCGCTGCGCGAGGTGTCGGTCCGCGCCCGGGCCGCCGGGGCCGGCGACGATCCCGCCGACCTGCACCTGCCGCACTGGGCGGGGGTGGTGCCGCTGCGGCTCACCGCGGGCGTGCCGGAGCCGGCCGCCGGGGTCACCGCGCCCGTGCCGGCGTACCTGCGGCCGGCCCCGTCGCCCTGGCTGGAGCCGGTGGTGCTGCGCGGCGAGCACGTCGTGCTGGAACCCCTCGACGAGTCCCACGCCGAGGAGCTGTACGCCGCCCTCGACGACGAGGAGGTCTGGCGCCACGTCGGCAGCCCGCGCCCGGGCGGCGCCGAGGAGATGGCCGGCCAGATCCGGTCCGCGCTCGACGCCCACCGGCGCGGCGTGCGGATGCCCTGGGTGCAGCGCTGCGCGGTGACCGGGGCCGTGGTGGGCACCACCTCCTACTACCAGCCCGACGCGGAGCTGCGGACCGTCGAGATCGGCTACACGCAGCTCGGCCGGCCCTGGTGGCGCACCGGGATCAACACCGAGGCCAAGCTGCTGCTGCTCACCCGGGCCTTCGAGGAACTCGACGCCGTCCGGGTCACCTGGCAGACCAGCTCGCTCAACGAGCGCTCGCAGCGGGCCATCGAACGGCTCGGCGCCGTCCGGGAGGGGACGCTGCGGGCCAACCGGCGGCGCGCCGACGGCACCTGGCGGGAGTCGGCGCTCTACTCGATGCTCGCCTCGGAGTGGCCAAACGCACAGGCCACGCTGCGGGAACGGCTTCGCTCGGCGACACCCGTGGCGTCATGATGACCGGCGTGCTGGGGATCACCGACATCGGGACGTACGTGCTGGGCACCGTGGCCATCGTGCTGCTGCCCGGGCCGAACTCGCTCTTCGTGCTGTCCACGGCGGCGCGGCGCGGGGTGGCGGCCGGCTACCGGGCCGCCGGGGGCGTGTTCGTCGGCGACTCGGTGCTGATGATCCTCTCCGCCGCCGGGGTGGCGTCGCTGCTCAAGGCGTACCCGGCACTCTTCCTGGTGATCAAGTACGCGGGCGCCGCGTACCTCGGGTGGCTGGGGTTGACCATGCTGCGCGGCGCCTGGCGGCGCTGGCGCGACCGCAACGACCCCACCACGCCGCGGCTCATCGACGCGGCGGAACCCGCGGCGGTGCGCGACCCGTTCCGGCGGGCGCTGGTGATCAGCCTGCTCAACCCGAAGGCGATCCTCTTCTTCATCTCGTTCTTCATCCAGTTCGTCGACCCCGGCTACGCCTGGCCGGCGCTGTCGTTCCTGCTGCTCGGGCTGATCGCGCAGGTGACCAGCGCGCTCTACCTGACCGCGCTGATCCTCACCGGCACCTTCCTGGCCGCCCAGTTCCACCGCCGGCGGCGGCTCGCCGCGACCGGCACCACGGCCATCGCCGTGCTCTTCCTCGGCTTCAGCCTCAAGCTCGCCACCGCCTCGGTCTGAGGACGGCGCGCCGGCGTCAGGTGCCGTCGCCGCCCCCGCCGCCGCCCACGCCCGCGCCGCCCGCGGTGCCGCCCAGGCCGTAGCCGGGGGCGATCGGCTCGTCGGGCGGGCGGCTCACGTGCGCGGACTCGCGGATCGTGGCGGACCAGTCGGCGTTCGAGGCGGCCGCGGCGTGCCGGTCGATGGCGTGCCGCAGCCAGCCGTCCACGATGGCCACCCAGTCCCGCCGGTCGGCCCCCGCGTGCCAGACCCGGAACCGGCTGATGCTCTGGTGGGTCACCCCGGCCAGGGAGAGCCGGCGGTCCACCCAGAGCAGCACCTCCAGCCCCGCCGCGTTCGTCACGAAGATCACCTCCAGTTCGGTGATCGGGCCGGCGTAGAGCGGGGCCACCCAGAACCCCAGCCGCTGGTGGAGCGGGAGCGCCTGGTCCACCCCGGGCAGCCGCCCGTGCTGGAGCCCGGCCTGCCGCATGGCGAAGCCGAGGGTGTCCAGCGCGACGAGGATGTGCTGCTGGATCGGCAGCGGATGGACGAGGACCGGCACCATGGCGCCCTGGTCCAGGTCCGGGTCGACGGACACCTCCGTACGCAACCCGGTGCGCAGGCTCATGAGCGGCACCCCGCCGAACATGGTCACCGGGGTCTCCCACGGCAGCGGCATCGCGAAGTCGACGGCCCGCCGCCGCCCGGCCGGCACCACGAACCGGCCGGCGATCGGCACCTGGTGGTACTGCAGCAACCGGTGCGGCGACTCGGGGTCCTCCGGCTCGACCTGCGCGACCAGCCCGAGCCGGATGTGCCGGACGGCGACGTCGCCGCCGCCGGCGGCCAGCGTGACCCGGCCGGGGAGGCGCAGGCCGGGGCGGGTGCTCGGGTTGGGCAGCGTGGTGCTCACCGACAGCCCGGTCCACACGGACTCCGACGACACCCCGGTCAGCCGCATGCCGCCGGCTTTCCCGCTGCCCGCTCCCCCATGCGCCCGGCCGGGCCGATCCGGGTGCGCCTGTTGTCGCCGGGACGACACCAAACGCACCCGAAGCAGCCGGTGGGGACGGGAGACGGGGCGTCAGCGCATCCGGCGGCCGCGCGGCACCGGGTCGGTCTCGTCGTCGAACTCGCCGATGACCTCCTCGAGGAGGTCCTCCAGCGCGACGAAGCCGATCGGCCGGGTCGGGCCACCGCCGTTGCGGACCAGCGCCAGCTGGGCCTGCCGGCCCCGCATGGCGGCCACCGCCTCGGTGACCGACGCCTCGCCGGGCAGGGTGAACGCCGGGGTCATCAGGTCCTCGGCGGTCGCCGGCCGGCCGGTGGTGACCGCGCGGACCGCCTCGCGGACGTGGACCAGGCCGCAGACCTCGCCGCCGGTGTCGACGACGGCGAGCCGGGACCGGCCGCTGTCGCGGGAGACCTGCTCGATCCGCTCGGCGGCGTCGCCCCGGCGGACCGTGACGATCCGGTCGAACGGCTCCATCACCTGCGCCACGGTGGTGCCCTGCAACTCCAGCATGCTGGTCAGCATCTGGTGCTGCTCGGCGCCGAGCAGCCCGTGCTCGCGGGACTGCTCCAGCAGGATGCGCAGCTCGTCCGGGCCGTGCACCTGGGCGAGCTGGTCCTGCTGCCGGACACCGACCAGCCGCAGCACGGCGTTGGCCAGCGCGTTGAGCGCGGACAGCACCGGACGGGCGACCCGGGCGAAGGCCCGGAACGGCAGCGCCAGCAGCATGGCCGAACGCTCCGCGTCGGTGATCGCCCAGGACTTCGGGGCCATCTCGCCGACCACCAGGTGCAGGAACGTCACCAGCGCCAGGGCGAAGAGCAGCCCGACCAGGTGGCTGACCGCGTCCGGCAGCCCGACCGCGTGCAGCAACGGGCTGAGCAGGTGCTCGATGGCCGGCTCGGCCAGCGCGCCGAGGCCCAGCGTGCACAGGGTGATGCCGAGCTGGGCGCCGGCCAGCATGAGGCTCAGCTCGCGGACGCCGTCCAGCGCCGCGCGGGCCGCCCGGCCACCGCCCGCCGCCGCCTGCTCCAGGCGGTACCGCTTGGACGCGACCAGCGCGAACTCGGCCGCCACGAAGAAGCCGTTGAGCGCCAGGAGCACCACGGAGAAGAAGAGCGCGAACCCGGGGCTCATGCGGCCTCCTCCCCGTGCGCGGCCGCCGTCGTGCGGAGGCTGACGGAGTCGGCCACGTGCCGGTCCACGGCGAGCACCTCGACCAGGGCGCGCGGCCCGGCGTCCGGCTCGTCGCCGTCGACGGCGAGCGCGATCTCCAGCCGGTCACCCACCTCGGGCACCCGGCCCAACTCGCGCATGACCAGGCCGGAGAGCGTGTCGTACTCGGGCGCCTCGGGCAGCGCGATGCCGGTGCTGTCGGCCACCTCGTCGATCCGCCAGCGGGCCGGCACCACCCAGGAACCGTCCTCCTGCCGGGCGGGGGCCCGCTCCGGCGGGTCGTCCTCGTCGCGGATCGGCCCGACCAGCTCCTCGGCGATGTCCTCCAGGGTGATCACGCCGGCGAAGCCGCCGTACTCGTCGACCACGCAGGCGAGCTGGCGGTGCCCGACCCGGAGCCGGTCCAGCACCGTCGGCAGCGGCAACGTCTCCGGCACCAGCAACGGGGGTACGGCCACCGCGGCGACCCGGGTGCTCGCCCGCTCGGCCGGCGGCACCCCGAGCACGTCGGCGATCCCGATCACGCCGACCAGGTCGTCGACGCCCTCGGCGCCGCGCACCGGGAACCGGGAGTGCCCCGTGTCGAGCAGCTCGACGACCCGGCTGACCGGCTCGTCGGCCCGTACGGTGTGCACGTCCACCCGAGGGACCATGGCCTCCCCGGCGGTGAGCTCCCGGAAGTCGAGCCCCCGGTCGAGCAGGTCGGACATCTCGGCGTCGAGGTGCCCCTCCTCCCGGGACTCGGCGATGATCTGCTCCAGGTCCTCGGGGGTGGCGCCGCTGGGCAGCTCCTCGATCGGCTCGATGCCGACCCGGCGGAGCAGCCGCACGGCAGCCCGGTCGAAAAGGGTGATCAACGGTCCGGCGATCCGCAGGTACATGAGCGTGGACCGGGCGAGTGCCCGGGCGAGCGGCTCGGCGCGGGCGATGGCCAGGTTCTTCGGGGCCAGCTCGCCGAGGACCATCTGCACGACGGTGGCGATGAGCAGGGCCAGCACGACCGACAGGGGCAGCGCCACCGCGTCGGAGACACCGGCCAGGCCGAGCAGGTCGGCCAGCCCGGCGCCCAGGTACGGCTCGGCGGCGTAACCGACCAGCAGGGCGGTCACCGTGATGCCGAGCTGGGCTCCGGACAGCATGAACGAGAGCCGGCCGGTCACCTCCAGGGCCCGGGCGGCGGCGCGGTCGCCACCGTCGGCGAGCTGCTTGAGCTTGCCCCGGTCCACGGCGACGTAACCGAACTCCTGGGCCACGAAGTAACCGGTGGCGGCGGTGAGCACGATGATGAGGACGAGTCCGACGAGGATCAGCACGGGAGGGTCAGGGCTCCCGGGGCCGTCGGGTCCAGAGGTTGCCGGGCACGACCCGGCTGGCTACTGCTGCCCTCCTGGGCAGACGAGTCGATCATGCCGCCATTTTATCGGCGGCGACTGGACGTTCGCTGAGGGTGCTGGAAGCCTCCCCGCTGTCCGGTTCACCGGCCGGACAGCTCGTCGACGTCCAGCAGCTTCCGGTCGATCCGCCCGGAGCGGTAGGCGGCCCGGCCGATCATCTGCGCGGCGACCGGCGCGGTGGCCAGCTGGAAGACCGCCACCAGCGCGATCATGCCGAGGTCCGACGGCGTACGCAGGCGCAGCGCGAGGCCCACGAGGAGCAGCAGCACGCCGAGCACCTGCGGCTTGGTGGCGGCGTGCATCCGGGCCAGCACGTCCGGGAAGCGCAGCACGCCGATCCCGGCGACCAGGCTGAGCAGCGCCCCGCCCAGCAGGCAGACCCCGCCGAGCCAGTCCGCGACCGCGCTCACTGCACTGCCTTCGTTCGCGACTGCGGGGCTCGCAGACCCGGCTCACTCCTCGCGCTCACTGCACCGCCCTTCGTTCGCGACTGCGGGGCTCGCAGAACCGGCTCACTCCTCGCGCTCACACTTCCTCCCGGACCGCGAAGCGGACCAGCGACACCGAGCCGACGAAGCCGAGCAGGGACAGCACCACGAGCACGGGCAGTGTGGTGGCGTGCCCGTTCACCGCCGCCTCCGCGCCCACGGCGCCGAGCATGGTGGAGAGCAGCAGGTCGGCGGCGACGACCCGGTCGAGCAGGGACGGGCCGCGGTAGATCCGGGCCAGGGCGAGCAGCGCGGTGACCGAGAGCAGCACGGTCAGCGCGAGGGCGAGGAGCGCGGTCACGGGTGATCCCTCCGATCGACGGGTTCGAGACTGAGCTGGCGTACCTCGGCGGGGGAGCCCACGGCGCGGACGATGCGCCGTTCGACGGCGAGGATCCGATCCCGGCCGGCGGTCAGGTCCTCCGGGCGGCGGACGTCGAGGACGTGCACGTAGAGCACCCCGCGGTCGCGGTCCACGTCGAGGATCAGGGTCCCGGGCACCAGGGAGATCACCTCGGCGGTGAGCGCCAGGTTGAGGTCGGTGCGCACCCGCAGCGGCACCGCGATGATCGCGCCGCGGGGGCGGAAGCCGGGGCGCACCGCGACGGCGGCGACGTGCAGGCTGGCGGTGACCAGTTCACCGACGAAGGTGACCGCGAGGACCAGCAGCGCGCCAGGGCGCAGCCGCCCGCCGAAGGTGACCGGCGGGAGCGGGAAGAAGAGCAGCACGGCCGCGCCGATCACCAGGCCGGCGAGCAGGTTGCCCCAGGACAGGTCGCCCCACAGCAGCACCCAGATGGCGACCAGCCAGCCGAGCGCGACGGCCTGGTCGCGCCGCCGCCCGCCCCGGCCCACGGGGGGCACGGGGGCGTCGGGCGCCGGGTCGGCCGGTGGCGGGCCGCCCGGCGGTTCCCCACCGCCGGCCGCCCGCCCCGCCGGGAGGCCGTCGGTCACGGCAGGACCGCCCGGACGTACGGGGTGCGCTGGCGCAGGTCGGTCGCGGCGTCCGCGGTGACCCGGAACAGCGGCCCGGCGGCCAGGGTGAGCACCAGCCCGAGCAGCACGAGGGCCGCGGTGGCCCCGACCATCAGCCCGGGCAGCCGGACGGGCGGGCCGGCGGTGACCAGCCGGGGCGCCCGCCAGAACGCGATGTTCCACACCCGGGAGGCGGCGTAGAGGGTGAGCAGGCTGGTCAGGGTGCCCGCCCCGACGAGCACGGCGGGCAGCGCCCCGCCGGCCGCCACGCCGGCCTGGAGCAGGCCGAGCTTGCCCAGGAAGCCGGAGAACGGCGGGATGCCGGCCAGGTTCATGGCCGGGACGAAGAAGAGCACAGCGAGCAGCGGGGCGATCCGGGCCAGCCCGCCGAGGCGGCGCAGGTCGGTGCTGCCCGCGCGCTCCTCGACCAGGCCGGCGACCAGGAAGAGGGTGGTCTGGATGGTGATGTGGTGCACCACGTAGAAGATGGCCCCGGCCAGGCCCGCGACGCTGCTCAACGCCACCCCGAAGATCATGTAGCCGATGTGGCTGACCAGGGTGAAGGAGAAGAGCCGCTTCATGTCGGACTGCGCCGCCGCGCCGAGGATCCCGACCACCATGGTCAGCCCGGCCACCACCATGAGCAGGCCGGACACCTGGCCGCCGGGGAAGAGCAGCGTCTCGGTGCGGATGATCGCGTACACGCCGACCTTGGTGAGCAGGCCGGCGAACACCGCGGTGACCGGGGCGGGCGCGGTCGGGTAGCTGTCCGGCAGCCAGGCGGAGACCGGGAACACGGCCGCCTTGATGCCGAACGCGAGCAGCAGGGTGAGCTGCAACGCCAGGCGTACGCCGGGCGGCAGGGCGTCCAGCCGGCCGGCGAGCTGCGCCATGTTGAGGGTGCCGGTGGCCGCGTACACGAGCCCCACGGCGGCCAGGAAGATCATCGACGACAGGACGCTGACCACCACGTACGTCGAGCCGGTGCGGATTCGCACCTCCGTGCCACCGAGGGTGATCAGCACGAAGCTCGCGGCCAGCAGGATCTCGAAGCCGACGAACAGGTTGAACAGGTCCCCGGCCAGGAAGGCGTTGGTCACGCCGGCGGTCAGCACGAGGTAGGTCGGGTGGTAGATGCTCACCGGCGCCGTCTCGCCCGACTCGCCCCGCCCCTGGCCGATCGAGTAGAGCAGCACGCAGAGGGTGACCGCCGAGGAGACCACGAGCATCAGCGCGGCCAACTGGTCGGCGACCAGCACGATGCCGACCGGGGGCGGCCAGCCGCCCACCCGCACCACCACAGGCCCGTGCCGGTACGCCTCGACCAGCAGCACCACCGCCACGAGCAGGGTCGTGGCCAGCCCGATCACGCTGACCGACCGCTGCAACCGGGGCCGGTTGGTGAGGATCAGGGTGAGCGCCGCGCCGAGCAGCGGCACCACCACGGGCAGCGGCACCAACGCCGGCATCATGCGCCGGCCTTCGCTCGCGACTGCGGGGCTCGCAGACCCGGCTCACTCCTCGCGCTCATGCGCCGGCCCTCGTTCGCGACTGTGGGGCTCGCAGACCCGGCTCACTCCTCGCGCTCACTGGTCCTCGCTCCGCCGGCGTAGGCGGCGCAGCGCCGGCTCCGGGTCCACCTGCTCCGGGTCGTTGTCCGGCCCCTCGCCGCCGAGGTCCGCGGTGGGCACCTCGTTGCGCTCGGCGAGCCGGACGATCTGCCGGTCCTCCAGGTCGTCCTGCACCTCGTCGTCGCCGGACAGATACCAGCTCCGGTAGGCGACGGCGAGCAGGAACGCGGTCAGCCCGAACGTGATCACCACGGCGGTGAGCACCATGGCCTGCGGCAGCGCGTCGCTCATCGCCGGGGCCGGCGCGGTGCCCACCAGCGGCGCGGCCCCGGACCGGCCGCCGAGCAGGATCAGCAGGTTCACCCCGTTGCCGAGCAGGATGACGCCGAGCAGGATCCGGGTCAGGCTCCGCTCCAGCAGCAGCGTGACCCCGGTGGCCACGAGCACGCCGACAGCGATCACCAGCACCAGGGTTGGCCCGGCCGCGCCCCGGCTCACCGGGGCACCCCCGGCCGGGACGCTCGCGGCGCCCTCACGGCGCCTCCCCCTCGCGCTGCACGGCCAGCCCGCGGGCCGGCTCGCCGGCCGCCTCGACGTGCCGGTCCACCTCGGCGCCGAGGCTGCGCAGGATGTCCAGCACCAGCCCGACCACGATGAGGTAGACGCCGATGTCGAAGAAGAGCGACGTGACCAGGTAGAAGTCGCCGACCAGCGGCAGCCAGAGGTTGACCTTCACGCTCTCCAGCACCTGGCCGGCGACGAGCAGCCCGAGCGCGCCGCCGCCGACCGAGACGGCCAGGCCCGCGCCGAGCACGGTGCCGGCGCCGACCGGCGCCGCCTCGGCCAGTTCGTACCGGCCGCCGGCCAGGTAGCGGACGGTCAGCGCGAGCCCGGCGACCAGCCCGCCGGAGAAGCCGCCGCCCGGGGAGTTGTGCCCGGAGAAGAGCAGGAACAGCGAGAAGAGCAGCACCGTGTGGAAGATCAGCCGGGTGACCACCTCGAAGACGATCGAGCGGCGGCGCTCGTGCAGGGTCGCCCCGCCGCGCAGCCAGACCGTCCGCCGGTCGCGGCGGGACCGGACCGGGGCGGGTCGGCGCGGCCGGGGCCCGGTGCGGGACCGCTCGAAGATCAGGCTGGCCACCCCGGTCGCGGTCACCACCAGCACGGCGATCTCCCCCATGGTGTCCCAGGCCCGGATGTCGACCAGGGTCACGTTGACCACGTTGCGGCCGTGCCCCTGCGCCACGGCCAGGTCGGGGAACGCCGCCGAGATCGACGGGGTACGCCGCGCGCCCGCCGCGGCCAGCGCCAGGCCGGCCATGACCACGCCGGCGGCCACCCCGATGCCCCGGCGTACCCAGCGGCTGCGGCGCAGCGGGCGGGCCGAGAAGCGTTCCGGCAGTCGGCGCAGCACCAGCACGAAGACGGCGATGGTGGCGGTCTCCACGAGGAACTGGGTGAGCGCCACGTCGGGCGCGCCGTAGAGGACGAACATCATGGCGGTGCCGTAGCCGGTGACGCCCACCAGCAGCATGGCGGTGAGCCGGCGCCGGGCGCCCACCGCGAGCAGCGCGGCCACCGCGATCACCACGCAGACCACGAGCTGGGTCGGGTTGTCCCAGACGGCGATCCCGGTGCGCCACGGCCGGGTGGCCAGCATGGCGCCGCCGGGCACCAGCACGAGGACGACGAGCACGGTGCCCAGGTACTGCGGCAGGGCGCCGCGCTGGGTGGCGCCGGTGACCTCGATGGCGAACCGGTCGAACCGGTGCGTGATCCACTCGTACCCCTGGTTACCGCCGACCGGCGCGCGGAGCCGCACCAGCGCCGGGGTGAGCGGGCCGCGGACCAGGTGCAGCACGACCCCGCCGGCGAGCACCACGGCGGAGAGGCCGAGCGCCGCGGTCGGTCCGTGCCAGAGCGCCAGTTTCTCCTCGACCGGGCCGAACAGCTCGGCGTACGGGCGGAGCAGCCCGCCCAGCCAGCCGGCGGCCGGACCGGCGGCGAACCCGGCGACGGCGAGGAGGGCCGGGGGTACGAGCATCGCGGCGGGCGGGCGCTCCACGTCGGTCACGGGCACGCCCGGCCGGGTCGCGAACGCGCCCCAGAGGAACCGGATGCTGTACGCGACGGTCAGCGCGCTCCCGGCCACCAGCACGGCGAGCACCACCGGCCGCCCGGTGAACGCGCCGAGCACCGCCTCCTTCGCCACGAAGCCGAGCAGCGGTGGCACTCCGGCCATCGAGGCGGCGGCCAGCGCGGCGACCGTGGTGAGCACCGGGGCGCCCCGTCCCACGCCGGACAGGTCGCGCAGGTCCCGGCTGCCGGCGCTGTGGTCGAGGATGCCGACGACGAGGAACAGCGCCGCCTTGAACAGCGCGTGCGCCAGCAGCATGGCGACGCCGGCGAGGGCCGCCTTCGGGGTGCCCGCGCCGAGCACCACGGTGAGCAGGCCGAGCTGGCTGACCGTCCCGTACGCCAGCAACAGCTTGAGGTCGGTCTGCCGCAGCGCCGCCCAGCCCCCGGCGACCAGGGTGACCAGCCCGGCGACCACGGTGACCGGACGCCACGGCCCGGCCGGCGCGAGCGCCGGGCCGAGCAGCCCGATGAGGAACACGCCGGCCTTCACCATGGCCGCCGCGTGCAGGTAGGCGCTGACCGGGGTGGGAGCCGCCATCGCCACCGGCAGCCACGAGGTGAAGGGGAACACCGCGGACTTCGCGAGCGCGCCGGCGAGGACGAGCAGCACGGCGCCCACGACGTAGCCGCCGCCGGGCAGCGGCGCGGCCGTGACGACGGACCAGCGGTAGCTGCCGACGTGGTGGCCGAGCAGCAGGAAGCCGACCAGCATGGCCAGCCCGCCCAGGGTGGTGACGGTCAGGGCCTGGGCGGCGGCCCACCGGCTGGACCGCCGCTCGGTGCTGTGGCCGATCAGCAGGTAGGAGAAGACCGTGGTCAACTCCCAGAAGACGTAGAGCAGCAGCAGGTCGTCGGAGACGACCAGGCCGAGCATCGCCCCGGCGAAGGCCACCATGACGGCCGCGAACCGGGCCAGGCCGGCCGAGCCGGCATGGAAGTAGCGGGCGGAGTAGACCAGCACCAGCGCGCCCACGCCGCCGACCAGCAGCAGCATCAGCCAGGACAGGGTGGTGACCCGCAGCGCCACGTCGAGCTGGAGCTGGGGGACCCACGGATACGTCTCGACGACCGCCCCGCCCCCACGGACCGCCCCGGTGTGCGCCACCGCCCACGCGAAGGTGGCGGCCGGGGCGAGCGCGACCAGCAGGCAGGCGCGGGGGCCCCACCGGCGGACCAGCAGCGGGGCGGACAGGGCCGCCACCAGGTGCAGGATCAGCAGGACGAGCACGCGCACTCCCGGTCGAGGTGACAGCGCGCCGAGGCACGCTGCGGCCACGACCGATCAGACGCCACATTCCCGCCCGACCGGGCGGTTTTCGGGAAACCGGCCCGGCGGCCGGCGCCCCGGTCAGCGCA
>NZ_WBKT01000050.1 GCF_008868175.1 Micromonospora sp. AMSO31t
GCACGAGGCCCTTGTTCTGCAGGAAGCGCAGCTGGGCGAGCAGCAGCAGCGCCGCCCAGACCAGCTTGAGCAGCAGCACCAGGCCGAGCAGCACGGCCGCGTCGCCGACCGGGAAGAACCCCCACACCGCCAGGTACGCCAGCCGCCGACGCCGACAGCCACGGACCGGAGGGTGCGGCCACCGGGGTGGCGTCGGTCCCCGCGGTCGGCCGGGCCCGCGTGCCGTCCCCCGCACCCCACGAGCAGCCGTCAGAGGAGCCGTCATGACCACCGAATGGGCCGTCGTCGCCGCCGCCGAGCAGTTCACCCTGGACGCCCGCAACTGCGGCGAGCTGACCTTCACCGTCTCCAACCCGGGCGAGGCGCCGGACACCGTGGTCTTCGACGTCGCGCCCGGCGAGGGCAGCCAGCGTGGCTGGTTCACCGTGGCCGAGCCGCAGCGGGTGGTGCCCGGGCAGGGCTCGGTGTCGTTCCTCGTCCGGCTCGCCGTGCCGCCCGGCACCCCGCCCCGGCGCTACGACATGACCGGGTTCGCGTACTCGGCGAACACCGCGCCCGAGGAGAGTTCCCGGTCCAGCGGCCGGGTGACGTACGACGTGCGGGCGGTCGTACCCCCGAAGCGCGCGCCGTGGCCGTGGCTGGCCGCCGCGGCGGCGCTGGTGCTCGTGGTGGCCGGCGTGGTGGTCTGGCTGGTGACCCGCGGTGGGGACCCGCCGCCCCCGCCGCGGGCCCAGGTGGTGACCGTCGAGGCGGAGACCCTGGTCTCCGGGGCGGCGGTGCAGTCGACCACGGCGGCGGCCGCGCGGGTGGAGGCCCAGCCGAACTGCTGCGAGGTGGTCTGGTCCGGCGACGCCCAGCTCTTCTTCCAGGGCCGGGCCGTGGGCGACCGGGTGACCGTCTCGGTCGACCTGCCCGCCGACGGCACCTGGCGCCTGTCCACCGTGCGCACCACGTCGTTCGACTACGCGAACACCATCTGGCTGGTGGACGGCCGGCAGGTCGGCGACACCTTCTTCGGCTTCACCCCGACGGTGGTGCGCACCGACTTCGTGGACGTGGGCACCGTGGAACTGGCCCGGGGCCCGCACAAGCTGACCCTGGTGGCGGTGAGCCGGACGCAGGGCACCGACCGGTACTTCGCCGGGGTCGACCAGATCCGGTTCACCCAGCTCCTCCAGCCGTGAGCGGGCGGCAGAAGGTGCTGCTGGCGGCCCTCGCCGGGCTGCTCGTGGTGCTCTACGTGGTGGCGGTGGGCGGTGGCCGGCACGACCGGGGCGACCCGGCCGCCGGGCCCGGCTGGCTGGCCCGGTTCGGCGGGGACGCCGGCACGGTGGACCCGGCGACGGTGACCGTGGCGTGCCTGCCGCCGGCCGCCGACCCGAGCCCGTCCGCCGAGGGCGTGGTGGTCGGCTTCGGCATCGCCTGCCGGCTGCGGGTGGCCGACCCGGGCGGCCTGCGCAGCCTGGTGCTGCGCAGCGGGGCGCCGTTCGTGGTGAGCGCCCCGGCGCCGGGCGACGCCGACGTCACGGTCACCGACGAGGTGACGCCCGGCGACGACGGCACGGCGGTGGCGAAGGTGGCGGTGGACGGGGAGACCGAGATCGCCCTGCGATGCCCGGGAGGTGGCGGATGCGTGGTCACCGTCGCCCGGTCCTGACCGGACGCGGGCCGGGCCGGCCGGCACCGGCCGGTGGGGAGGCGTGTCATGGGTGAGCTGCGCAAACCGTTCCTGCTGCTGGCGCTGCTCGCCATCGCGCTGGTCGTGGGGCTGGAGCTGGGCGCGGCGGCGCTCACCGGCGGCGGGGACGCCGGCGGCGCGCTGCGGGACAGCGCCGGGCAGCTCGGCGTCGACCTGGGTGAGGTCGGCACGGTGACCGAGCCGTCCGGCCGGGGCACCGGCCACCTGGCGCTCATCGACGTGGTGGCGCTGTGGACCACCGGGCTGTTCAGCCTGAGCCTCGTGGTGCCGGACCGGATCCAGGGCCGGGTGCAGGGCGTGGCCACCCTCGTCTTCTCGATCCTGCTGCTGCTCGCGTCGCTGGTCCTGCTGATTGTCGCGTTCGTCGAGCTGACCGTGATGGTGTCGCTGTTCCTGGCCGCGCCGTTCGGCACGCTGGCGTACCTGGCGGTGTGGGGGTTCTTCCCGGTCGGCGACGCGGCCGTGCTGCTCGGCCTGGTGCTGCTGCTCAAGCTGGTCTGGGCGGCGCTGCTGCTGCTCGCCCAGCCGCGCTTCCTGCAGAACAAGGGCCTCGTGCTGCTGGCGCTGACCACGCTGCTGTGCACGCTGGTGCTGGAGTTCCTGCACCAGCTCGTGCCGAGGATCCTGGTCAGCATCACCGACGACCTGGGCGCCGTGGTGTTCGCCGTGGTCGCGCTGATCTGGGCGCTGGTCCTGCTGATCGGTTCGATCCCCGCCATCGTCAAGGCCGTCCGCACGACCGCGACCACCTCCCGCCCCACCGCGCGCGCCCGGTGAGCGCCGCCTCCGCCGATCGGGGCACGGCTTTCCCGGCGGCGCTGCGGTAGCCTCTCGGCCACCGGGTGTGCGAGGGGGTGCGCATGGCGACGTTGGCCGATGTCGCCCGCCGGGCGGGCGTCTCCCCCGCGACCGCGTCGCGGGTCATCAACGGCAGCAGCAAGCCGGTCGCCGACGAGCTGCGCGCGCGGGTGCTGAAGGCCGTGGCCGAGCTGCGGTACGTGCCGAACGCGCACGCCCAGCTGCTGGCCCGGCCGCAGCGCAGCGTGGTCGGCGTGGTGGTGCACGACGTCTCCGACCCCTACTTCGCCGAGGTGACCCGGGGGCTGCAACGGGTCGCCACCGAGCGGGGGCGGCTCGTCATCATCTGCAACAGCTACCGCGACCCCGAGCGGGAGGTGGAGTACGTCGACCTGCTCCGCGCCCAGCAGGTCGCCGCCATCGTGCTGGCCGGCTCCGGCTACCACGACCCCACGGTCAACGCAGTGCTCGACGAGCGGCTCGCCGCGTACGCGGCGACCGGCGGGCGGGTCGCGGTGATCGGCCGGCACCGGCACCGGGGCGACGCCGTGCTGCCGGCCAACGAGGAGGGCGGCCGCCTGCTCGGCGTGGAGCTGCGCCGGCTCGGCCACCGGTCGGTCGGCGTGCTGGCCGGCCCGCGCGTCCTCACCACGACGTGCGACCGGCTCGCCGGGCTGGCCGCCGGCCTGGGCGAGGCGCTGCCGGAGGCGCGGATCCGGTACGCGGACTTCACCCGCGACGGCGGGTCCCGGGCTGCCGCCGAGCTGCTGGACGCCGCGCCCGGGCTGACCGCGATCGTGGCGATGAACGACTCGATGGCCGTCGGCGCGCTCAACCTGCTGCGCGCCCGCGGCGTGCGGGTGCCGGCGGAGGTCTCGGTGGTCGGCTTCGACGACATGCCGATCGCCGCCGACGTGACCCCGGCGCTGACCACGATCCGGCTGCCGCTGGCCGAGCTGGGTGCGCGCGCCATGACCCTGGCGCTGGACGCGCCCGGCGGCCGCGACCGCGTGGAGACCCTCCCCGCCGAGCTGGTCCACCGGGACAGCCTCGGCCCCGCCCCGGCCTGACCGGCTCAGCCCTGACCGGCCACGAGGGCCGCGAGGCGGGGGATCTGCCGCGGGTGCGCCGGCCCGGTCCGGCGGTCAGCGGGGCCGGGCGGTGCCCGCCCGTTCGCGGCGGGCGGTCCGCCGGGCCTGGACCAGCCGCACCGCCACCACGAGCACCACCACGGCGAGCAGCGCCTCGCCGCCCCAGCCCAGCCGCCGCTCCAGGAGCCGGAACGACGCCCCGGCCAGGTAGCCGAGCAGCGCCACGGTCACCGCCCAGAGCGCGCCCCCGGCCAGGTTCGCCACGGTGAACGCGCGGCGCGGGATGCCGCTCAGTCCGGCCAGCCCGGGAACCAGGGCGCGCAGCGCCGCCGCCCACCGGCCGAGCACCACGGCGGCGGCGCCCCGGCGGCGGACCAGCCCCAGCGCCCGCGACAGCTCCCCCGAGCGGACGAGCCGCTGCGGCGCCCGGGCCAGCAGCCGCCGGCCGTACCGGCGGCCCACCAGGTAGCCGACCTGGTCGCCGACGGCCGCACCGGCGACCGCCGCGAGGATCACCGCCCAGAGCGGCAGGCGTCCCTCGTGGGCGAGCACCCCGCCGACCAGTACGGCGATCTCGCCCGGCACGACCAGCCCGAGGAAGGTCGACGCCTCCAGCGCCGGCAGCAGGAACACCAGGGCCAGCACCAGCACGGGCGGCAGCGCCACCAGCAGGTCCAGCACCCGGTCCACCCGCTGATTGTGACCCGCGGCGGGGCGGCGCCGCGCCGGCTCCGGCGGTCTCCGGGCACGCGGTCGGATGAACCGCCGGGTCGAGGAATACCGGCGGGCCCTTCCGGGGACAATGACGGACAGGACGGGACGGTGACGGCGAGCGCCCAGGCCCGGGACGTGCGCGGGACGGGGGGCCGGACGTGGAGGGTGGGACAGCCGCCGGGCTGGTGCCAGGCGACGACCCGGCCGGGACGGCCCCGGTGTTCACCGTCGACCTGCCCGCCGACCCGGCGCGGCTCGCCCCCACCCGGGAGCGGCTGCGGGGCTGGCTGCACGCCCACGGGGTGAGCGACTGGGACGTCGAGACGGCGCTGATCGCCACCGGCGAGGCGTGCGCCAACGCCATCGAACACGGCTACCGCTTCACGCCCGAGGGGATCACCACGCTCCGCGCCGAGCTGCGCGACGACCACCTGGTGATCGAGGTACGCGACCACGGCGGCTGGCGGGCCGACGCCCGCGGGGACGACACCGACCGGGGCCGGGGACGGATGATCATGACTCGGGTGATGGACGAGGTCAGCATCGTCGGCACCGCGGAGGGCACCACGGTCCGGCTGGTCAAACGGCTGACCGGCAGCTGACCAGTCACCGTCGGGAGGCCGACCGGGACCACGCTTCCTAGCGAAGATCAGCTATAAGGGACGCATGGAGTTCCCGGCCTACCTGGCGACCATGCCGATGCACGCGATCACCGAGATCCACGGCGAACCGGGCCTGCTGGCCCGCTTCCGGCTGGAGGTCGAGGCGTTCGACGAGCCCGCCCGGGAGCGGCTCACCGCCGCCCTCGACCTCGCCGCCGAGCTGCACCGGGAGGACCGGCGGGTGCGTGAGCCGTACCTGAACCACCTGCTCCGGGTGGCGATCCGGATGATGCACCACTACCAGGTGCGGGACGTGGACGTGATCGTCGCGGGCCTGCTGCACGACGCCGTCGAGGACCACCCGGCGGAGCTGGCGGGCCCCGAGGCGCTACGACAGCGTCAGCTCGGCGCGTCCGACGCCCCGCAGCGACCCGGAGCCGCCATCGGCGACCCCACGCCGGCGGCGCTGGCCGCCCTGGCCGCGCGGTTCGGCCCGCGGGTCGCCCGGCTCGTCGGCGCGGTGACCAACCCGGCGTACGACCCGGGGCGCGACCGGCACGTCCAGTACCGGGAGCACGTGGCGGCGAGCCTCGACCGGGAGCCCTGGGCGCGGGTGATCAAGGTGTCGGACTTCACCGACAACGGGGTGGGCGTGATCCACACGGTCGGACCGAAGGTGGCCCGCTCGGCGGCCAAGTACCGGCCGCTGGTGCCCGTCTTCCGCGACCTCATCGCCCGGCCGGACACGCCGCTGTCCCTGCCGGTGAAGCGGCACATCTTCGCCCAGCTCGACCTGGCCGAGGAGCGGTTCAGCGCGATCCTCGACCAGCCGAACTGACCGTCGATCCGGCCTCGCTGCCGGGGTGGCCAGCTCGGCGAGGTGGCGGCACCCCGAGCCGATGGACCCCGCCAGACCGGCGACGTGGCGTGCGGCTCCCTCGCCCGAGTGAGCCCGTCAGTCGGTGTCGGTGGGTGGGGCGCCGACCCGGCCGCCCAGGGCGGCGGCGATCCGGGTCCGCAGCGCGGCCAGCCGGTCGGGGTGGTCGCGCAGCACCACGCGCAGCGAGTGGTGGCCGCCGGCCGCGACCGCGCCGAGCACGTCGAGGAGGGTGCCGAGGTGGGCCGGCGGCTCGTCGGCGAGCAGGTCCGCCGCGTCCCGCACGACGAGGGTCAGTGGGCCGGCGTCGAGCCGGTCGGCCAGCGCGTCGGCGAGCGCGTCCCAGTTGCGCCCGAACCAGGCCGGCAGGGGCAGGGCCGCCGCCAGCGCCTCGTGCAGGCCGGCCCGGATCCGGGCGTCCGCCCCGGCCAGGGTCACGCCGGTCGCCTCGGCCTCCGGTCCGGCGTCGAACGCGAGCCAGGCCGGCGGCTGCGGGGACGCTGCGCCCATCGGTTGATCCTTTCCGGTCGGCGCGGGCCGGGCTCGCCGGCCCGACCCGCTCCGACGTCGTTCAGAGCCGGTAGAAGTTGGCGTAGTGGTCGGGCGAGAACCAGGTGGCCCCGGTGCTCTTGTTGACCACGATCCGGTACGCGTCCCGCGCGGCATTGCAGGCGCGCGGGTAGACGTCGTACTCGTAGTAGGTGGCGTTGGTGGGCAGCTGACCCTCGTAGTTGTAGAACCGGCCGCCCGCGAAGTTGCACAGGCCGCCACTCCAGGAGTACCAGCCGCGGCTGGTCGGGAAGCTCTTCGCGGACCAACCCGAGCGCGCCGTGCGGGCGTCCGCGCAGCGGGTCATCGTGCAGGAGCTGTAGACGGCGGCCTGTGCCGGCTCGGCGAGCCGGGTGGAGGCCGCCGGCGGGCCGACGAGCGCGGCGGCGACCAGCGCGGTGAGCAGGGCGCACGCGCCGAGCGCCCGGCGTACCCGGGCGCCGGTGGAGCGGAGCGGGGTCGCGAGAGTGGTCAAGGGGTCCTCCCTGAACTGGGCGACTATATCGATCGGTGTCGTTGTCCGATCGCGCCCAGTCTGGCGGTGATCCTTCCCGACGTACAGGCCCCGCGCGGCGACCGTGCCCCGAATGTCGGGTGAACGCTGGATGATCGACCCCGGCCCGGCGGCCCCGCGGGACCGCCCGGCCCGGGCCGGTCAGCAGCCGATCCCAAGGGGTGCGGGCGGGCTCGGCCCGCCCGCACCCACCTCGCCTACTGCGCGAATGCCTGGAACTCGGCGATCCGCACGTTCTGCGCCTGCGGGCTGGCCGTGGCGCAGTCGGTCGCCGCCCGCGGGTCGGCGTCCTGCTCACCGGCGTACGCCGGCGCGCCGGTGCACTGGTTGGTCAGCACCTCGACGCGCAGGTGCGTCGCCTTCGTCCGCGGGATGTCGAACGACCGCATGATCAGTTCGGGTGCCCGGGGCCGGGGCGCCACCGACGGGAAGGCGTCCGCCGGGCTCGTGTAAACCACCCGGAAGTCGGCGGAATCGGCACAGGTCACCTGCTTCTTCGCTTCGCATGCCAGCACCCGGAACTGCCGCAGCGCGGAGAACCGGCTCTGCGTGCCGGCGTCCGGGTCACCGGCGACCGGCGGACGCGGCATGGCGCTGACCTGCACCCGGCGGACCTGCTGGGTGCCACCGGCCAGGTCGACGGTGACCTGCCGCCCGGCCACCGGCGTGCCGAGCGAGGCCCAGTTGGTGGCCTCGTCGTCGTCGGCGATCCTCGCGAGGTTGATCCCGTCGCCGCTGACCGCCGCGCCGGCGCTGGTGGAGGCCAGGTTCCGGCGCAGCTGCACCTCCAGCTCGCGGACCTGCCCGGCCCGGACCGTGACCGGACCGATCCGGCGGTGCCCGTAACCCGGCGCCCGGACGACGAACTCGTACGTCCCGGGCACCAGGCTCACCCGGTCGGTCACCGGGGTCGCCGCGTCGGTGTCCGCGACCGGCACGGCCCGCGCCTGGTAGCGGCCGACGAAGAGTTGCGCGCCCGGCACGACCCCGTGGTCGCCCTCCGACGTGAACCGCAGGGTTCCCTCCCTGGCGTGCGGCGAGGTGAAGCCGGGCGTCGGGTCGGCGTCGGCGTTGCCCACGCTGGCCGCCGCCTCACCGAGACCCCGGGCGGCGAAGGCGTTCCAGAGCAGGTCCTGGTTGGCGCCGCCGAAGCGGATCCGGTCGGCCGCGAGCATGGCGTCCCGGGCATCGACCATGCTGACCTGGCTGACCGCCATGAGCAGGAACGAGTCGAAGACGAGCTGGATCCACCGCCGGTTGCCCGGGCACGCGGTCACCGGCGTCGCCCCGTCCGCGCACGACTTCTGCAGGGCCGCGTTCCCGGCGCCGTAGCGGCGCATCATGGCCGCCCGGATGTCCACGTTCGTGGCGCTCCAGACCTCACCGGACGCGTGCACCTGGAGGCCGACGAAGTCGTAGTCGATGGCGCTGTAGTTGAGCGGGCTGGCGCTCATGTTGTAGTTGCGGATGCCGGCCCGGGGGTCGCCGGTCGTGTACTCGCCGATGGTGAAGCCGCGCCGGCCCGGCGCCGCGTACCCGTGCTCGTAGAGGTATTCCATGGCGAGCTGGTCCGACCAGCTCTCGCTCATCCCCTGCGGAGAGCTGACCCCGGCGTTCGGGCCGGCGATCATCCGGCCGCTGACGGCGTGGCCGTACTCGTGGGCGATGACCGACATGTCGAAGTCGCCGTCCACACAGGGCGCGTAGAACGAGCCGGCGCTCGGCTGCCACAGGTACATGTTGGTGGTCGGTGCGATGCCGTCCGGCGGGGTGATCTGGTTGGCGTTGTTGCGGGCGGCGAAGGTCGGCGGGCCGCCGCTCACGCCGCCGGCCTGCGCGTTTCCCTGCTCCGGGTCGCTGGCCAGACCACCGCGGCCGAGATTGTCCCGCTGCATGTTCCAGGTCGCCTCGGTGAAGCCCAGGTGGTAGGACCAGTCGTGCATCCGGTTGTGCATGGCGAACAGGTTCGCCCGCGCCGCGTCGATGTCGTTGGCCTGGGGCGAGGTGAAGGCGTCCGGGCTGCACTGCTGCTCGTACCACTCGTTGGTCCACGGGTACGCGTAGTTCCGGTCGGGGCGCGGGGTCGCCGTCTCGGTGCCCACGCTGAACGGGTCGTTGCTGAACCAGTTCTGCACGGCGATCGCGTTGTTGCCGTTCGTCGTGGTGGTGGACGTTCCGGTGGCCGGATCCGCGTCCCACGCGGGTTGCCCGGGCACGCCGACCACCTCGGCGCAGCCCGCCGCCGGCGCGGCGCACCAGCGCACGCGGGTGTCGGTGGAGGACTTGTCGACCGGCGGGGAGTTCGGGAAGACCTCCCACGACGGGTTGTCCACGTCGTGGTCGACCAGGTCCTCACGGACCAGCACGCTGCCGTCGCGGGCGTCCACGTAGGTGGCGAAGGCCGCCGGGTCCGCACCGGTGACATCTGCGCCGAGAACCACCTCGTACGCCGACCGCGGCCCCCGGTCCGCGGTCGGCACCGCGACCAGCGAGGTACGCAGGATCGTCGGCCCGGTCAGACCGGCGTCGGCTGCCGCGGCCCGGCGCGCCTCGTCGGCGCTGATCGTTGCCGGAGCGGGCGCCCCGCCGTCCCGGGCCAGCGACGAGCTGACGTGCCACACCTTCCCGTCGCGGACGCCGACGGCCAGCACGCCGTCGACCGCGGCGGGCAGGTCACCGAAGCGCTGCCGGAACAGCACGGTGGCGCCGTCCCCCATCGGCGCGACAGTCAACTGCTCCAGGGCGGCGGCGCCCTCGGCGGTCAGCCCCAGCACGTCCCGGTTCGCGGCCACGTACGCCCGCGCCGCGGCGGCCGGGTCGGCGGGCAGCCCGGTGGCCAGCGGCCGGCCCGTCGCCGTGAGGAGGGCGGGCGTACCGAAGTCGGTCCAGCGGACCCGGGCGCTGAGCGCCGCGGCCAGGTCCTGCTGGCGGTCGGTCGGCGCGGTACGCCCCTTCCGGTTGTCCTTCGTCTTGGTGTCGTGGCGGTCTCCCGGCAGGTGGCCGGGCTGCGCCTGGGTCGGGATCTCGTCCCGGGGTGCCGCCTGACCGCCAGCTCCCGCGGTCAGGACCATTCCGGCCGCGAGTAGCAGCGCGGTGGCCCCCGTCGTCGCACGCGATGGTGTGCGCACGGTCCCTCCTTCGTCGAACGGCGATGTCCGTCCTGCCATCCGACCAGCCCGAGTGGACCACCGACACCAGCCGAACATCCATAGATTGCGCTGCGTCGATGCCGCCGCCAGCGCAGGTGCTGGAGCGAGGACAGGCGAAGGGCGATCATCCAGCGCAGATCAGGCGGCCTTGAAGACCGTGTCCAAGTGCCACTCGAGGAACTCGGCTCTGGGCCTGTCACTCCGCTGCTCCGGCACAGCAATGGGCATGCCGGCCTTGGCGTAGAACTGGTCGCCGTTTCCGAACTCGCTCCGCAATCGAGGGCTGACCATCAATCGGTACTTCGGGTCGACCCCCAGGTATCCCCGATCGAAGAGGATGTGGACATCCGACTTGAGCAGGAGGCCGTTGTCGATCCGGTGCTCTCCACCCTGTGGCAGCGGCCGAATGTGTGCCGCTTGCAACACAGGCTGGACCTTGTTCCCGGTGATGGCGCAGCGCCGGGCGTAGGCACCGAGGATCACGGCCTTGAACGACTGCTGACCAAGGCGCTGCGGCACGAGACGCGGGTCACCGTACACCGGTCCAGGTCGGTGCCAGGGCGTGCTGGTATCCAGTTCGAGGGTCACGCCCAACAGACGGTGCAGCAAGAGGTCGAAGTACCCGGCCACGGACGGTTCGGCCAGGTCGTAGGTCTTCCCCTGGACCACGTTGGAGGCGAACCCCGGAGGTGGATCGACAGTCGAATCGTCGGGGAAGAAGACACTGTCCCGGACAAATATGCAGCCGATGGTGGGGTCCTCGTCCAGTCCGATCGGCTGCTTGCGGTAACGACCGACGCTCCGGCGCATCTCGTCCAGGCTGGCCACGCCGTTGGCTTCACCGAACAGCTCCCACGCCTCGGAAATCGTCAGCTGAGTGAAGCCGCTGAAGAAGCCTCCGCCGACTATCCGATTGAGTGGGTAGTGCGCCTTGAAGAAGAAGGGTTCACCGGGGGTGAGCGCACGAAACCCCCCGCCCGAAGGCCGCCAGAAGTTGACCTCTGTCAGGCCGGGTCGCGCGGCCAGAAACCGGTACCACTTCTCGTCCGTCACTCCGACGAAGGTCCGCACACCGGTAAGCGTGCATGACCTTGATCGCTTCCGCCACCCCTGAAAAGTCGGCGTTTCGGACGGTCGCAGCCGTCAGGGCTCGCGCATCCAGAGCTTCGGATCGTTCACGAAGATGCCCTTGCCCTGGTGCCGCCAGATCACTCGCAGGGCCTCAAGCCGCACGTACGTCTGCTTGACCGTCGAAGGGCTGACCTTGTGCATCGCGGCAAGCTGCGCGATCGAGGGCAGCTTGTCCCCCGGCTTGAGCTTGTTGGCTCTGATGTCGGCGACGATCTCGTCTGCGATGCGGATGTAATCGGCGGTGATCGGCATGACTCCCCCTGCGTGGCATGCCAATTCGATCACGCAACGACACCCCGCCTCCCCTGTCAGGAAAGGACCGTCGTGGCCCAGGTGTATCGATCCGGTCAGCCCTACGGGACCGGCTTCCCGGCCCGGTTGACCGCGCACGAGGCGCGGATCCGCACGTTCGACCCTCGCCGTCGCGGCGTCGACCCCGATCAGGTACGCGAGTTCCAGGCCCTGGTCGCCGACGAGCTGAGCGATCTGCACCGGTGGATACGCCTGCTCGGCGAGGAGAACGGCCGGCTCCGGCGGGCACTGCGCGACTGGCAGGCCGGGCACGCCGGGGAGTGCCGGCCACCGAACCAGGGCCACTGGTAGCGGTGCGCCCCGAGCCCGGCGACCTGCTGCGGATCGACGGAGGCGCCTCGGTGCAGTTCGCGGGCGACCGCGCCCTGACCTTCCGGGTCGTTTCGGTCTGCCCCCGGCCGGCGTACACCGGCTGGGTCTGGCTGACCGGCTACGTCCTCGACCGGCGCGGCCAGGCGGTCGACCGGCGCGAGGTCTTCGTCCAGCTCGCCGGCCTGCGCAAGGTCGATGCACCTCCGCCGGCACCGGGCGGTCAGCCCCGACGGAGCCCCGCCGGCGCCCCTCGGCCCGCCCCGCCGCCCGCGCGGCTGCCGTCCGCCGCCGTGCCGGCTTGTTAGCGTGGGACGGCGGAAGCGCCGACGGGCGTCTCCGCACACCCCTCACCCGACCGCACCGGCCGCGTAACCGAACGGCCGGGCGACGCGCGGCTGCTCGACCGGAGAGGGGTGCGATGACCGGGACGCCCAGCGACCACGACGGCGAGGCGGACGACACCAGCCCAGCGGCCGACACCGGCGAAGCCCCGGCGAGCGGGCAGGTCCCGGACCGCCCGGAGCCGGCGCCGGACCGGTGGAAGCGGTGGCTCGCCCGCGCGCGGGAACTCTGGACGACCACGCGGGACGGGGCGAAGCGGTTGTGGACGGCGGCCCGGCCCATCCTGAACCAGTTGCGCTGGCCGGACCAGGGGCCCGAGCCTCCGCCGGTGTCGCTCGTCGACCGGCGGGTGTCCCCGACCCTGGTCGTGCCGGCGCAGGGACAGGTCTACCACTTTGTCGTCCGCGCCACCTTCACCTGGTCCTCCGGCGACGCGCGGCCGGAACTCTTCGGCTGGTACGTCGACTACTTCCAGCCCCAAGCCATGCAACGGCTGCGGCGCATCGCGGTCCGGTGCGCCGCGGAGATCCCGCCGGATCGCCCGCGTGAGCTAACGGACGCGCTGGAGGGTGCGATGACCGGCGACGACGCCCTTCCCTGGGGATACGAGCGCGGCGACGTCACGTTCACCTGCGAGCCGGACGTGTCCGTCCACTTGGACGAGCCGGTCCGCAAGCTGCTCCAGCCGTACTGGGACAAGCGCATCGCCCTGGAGTGGAAGCGCGACCTTGAGCGCCGGCGCGCGGAGTACGCCGAGGAAGAGCGAAAACGCCGGCCGGCGAAGACGCGGGACGACGGTGCCGTGCCCACGGCCGGCATGCCGGAGGCGCTCCGGGAGGAGCATCCGTCGCGCCAACGGGAGGCCGGAGCGAGGAGCGCGCGGCGAGGTCCCCGGCCGGACTCCCCGGTGGAGCAGTTCACCCCGCTTGAACCCTTCCCGCCGCCCGCCCCGCATCCCGCTCCTGGGCAACGGCCGGCGTCGGCGCAGCCGGGCGAGACCACGCCGGCGCCGGGCGACCCGGACAACCCCCGGCCGCCCGAGGCCTGAGCCGCCGGTTCAGCAGTTGTTGGTGCTGGTCTGGTTGCGCTTGAGGTAGTCGGACCAGGTGACGCCCTGGACGACCGAGACGACGACGCTGCCGTTGTGGATCTGCTCGTAGTGCAGGTGTGGGCTGAGGTCGTACTTCGCCGACGAGGCGCCGACCTTGCCGATGACGGTGCCCCGGTTCACGGCGTCGCCCGTGGCGACCAGCCGCTCGCTGAGGTGGGCGTAGCGGGTACGCCAACCGTCACCGTGCCCGATGACGATGGTGTGGCCGTAGCCGGTGGTGGTCGAGTAGTAGGACCCCAGCACGGTGCCGCCGGCGCTGGCGACCACCCGGCGGCCGAGGTCGTCGGGGGAACCGTTCGCGTCGTAGTGGTTCCAGTCGATGGAGTGGGCGGGGCTGTGGCCGTTCCAGTTGTTGCCCTGCCACGTCTGGCCGCACAGGAACGGCATCCGGAAGCCCGGGCGGGCAGCCTGCGCGGGCTGCACTCCCGTCAGCGCTCCGACGATGACGGCCACCGCGAGCAGGGCAAAGATGCGCCACCGGGCGGTGGTGAACGATACGGACATCGGTCCCCCTCTTCGCATCAATGATGAGGATCGATGCTAATTGGCCGCCTCCGGCAAGGCAAATAGCTACAGGCATGGATGCCTGGACAAAACTTTCCTACCAGCAGCTCAGCTGTGCGCGGTGGCGTCCGGCTGGGGGTGCCGCATGCCCAGGAACGCGGCCAGCCCCGTCGCGTCCTCGGTGGCCAGAAACGCGCCCCGGGCGTTGAGCAGGGCCTCGTCGGCGTGGGCCAGGCAGCCCCAGACCGTGTCGCCCCACGAGTCGGCGAGCTTCACCTCGGCCGGCTCCGGACAGGGCTCACCGCGAGGGCCGCCGATCTGGCAGCGGGCCGGGGCGCCACCACGCCGGGCGGCCGCCTCGGCGGCCTCGCGGATCAGGGAGAACCGGGCCTCGGTGCCGGTGCGCTCGGCGTGCGCCTGCGCGGGCACGGCCCGGCGCTGCCCGTACAGCACGGTGTTGCCGTCGGGATCGGTGGTGCGGCACTCGCCGCCGGGGGCGTGCGCGGGGTGGCCGACCCGCTCGACGGCGAACCCGGCGGCGGTGAGGCGGTCCGTCGTCGCGGCGAGGTCGTCGACGTAGAGGTAGATGAGCAGCGGCAGTTCGACGGTGACCAGGCGCGGCGTCACCGCGCCCAGCAGCAGGGTCAGGTCTCCGCACTGGAGGTGGCACCAGCGGGAGTCGCCGTCGCCGCCGGTTCGCTGCTGGGTGTAGCCGAACAGCTCGTAGAACCCTCGGGCGGCGTCGGCGTCCGCGACGTACAGCACGGGCACCTGGGCCTGCACTCCGTTCCGCATCGCGCCACTGTAGCGATCAGGGACGTGGAAATCACGTCTTGCAGATCAGGTTTTCGGGAGCGGGTCAGGCGGCCAGGGCGGCGTAGCGGCCGCGGCGGCCCAGCAGGGTGTCGTGGGTGCCGGACTCGACGATCCGGCCGTGGTCAAGCACAGCGATCTGGTCGGCGTCGCGGACGGTGGAGAGGCGGTGCGCGATGGTGATCACGGTGCGCCCGCGGGCCAGCTCGTCGAAGGCCCGCTGCACGGCGCGCTCGGTCTCGGTGTCCAGCGCGCTGGTCGCCTCGTCCAGCACGAGGATCCGCGGGTCGCGCAGCAGCGTCCGGGCGATGGCCAGGCGCTGCTTCTCGCCGCCGGAGAACCGGTGGCCGCGGGAGCCGACCACCGTGTCGTACCCGTCGGGGAGCGCGGCGATCAGGTCGTGGATCTGCGCGGCGCGGGCGGCGGCCTCGATGTCGGCGTCGGTGGCGTCCGGGCGGGCGTACCGGAGGTTGTCCCGCACGGTGGCGTGCAGCAGGTAGGTCTCCTGGCTGACCACGCCCACGACGGCGGCCAGGTCGGCCAGGCGCAGGTCGCGCAGGTCGACGCCGTCGATGGTGATGCGGCCGGCGTCGGGGTCGTGCAGCCGGCTGATCAGCGCGGCGAGGGTGCTCTTGCCGGAGCCGGTCTCGCCCACGAGGGCCAGGCTCGTGCCGGCCGGGACGTCGAGGCTCACGCCGGCCACGGCGGCGGTGTCGCTGCCCGGGTAGCTGAAGGTGACGTCGGAGAAGCGCAGGTGTCCGCGCACCCGGGCCGGGTCGAGGGCCACCGGCCGCTCC
Source organism: Micromonospora sp. AMSO31t (assembly GCF_008868175.1). Lineage (GTDB taxonomy): Bacteria > Actinomycetota > Actinomycetes > Mycobacteriales > Micromonosporaceae > Micromonospora. The sequence goes on from NZ_WBKT01000050.1 coordinate 15,316, forward strand.
GGGTCGGCCACCTCGACGGGCAGGTCGAGGTATTCGAAGATCCGGGCGAACAGCGCCATCGAGGCGGTCAGCGAGACGCCGACGTTGAGCAGGCCCATGAGCGGCCGGAACAGGTTGCCCTGGAGGGCCGTGAAGGCGACCAGGGTGCCGATGGTGAGCGTGCCGGCGGTGCCGGGCAGGCCGGCGCCGAGGTAGATGACGGCCGGGATGGCCGCGAAGATCACCGTCATCGAGGCCATCCGCCAGCGGCCGGCCAGCTCCGAGCGAAGTTCCAGGTCGACGAGGCGGGCCGACGAGGTCGTGAACCGGTCGACCAGGGTCGCGCCGGCGCCGAGGGTCTTGGCGAGCTGCACGCCGCTGATCGACAGCCCCTCCTCGATGGTGACGTTGAGGTCGGCCAGCTCACGCTGGCGGTGGGCGGTGATCTCCCGGCGCAGCCGGGCGACCCGCCGGGTCAGCCAGATGGCGGGCGGCAGCACGACCACCGAGACGAGGGTGAGCCGCCAGCTCAGCGCGACCATGGCGATCACGGTGGCGATGACGGTGGTGAGGTTGGCGGCGATCGAGGTGGCCGTGGAGGTGACCACGGCCTGCATGCCGCCGATGTCGTTGGTGATCCGCGACTGCACCTCGCCGGTGCGGGTGCGGACGAAGAAGCCGATCGACTGGCGCTGGAGGTGGGTGAACACGTCGGTGCGCAGCCGGTGCATGACCTCCTGGCCCACGCGGGTGGAGATCCAGGTCTGTGCCACGCCGAGCACGGCGGTCACCGCGGCGACGCCGACCATGCCCGCGACCAGCCAGGCCAGCAGGGTGAGGTCGCGCTCCGGGAGGGCCCGGTCGATCACGGTACGCAGCAGGAACGGCGACGCCATCGCGATCACGGAGGACGCCACGATGATCGCCACCACGGCGGCGAGGGGGCCGCGGTGGGCGGTGAAGAGGCCGCCGATCCGTCGCAGCGACACCTGGCGGGCCTGCGTCTTCTCGGCGGGGGTCACGGTGGTCCGGCCGCCACCGCGGCCGTCTCGGAATCCGTCCAAGGGGGTGCTCTCTTTCGTCGGGCGTATTGCTGAGGTTACCTCATCATGAGGTAACAACAGCATGTGCTGCTACCGTATTCCGGTGACCGGCAGCGACGAGGAGAGCCTGGCCGAGACGTTCTGGGCCGTGGCCCGGCGGCTGCGCCACCAGTCCAAGCGCACCCTCGAACCCTGGGAGATCAACCCGGGGCACGCCCGGGCGCTCGCCGTGCTCATGCGGCACGGCGCGGTCCGGCTCAGCGCGCTCGCCGAGCACCTGCGCATCGCGCCCCGCTCGGCCACGGAGGTGGTCGACGACCTCGAGGAGCGCGGGCTCGTGGCGCGTCAGCCCGATCCCGCCGACCGGCGGGCCACACTGGTCGGGCTCACCGATGAGGGCACTCGGATCAGCGCGGCGATCCGCGCCGCCCGGGCCGCCGAGGCGGAACGCTTCTTCGGCGACCTCAGCGACAGTGACCGGGCCGACCTGGCCCGCATCCTGCGGACGCTGCGCGACTGATCACGGGCGGTCTGGCCGCCGCGCCGATCTTCCTCGATCCGCGTGGCCGTCTCCAGCAGCTCCCGGCGGATCACGTCGGACGGGCCGCGGCCGGCATGCGCCGACACGTTCACCGCGGCCGGGCCGTTCTCACCGTGGATCGGGGCGGCCAGCGGGCGTAGGCCCTCCTTCAGCTCCTGGTCGACGCTCGCGTAGCCCTGCCCCGAGATGCGCCGGTGTGCGCCACCAGCGGCGCGACGCCAGCCCGGCCAGCACGGCTCCGGCGGCGTTGACCAGCACGTCATCGACAGAGGACACCCGATCCAGCCGCAGCACGTACTGTGCGGTTTCGACCAGGACCGAGCAGCCTGCCGCGAGCGCCAGGATCCGCGGCACGGACGCCAGCGCCGCGAACCGTATCGGGGCGAAGAACCCGAGCGCTGCGAAGATCAGCAGGTTGCCGCCGATCCCGACGGGCCCCATCGTGACGAGATCCCGCAGCGGGACCAGGCTCACCCGACCGGGAACGAAGCCGGCCCCCGGGCCCGGCATCATGGTCATCCATACGAACGGCACGGTGCCGTAGACCATGCCCACCTCGGCCAGCGACATCCGCCACGCCGATGTGACGCCGGCGGCACGCCGACTGTGCGCGAGAGCCAACGCCACCAGCGTGGCCAACGGCAGCCCCACCAGCATCATGAGCAGCACACCGTTCACCGTGTCGTAGCAGCCGTGCCACCGGCCGGCCAGGCACCGCGGAGCGGCCATCAGGAGCGGCCGCCGTACGGCGAACGCCACGACCGCCAGGCCGAGGATCGCCAGGCCGACGAGCATGGTTCGGCGCGTGCGGCGGGGCGGGGCTGATCGGAGTGCCGTCTGATCCATGCCCTCATTACAGACGGACGACTGTAGCGCCGACGTAAGCACTTGTGGAGACGTCCTCGATATCCCGAGTGCCCGGCGTCGTAGCCCAGCACCTCGACCCCGACCTGGGCCCGCAGCCGGCGGTCGACGTCAACCTGTTCGGGTTGGCTGCGCCCGTCGGGGGGCCGCGTCAAGCCGCACCTCGCCGGGGGCGGCGAGGCGCACCGTGCTGCTGTGGCCGGAGGCGCGGTCGCCGGAGGTCTCCCGGCTCTACGTCCAGGTCGCGCCCGACGAGGACATCGACGCCTGGCCTGACGCGTGGATCTGGGCGGAGCTGCGGGCCCGGCTGGAGACGGCGCCCAGGTCTCGACGCTGCGCTACGTGGCGACATCCCGCGCGTACGCGACCAGCCTGGCGGAGACCTACGTCCGCCTGCCCGAAGGGTGCGGGTCAGCGCAGGCCGGCGGCGATCGCGTCGACCAGCAGCGCGCCGATGGTGCGGGCCAGCGTGGCCCGGGCCGCCGCCACGTCGAGGCCCATGGCGTCGCGCATCATGGCCCAGGCCGCCCAGGTGCAGGCCACGGTCAGCGCGTCCAGCAACTGCTCGCGCCCCGGTCCGGCGTGCGCCAGCTCCGGCTCGAAGGCCAACTCGGTCTCGTGGCGGACCCGGGCGATGGCCGCCTCCCGGTTGCGCCGCAACTGCGGGGAGAACGGCTCCCGCAGCGCCGAGGCGCGCGCCGAGGGGGCCAACACCTCCAGCATCTCGGCCCGCTGGTCGCAGAACTCGGCGATCCGCCGGGTGAGCGGCAGCTCGGGCGGGATCGGCCGCCAGAGCGCGTCCAGCCGCTCCCCGACCAGCCGCCCGGTCGCGGCGAACAGGGTCTCCATGTCCTTGAAGTTGGTCCACAGGGTGCGCAGGGACACCCCGGCGCGCTCGGCGATCCGCTCCCCGGTGGGCCGCAGGTCGCCCTCGTCGATGAGCGCCAGGTGCGCCTCGACGATGGCGGCCCGGGTCCGCTCGGCCCGCGCCGACCGGCCGTCCACCCGCGCCGGCACGTCGGCGTCCACCTCGATCATGCGTCCGCCCCCTGTGCGTAGCTCCTGGCCGGCGTCACCCGCCCGCCCCGGTGGCGTCACGCCGGAATGCTGCACTCTACGTGCGCGTCGCCGGGCGGCCGTCACCGCGGTGACGGCCGCCCGGCGCCTGGTCAGGTCGTCGGGATGGCGTCCGCCGGCGGGGTGGTCGGCGGCTCGGTGTACTCGGTGACCGGGGCGTCGCCATCGTCCGTGGTGTACGTGGGGCCGAAGTACGCCTGCGCGCCGTTCTGCACCTTGTTCAGCCGCACCCCGCTGTACCCGGCGTGCACGTCGCCGCTGTACCGGAACGGGGTGAGCCCGGGCCCCCGGAAGCCGCCCTTGCCGACCGCCTCGACCAGCTTCTCCCGGGTCGGGTCCTTGCCGGCGGCGAGCAGCGCCTGCACGAAGGTGTACGCCATGGAGTAGCCGTAGATCGCGTTGCCGTCGATCGGGTTGGCCGCGTTGTACTTCTGGTGGATCTTGGTGAACTCCTGGATCCACGGGTTCGCCGTGTCACCCACCATGGGCAGGTAGTTGTCGGCCACCATGCCTTCGAGGATCACCTTCTTGTCGCCGAGCTGGTTCGACAGGGTGGTGTAGTCGGCGCCCACGTTGGACACCACCCACTGCGCCCGGAAACCCTGCCCGGCGGCCTGCCCCATGGCGAGCGCGGTGAAGCCCGGGATGCTCGCCGAGATCACCACCTGGCAGCCGGCTGCCTTGAGCGCCCCGATGGCCGGGCCGACCTGCTGGTTGGTCGTGGTGTAGGTCTGCTTCGCCGCCACCGCGCCGAGGACCTTCTCGACCCCGGCCAGCGAGTCCCGCCCGAAGTCGTCGTTCTGCCCGAAGTGGCAGACCTTCGCGCCGGGGAACTGCTGCTTCACCCAGGTGGCCAGGATCTTGCCCTCGACCGTGTAGTCGGGCTGCCAGCCGAAGGTGGTCGGGTACTTGTCGGGCTGGTTCCAGTTCCGGCTGCCGGAGGAGACGAACAGGTCGGGCACCTTCTGGGTCTTGACGAACTCCAGCACGTTGGTGTGGGTCGGGGTGCCCAGCCCGCCGAGGAGCGCGAAGACCTTGTCGTCGAGCACCAGCTTGCGGACCACGTTCTCGGTGTTGGCGGGGTTGTAGCCGTCGTCCATGACCTTGTAGACGATCTTCCGGCCGTTCACCCCGCCCTTGCTGTTGACGTGCTCGAAGTACGCCTTCGTGGCGGCGGAGATCTTCGAGTACCCGGGCGCGGCGGGACCGGTGAGCGGCTGGTGGGTGCCGATGACGACCTCGGTGTCGGTGACGCCGGGGACGTTCTCGGCGGCCTGCTTCGCGTCGTCGGCGCAGGCCGGCACGACGGCCAGCAGGGCGAGGCCGGTGGCGGCCGCGAGTATGCGGCGGGTGGTGGGACGCATGGTTCTCCAATCCGGTGCGGCGGTGCGAACGGGTGGGTGGAACCGGGGTGGCTCAGTCCTCCGGCACGCGTCGGCGGGCGCGCAGCCGGGCGGCGACGGTGCGGACGGCGCCGTGCAGCCCGCCCGGGGCGGCGAGCATGACGACGATGAGGATGAGGCCGAACACGGCCAGCGCGAGGTTGCCCTCCAGCCGTTGGGCCAGGCCGCCCGACAGGCTGAACGTCTCGGTGAGCAGGCTCGGCAGGTCCTGGAGCGTGACCAGCAGCACCGCGCCCCAGACCGCGCCGGCCAGGCTGCCCAGCCCGCCGATCACGATGGCCATGAGCAGGAACAGCGACAGCTCCAGCGGGAACTTGCCCGGCGCGACGGTGGCGGTGAGAACCGCGTACACGCCGCCGCCGAGGCCGGCGCAGCCGGCGCTGACCACGAAGGCGAGCACCTGGGTGCGGGCCACGTGGATGCCGGCGAGCCGGGCGGCCACCTCGTCGTCCCGCACGGCGCGCAGCGACCGGCCGAACCGGCTGCGCACCAGGTTGGCCAGGAGCAGCACGGTCAGCAGCGCGGCGAGCAGCGCGATCCAGGCCAGCCACCGTTCCGGCTGGAAGTAGGCGCCCAGGAACGCCGGCGGGGTCTCCGCCGGGAAGCGCAGCCCCTGCTCGCCGTTGAACACCCCGGTGAAGATCGTGCTGACGGCCGGCACGAGCGTCGCCACGGCGAGGGTCACGCCGGCCAGGTACGGCCCGCGCAGCCGGGCGGCGGCCAGCCCGATGACCAGCCCGGCCAGGGCGGTCGCCGCGACGGCGGCCAGCAGCGACAGCGGCAGGATCCACCGCCCCTGCACGCCCCGCTCGTCGAACGCCCGCTGCACCAGCGCCACCGTGTAGGCGCCGGTGGCCATGAGCGCGCCGTGCCCGAGGGAGAGCTGGCCGTTGAGCCCGACCAGCACCGTGTAGCCGGCGGTGACGCAGAGGAACGCGCAGACCCGGGCCACCTGGAGGTTCTGGTAGGGCGGGAGCTGGTTGGTGAGCAGCACGACCAGGGCGCCGGCGAGCACCGCCCCGGCCAGGTGGCGCAGCAGGGTCGACCCGCGCGGGCCGGCGGTGGCCGGCGCACCGGGTAGCAGCCGGCGCAGCGGCGACGGCCCGGCGGGCCGGTCCACCCCGGACCGGGCGGAGGGGCGGGTGGCGGTCACACGTGCCTCGCCTTCGCGCTGGAGAACAGCCCGCCGGGGCGGACCAGGAGGACGGCCAGCAGCAGCACCAGGACGGCCAGCGGGGTGGTGTCCGGGCCCAGGTAGCCGGTGACGTACGAGAGGATCAGGCCGACCAGCAGGCCGCCGACCACCGCACCGGCCGGGCTGTCCAGGCCGCCGACCACGGCGGCGGTGAACGCGACCACGAAGACCAGGTCCATGGCATGCGGGTGCAGCCCCAGGCCGGTGGGGACGACCAGCATGCCGGCGAGCGCGCCGACCGCGGCGGCGAGGGCCCAGCCGAGGGTGAGCATCCGGCTCACGTCGACGCCGAGCAGCCGGGACACCTCGGGGGCGAACGCGGCGGCCCGCATCCGCAGGCCGATCGGCGTGCGGGTGAACAGCAGCGCGAGCAGCACCACGACCACCAGCACCGCGCCGAGCACCCACAGGTCGTAGGGCGACAGCGCGGCGACCCCGCCGAGGGTGAGCGCGTCGGTGTCGAACGGGGCGGCGGCCGGCCGGTAGCCGTTGCCGAAGACCATGCCGAGCACCGCCTGGATGAGCAGCACCAGGCCGAGCGCCACGATCACCTCGTTGAGCGGGTTGGCGTGCCCGACGAAGCGCATCAGCACCCGCTCGACCAGCGCGCCCAGGAGCAGGCCGGCGAGCACGGCCGCGCCCAGGCCCAGCCAGTAGGAGCCGGTCGCGGAGGCCACCGCGTAGCCGACGTACGCGGTGGCCACGGCCATCGCGCCCTGGGCGAAGTTGACCAGCCGGGCGGCCCGCCAGATGAGCACCAGGGCGAGGGCGAACGCGGCGTAGACCGCGCCGGTGGACAGCCCGCCGAAGGTGAGGAACAAGAACCGGTCCAATGCGGATCCTTCCTGCTCGCCGGGCCGTCAGAACCCGAGGTACGCGTGCCGGAGCTGGTCGTCGTCGCGCAGCCGCCCCGCCGGGGCGGCGGTCACCACGCGGCCGAGCGACATCACGACGCCCTGGTCGGCGACCGAGAGGGCGCTGCGCACGTTCTGCTCGACCAGCAGGACGGTCAGCCCCCGCTCGTCGCAGAGCCGGCGCAGCAGCGCCATGATCTGCGCGGTCACCTTGGGGGCCAGGCCGAGCGACGGCTCGTCGAGCAGCAGCAGCCGCGGCCGGGCGATCAGCGCCCGGCCGAGGGCGAGCATCTGCCGCTCCCCGCCGGAGAGCTGGTGCCCGGCGTGGCGCCGCCGGCGGGCCAGGGGCGGGAACAGTTCGTACACCTCGTCCTGGGCCCGGCGGGCGTCGACCCGGTCGCTGCGCCAGAGGCCGCCGAGGCGCAGGTTCTCCTCCACGGTCAGCTCGGCCACCACGCCCCGCCCCTCGGGGACGTGCGCCAGGCCGCGCCGGACCAGCCGTTCGACGCGGACGCCGCGCAGGTCGGCGCCGTCGAAGCGGACCCGGCCGCCGGTGGGCCGGAGCAGGCCCGACAGGGTACGCAGCAGGGTGGTCTTGCCGGCCCCGTTGGCGCCGAGCACGGCGGCGATGGTCCCGGCGGGCACCTCGAACGTCACGTCCCGCAGCACCGGCACCGGCCCGTAGCCGGCGCTGACCGCCTCGACCTCCAGCACGGCGGTCACGACCCGGCCCCCGCGGCCTCGGCCGGCACGTCGGCGCCGAGGTACGCCTCGGTGACCAGCGGGTCGTCGCGGACCTCGTCGGGGGTGCCGGCGGCGATCACCCGGCCGAAGTCGAGCACCACCAGCTCCTGGCAGACGGCCATGACCAGGTCCATGTGGTGCTCGACGAGCATCACCGAGCACGCGCCGCCGGCCCGCTCGGGCAGGGTGCGGACCAGCTCGGCCAGCTCGTCGACGTCGTCGGCGCCCAGCCCGCCGGCCGGCTCGTCGAGCAGGAGCAGGCGGGGCCGGGCGATCAGGGCACGGGCCAGGGCGACCCGCTTGCGCACCGCGTACGGCAGGGTGGCGGGGGCCGCGCCGGCGTGCGCGGCGACGCCCAGCTCGGCGAGGAGGTCGAGGGCCTCCTGGCGCAGCCGCCGCTCGTCGCGGTCGCTGCGGGGCAGGCCGAACAGGGCGGTGGCGAAGCCGGCCCGGGCCGCGTTGCTGGCGCCGGCCACCACGTTCTCCAGCACGGTGAGCCCGGGGAACAGGCCGACGCCCTGGAGCGTGCGGGCGATGCCGAGCCGGGTCAGCCGGTGCGGGCGGGGCCGGAACGGGCGACCGTCCAGGGTGAGCGATCCGCTGGTCGGCGGGACGAAGCCGCAGACCACGTTGAACAGGGTGGTCTTCCCGGCGCCGTTGGGACCGATCACGCCGACGATCCGGCCGGGCGGGACCCGCAGGGAGACGTCGTCGAGGGCGACAAGCCCGCCGAACCGGACGCCGACACCCTGCAGCGCCAGGTCGATGCCGTCCGCGGGAGTGGGGGGTGGGGACATCTTCACCTCGGGAGAGGACGCGGCGTCGGGGGTGCGCGGTGCGGCTCGGGCGAAGCGGGAAACTTATTACACCGGGAGTGTACTTTTCGGCGGAGGTTCGTCAATGCCTCCCGAGGGCCGTGGCGGTATCGACGCGATCACGATTCCGGGCGCGCCGGATCTGCACCCGCCGGGCAGGTGTGCCGTGCTCAGGCCGCGGCCGGGGCGGGTGCCCGCAGGGTCCGGACCTGGCCGGTGCGCGGGCCACCGGAGAGCGCCGCGGGGCTCCACTGTGTGGCGACGAGGTGGAGGGTGCGCCCGTCCGGGCCGCCGAGCGCGCAGGCGAAGCAGCCCCGGTCCAGGTCGATCCGGTCGAGCACCCGCCCGCCCTCGGCGACGCGGACGGCGCACCGGTTCGGCACGTCGCCGTACCAGACGGCTCCGGCGGCGTCGAGGCAGATGCCGTCCGGCGCGGAGTCCGGCACCGCCGCCCAGACCCGCCGGCCGCCGAGCGACCCGTCGGCCGCCACGTCGTACGCCGTGAGCCGGCCGGCGTACGACTCGGCGACGATCAGGGTGCCCCCGTCCGGGGTGAGCACCATGCCGTTGGGGAAGGCGAGATCGCCGGCGACCAGCCGGGCGGCGCCGTCGGGCGGGACCAGGGCCACGGCCCCCGGCCGGTAGTCCCCGGCGGGGAAGTCGAAGCCGATGGTGTTGACGTAGGCGTTGCCCCGGGCGTCGGTGACCACCTCGTTCCACGGGTGCGGGACGAGCGCGGCCAGGTCGGCGTGGGTGCGCAACGCGCCGTCGGGTTCCCGGCGCAGCAGCCGCCCGGCGCCGCCGGCCACCAGCAGCAGCCGCCCGTCCGGCAGCCAGTCGAAGCAGACCGGCAGCCCGTCGACCCGGACGACCACCTCGGTCCGGCCCGCCGCGTCGACGGTGAGCACCTCCCCGGCGCCCCAGTCGGCCAGCCAGAGCCGCCCGTCGTGCCAGCGGGGCGACTCGCCGAAGGCGAGCCCGTCGACCAGGATCTCCGGTGCGCTCACGGGTGGCTCCTCAGCAGGTCGCGGGAGCGGCGGAGGAACTCCCGCTCGACGGCGTTGTCGGTGCGCGCGATCGCCGCGTCGTACGCGGTCGCCGCCTCGGCCGGCCGGTCGAGGCGGCGCAGCAGGTCGGCGCGGACGGCGTGCAGCACGTGGTAGCCGGCCAGGTCCAGCCCGTCGACCTCGGCCAGCGCGGTGGCCGGGCCGGCCACCTCGGCCAGCGCGACGGCCCGGTGCAGCGCCACCACCGGCCCGGGCGCGTGCGCCCGCAGCTGGTCGTAGAGGGCGAGGATCTGCCGCCAGTCGGTGTCCGCGGCGGTCGCCGCGTCGCTGTGCACCGCGTTGATCGCGGCCTGGATCTGGTACGGGCCAGCGCGGTCCCGCCGCAGGCAGCGCCGCACGAGGGCCTGCCCCTCGGCGATCAGCGCGCGGTCCCACCGGCTCCGGTCCTGCGCGCCGAGCGGCACGAGCGCCCCGTCCGGCCCGGTCCGCGCGCCCCGCCGGGCGTCGGTGAGCAGCATGAGCGCGAGCAGGCCGAGCACCTCCGGCTCGTCCGGCATGAGGTTGGCGAGCAGCCGGCCCAGCCGGATCGCCTCGTCGCACAGCTCGTCGCGGACCAGCCGCTCCCCCGCGCTGGCGGTGTGCCCCTCCGTGAAGATCAGGTAGACCACGGCCAGCACGGCGCGCAGCCGGTCGGGCAGGTCGGCGTCCCGGGGCACCCGGTACGGGATGCCGGCGTCCCGGATCTTCGCCTTGGCCCGGACCAGGCGCTGCGCCATGGTCGGCTCCGGCACCAGGAACGCCCTCGCGATCTCGGCGGTGCTCAGCCCGCCGAGCAGGCGCAGGGTCAGCGCGACCCGGGCCGCCGGGCCGAGCGCCGGGTGGCAGCAGGTGAAGATCAGTCGGAGCCGGTCGTCGCGCACGGGACCCTCCTCGGCGGGCGGCTCGGCGGCGTACAGGAGGGCGGCCTGGGCGTGCCGGTCGGCGCGGGACGCCTCGCGGCGGCGCCGGTCGATCGCCCGGTTCCGGGCGGTGGTGATGATCCAGCCGGCCGGGCTCGGCGGTGGGCCGTCGACGGCCCACCGGTCGACCGCGGCGGCGAACGCCTCCTGGACCGCCTCCTCGGCGAGGTCGATGTCGCCGAGCAGGCGGACCAGGACGGCGACCGCGCGGCCGTACTCCGCGCGGAAGACCCGTTCGACGTCGGTGGGGCCGGTCATCCCTCGCCCTGGAACGGGCGCACCTCGATCGGCAGGGTGGTGGCCAGGGCGTAGCGGCGGCCCCAGTCGAGGGCGGCGTCGAGGTCGGGGGCCGTGATGATGGTGAACCCGCCCAGGTACTCCTTGCCCTCGACATACGGGCCGTCGGTGACGAGCACCTCGTCGCCCTTCGGGCGCAGCACGGTGGCGGTCTCCGGGGCGTGCAGGCCGTTGCCGAACACCCAGCACCCGGCCTCCCGCAACTCCCGGCCGATGGCGTCGACCTCGCGCATCACCCCGGCCAGGAACTCCGGGTCCGGCCGGCCGGCGCCGGCCGGCTGGTACATGCTGATCAGGTACTGCTTCACGCGCTTCTCCTCACCCCCGGCAGCGGCCCCGTGCCGCCCCTCCACCCTCCACACGAACGGCGCACCCCGGTATCGACACGCCGGCGGAGAGAATTCCAGCGGGATCCGGGTATCCCGCGCCGTGCGCGGCAACCGGGTGGTCGTGGTCGGGGCGGGGTTCTCCGGCCTGGCCGCCGCGCTCGCGCTCGCCGCCGCCGGCTGCGCCGTACGCCTGGTGGAGGCCCGCGACCGGGTCGGCGGACGGACGCTGTCCCGGCCGCTGCCCGGCGGCGGCTGGCTCGACCTCGGCGCGCAGTGGATCGGCCCGACCCAGGACCGGATGTACGCGCTGGTGGCCGCCCACGGCCTGGCGACCTTTCCGTCACCGGCCCGGGGCGCGCCCACCCTGCGCTGGGCCGGGCGGCGGCTGGCCGAGGCGCCCGCGCCGCTGGCCGCCATCCTGGACACGCTGGACGGGCTCGCCGCGCGGCTCGACCCGGCCGCGCCCTGGCGGGCGGCCGAGGCGGCGGAGTGGGACCGGACCACGCTCGGTGGCTGGCTGGCCGCCACCGCGCCCGACCCGGCGACCGCGCGCTACGCCGGGCGGTTGCTGGCCGGCGGGCTGCTCGCCGCCTCGCCGGACGAGGTGTCGCTGTTGCAGATGCTGTTCTACCTGTGCAGCGGCGGCGGCACGGGCAGCCTGCTGGGGATGGCCGGCGGCGCCCAGCAGGACCGGATCGTGGGCGGGCCCGCGGCGCTGGCCGAGCGGATGGCCGCCGCCCTGCCGGCGGACTGCCTCCGACTCGGCGCCCCGGTCGAGGGGGTCGCCCAGGACGGCGCCGGGGTGCGGGTGCACGCGGGCGGCGAGGTGCACCGCGGCGACGCCGTCGTGGTCGCGGTGGCGCCGGCGCTGGCGGGGCGGATCCGGTACGACCCGCCGCTGCCCGCGCTGCGCGACGGGCTCACCCAGCGGATGCCGATGGGCGCGGCGATCAAGGTGCACGCGCTCTACCCGGAGCCGTTCTGGCGGGCCGACGGCCGCTCCGGGGTGGCGACCGCCGACGACGGCCCGATCACCGAGACGGTGGACAACTCGCTGCCCGGCTCGCCGCGCGGCGTGCTCACGGCCTTCAGCTACGGCGCGGAGGCCCGCGAGCTGCGCCGGCTGGCGCCGGACGCCCGGCGGGCCGCGCTGCTGGACGCCCTCGTCACGCTGGTCGGGCCGGCCGCCGCCCGCCCCGACGACCTGGTCGAGTACGACTGGTCGGCCGACCCGTGGACCCGGGGCTGCTTCTGCGGCATGCTGCCGCCCGGCTCCTGGCGGGACTACGGCCCGGAGTTGCGCCATCCGGTGGGCCGGGTGCACTGGGCCGGCACCGAGACCGCCACCCGGTGGAGCGGCTACCTGGAGGGCGCCGTCGCGGCCGGTGAACGGGCCGCCGCCGAGGTGCTGGCCGGCCTCCGCTGAACCCCTCACCGGACAAAGAAAATCTTCCATGCGTCTATTGAAAAGTTTCTCCATCCTGTGACCTAATGTTGACAGTTCCTTTCGTCACGCTCCCCCACCCCCAGGGAGGAAAGATGAACCGTCCCCTTCGATCGGCGCTGCGTACGGCCGCCACGGCCCTGCTCGCCACCGTCACCCTGGCCGCCTCGGCCGTCGTCGGCGCGACACCCGCCAGCGCCGCGCCGGCCGGCCTGCCCGGCATGGACGTCTCCAGCCACCAGGGCAACGTGAACTGGTCCGCCGCCTGGAACAACGGCGCCCGGTTCGCGTACGTGAAGGCGACCGAGGGCACCGGCTACATCAACCCGTACTTCGCCCAGCAGTACAACGGCTCCTACAACGTCGGGATGATCCGCGGGTCGTACCACTTCGCCCTGCCCGGCAACTCGAGCGGCGCGGCCCAGGCCAACTACTTCGTCGACCACGGCGGCGGCTGGTCCAAGGACGGCAGGACCCTGCCCGGCGCGCTCGACATCGAGTACAACCCGTACGGCGCCACCTGCTACGGGTTGAGCCAGGCCTCGATGCGCAGCTGGATCGCCTCGTTCGTCAACCAGTACCACGCGCGCACCGGCCGGTGGGCCACCATCTACACCACCACCGACTGGTGGAGCACCTGCACGGGCAACACCTCGCAGTTCGCCGCGAACAACCCGCTGTGGATCGCCCGCTACTCCAGCAGCGTCGGCACGCTCCCCGCCGGCTGGGGGACGTACTCCTTCTGGCAGTGGTCGTCCTCGGGCGTCTTCCCGGGCGACCAGAACGTCTGGAACGGCACCCTGGACCGGCTCAAGGTGCTGGCCTGCAACGGACCCTGCTGATCCGCTCCGGTGGTGGGCGGCCCGCTCCGGCCGGCGTCCCGGACGCCGCGCCCCGGAGCCGCCGCCCGCCACCGGCGGCGTCCGTCCCCGACGAGGAGGCCCCCATGTCCGTTCCCGTTCCCCGGCGGGCCGTGCTGCGCGGCGCGGTCCTGCTGGGCGCCGCAGCCGGCGCCACCGCGCTCACCCAGGTCGGCGCCGGCCGCGACGCCCGGGCCGTCGCCGCGCGGATCGACCAGCCGACCATCGCCAACTGTGCGACCTGGAGCGCCCGCCCGCCGTCCTCCGCGGTGAGCGTGGTGCAGAGCCGGCCCAACAAGATCATCATTCATCACACGGCGTTCCCGAACACCACCGACTACAGCCTCGCGCAGGCCTACCGGAACTCGCGCGACATTCAAAACCTGCACATGGACAGCAACGGCTGGCTCGACTCCGGGCAGCACTTCACCAACAGCCGGGGCGGCTTCCTCACCGAGGGCCGGCACGGCAGTCTCTACGGGCTGCTGCACGGGCAGACCATGGTGCAGGGCGCGCACTGCGTCGGGCAGAACAGCCAGGCCATCGGCATCGAGAACGACGGCATCTATCTCGACGTGCAGCCGCCGCAGGCGCTCTGGAACAGCCTGGTGTGGTTCTGCGCCTTCACCTGCCAGCAGTACGGCATCCCGCCGACCGAGATCTACGGGCACAAGGACTTCAACAACACCCAGTGCCCCGGCCTGCTGCACGACCGGCTCCCGGAGCTGCGCAGCACCGTCGCGGCCCGCCTCGGCGGCTGACCGGATCCTGGGCAGCTCCCGTCCGTCTCGAACGGGAGCTGTCCAGGATCCCGCCGTTTCAGTGGTCGCTTATATAAGTCGGGTGTGATACAAAGGGTTCGTGCACGCCTTCGACGTCCTCGGGGACCCGGTGCGTCGCCGGATCCTGGAGCTGCTCGCCCAGGGCGAGCAGCCGGCCGGCACGCTCGGGGCGACCGTCCAGCGGGAGTTCGGCATCAGCCAGCCGGCCGTGTCGCAACACCTCAAGGTGCTGCGGGAGCACGGCTTCGCGACCGTGCGCGCCCAGGGCGCCCGCCGCCTCTACGCGGTGGACCCACGACCGCTGCGCGAGATGGACGAGTGGCTCGCGGGCTTCCGCCGGTTCTGGACGCCGCCGCTGGCGGCGCTCGCCACCGAACTGGCCCGGGGGCGGCGCGAACGGCGGCTGCGCGAGAGCGAACCCGACGAGAGGACAACCTGATGATCGACGTAATAGGGCAGATCAGCGCCGTCGAGCGCCGGCTGGGCAGCCGCACGCTACCGGCGGGCGAGGCGCGGGTGCTGACGATCAGCCAGACCTATGACGCGCCGGTGGAGGACGTCTGGGACGCCTGCACCAGCGCCGAGCGGATCCCCCGCTGGTTCCTGCCGGTCTCCGGCGAGCTGAAGGTCGGCGGGAGCTACCAGCTGGAGGGCAACGCCGGGGGCACGGTCGAGCGCTGCGACCCGCCGCACAGCTTCGCCGCGACCTGGGAGTTCGGCGGGGAGGTGAGCTGGATCGAGGTGCGGCTCACCGAGGCCGGCGCCGGGCGTACCCGGTTCGAGCTGGAGCACGTGGCGCACGTCGACGACGAGCGGTGGGCCGAGTACGGCCCGGGCGCGGTCGGCGTCGGCTGGGACGGGGCGCTGCTCGGGCTGGCCTCCCACCTCGCCGCCGACGGCTCCGGGATCACCCCGGACGAGGCCGTCGCCTGGATGGGCTCGGACGAGGGCCGCCGCTTCATGACCGAGGCCAGCGCCCGCTGGACCGAGGCGAGCATCGCCGCCGGCACCCCGGCCGACGAGGCCCGCGCCGCCGGCGACCGGACGACCGCCTTCTACACGGGCAGCCCCACCCCCTGACTCCCCCACCGATCGTGCCCGTGCCGACGGACGTGGCACGGGCACGATCGCGAGGTCGGAACCCGGCGCGGAGCCGCCCGGAGGAAAGCGGGGGCGGAGTGTCGGTGCCCTCCGGCAGACTGGCGGCCGTGCCCATCCGATCCGTCGCCGAGCTGACCGCCACCGTCCACTCCGGAGCGCGGGTCACCTACCTGCACTTCTGGGGCCACCGCCCGCAGCGCGACGGCAGCGTCGGCGCCGGCTGCCTGAGCCAGTGGTGGCCCGCGGCGTTCACGGTCGACGGCCGCACCTACGCCACGGCCGAGCACTGGATGATGTGGCACAAGGCCGTCCTCTTCGGCGACGACGGGATCGCCGAGCGGGTGCTGGCCGCCGCGCACCCGCAGCGGGCCAAGGCGCTCGGCCGGCAGGTCCACGGCTTCGACGAGGCGACCTGGGCCGCCCGCCGCTACGACATCGTGGTGGCCGGCAGCGTGGCCAAGTTCGGCCAGCACGAGGAGCTGGGCCGGTTCCTGCTCGGCACCGGCGAGCGGGTGCTCGTCGAGGCCAGCCCGGTGGACCGGGTGTGGGGCATCGGGCTGGCGGCCGACGACCCGCGCGCCGGGGACCCGGCGCGGTGGCGGGGCGACAACCTGCTCGGCTTCGCCCTCATGGAGGCCCGCGCCGCCCTGCGCGCCGACGCCACCGGCCTGCCCGGCTAGCCGCGCCGGGGGCGGAAAACCCCCGGGCGGAGTCGGAGGGTTTCCGGCTTCCGACCACCGGCGGCGCTGCCTAGCGTCGATGGTGTGATCGAACTACGTGAGCTGACGAAACGGTACGGCGGCCGGGTCGCCGTCGACGGGTTGAGCGTCCGGGTGCAGCCGGGGGTGGTGACCGGCTTCCTCGGCCCGAACGGGTCCGGCAAGTCCACGACGATGCGGATGATCCTCGGTCTGGACGCCCCGGACCAGGGTGAGGCGCTGATCGGGGGCGTCCGGTACCAGGACCTGGGCTGGCCGTTGAAGACGGTCGGCGCGCTCCTGGACGCCGGGGCGTTCCACCCCGGCCGCAGCGCCCGTGCGCACCTGAGCGCGCTGGCCGCGAGCAACGACATCCCCGGTTCCCGGGTCGAGCAGGTGCTGCGGGTCGTCGGTCTGTCCGACGCGGCGACGCGGCGTGCCGGCACGTACTCGCTCGGCATGCGCCAGCGGCTCGGCGTCGCCGTGGCCCTGCTCGGCGACCCGGGCGTCCTCCTGCTCGACGAGCCGGTCAACGGGCTGGATCCGGAGGGCATCCGCTGGATCCGGGACCTGCTGCGCGGGCTCGCCGCCGAGGGCCGGACGGTGTTCGTGTCCAGTCACCTGATCGCCGAGATGGCGCTGACCGCCGACCGGCTGGTGGTCATCGGCCGCGGCCGGCTGCTCGCCGAGACGACCGTCGCCGAACTCGCCGCCGGCGGCGACAGCCTGGAGGACGCGTTCTTCCGGCTCACCTCAGAGGCTACCGACTATCGCGGAGTGGGAGCGTCATGAACCGGTACGGATTCCGGCAGGCAGCCCGGATGGAACGGATCAAGCTGGGCAGCGTCCGGTCGACGTGGTGGCTGGCGATCGCCGCGGTGGTCTCGATGGCCGCCGCCGGGGCCGGGGTGGGACTCGGGTACCGATCGCACACCCCGGTCGCCACCGCCGCCCAGATCCTGAACAACAGCCTCGGCGGCGCCATCGTGGCCCAACTGCTCCTCGGCGCGCTCGGCGTCCTCATGGTGACCGGGGAATACGGCAGCGGGATGATCCGCTCGACGTTCGCCGCCGTCCCGCGGCGTCGGACCGTCCTGGCCGCGAAGGTCGCCGTGTGCGGGGGCGCGGCCCTCACCGTCGGGCTGGTCGCGAGCTTCGCCGGGTACCTGGGCGGGCAGCTCGCGATCCGGGGCACCGCCATCCCGGCCGCGGCCCTGACCGACCCGGCGATCCTGCGCGCGGTCGTGCTGACCGGCGTGTACCTGGGCGCCACCGCGCTCATCGGGGTCGGCATCGGGGCGATCGTGCGGCACTCGGGCGCCGCGATCGGCACGCTGTTCGGTCTGATGTTCGTCCCGATGATCGTGGCCGGTCTGTTCGGCGAGAGCGGGATCCAGGTCGGCCGCTTCGTCCCGCTGCTGATGCTGCTCAACTCGATCGCGGTGACCTCGCCGGTGCCCGGGCTGTTCGCCGGCTGGGGCAGCGCGCTGCTCATGTGCGGGTACGCGGCGGCGGCGGTGCTGTGCGGAGGCGTGCTGCTCCGCCATCGCGACGCGTGACCGGCGACAATGGGCCGATGACCGCGCTGCGCGCTCCGTTCACCACACTGGCCCTGCGCCGGGCGGTGTTCTGCGTCCTCGGCGTGGTCAGCGCGGCCGCGATCCTGAGCGCACCGGCGCTCGGGCCGGCCCTGGGCGTCCTGTTCCTCTGGGCGACCGGAGCCCTGTCCGACCAGCCCGCACCTGCCGTCGCACCGGTGTTCCTCTTCCTGGTCCCGCTCACCGTCGCGCTCCTGGTCGTGCTCGCCGCCCCGATCGGGCGCGCGATGGGAGCCGTCCATCGCGCACTCGCCGGCCGGCTGCTCGACGTGCACGTGGACGCCCCGCCGCCCCGGCCGTCGAGGCGGCTCGGCGCCGTCGTCTCCGACGGACCGGGCTGGCGCGCCGTCGGGTACGGCCTGCTCAAGGTGCCACTGGCCATCCCCCAGGGCTACGGGGCGTTCTGCTACGTGTTCGGCCTGGCCAACCTCAGCTACCCGCTGTGGTGGCCGCTGTTCCGCAACCACCCGGCCGGGACACGCCTCGGACCGGTGTGGGCGCTCACGCCGTTCGGCGCCATCGGCACGCGGACGTTCGCCGGAACGTTCCTCATCGCCGCGGCCGGCCTCGCCATGCTGCTGGTCGCGCCGTGGTTGATGCGGGCCGGCACGACGCTGGACGTTGCCGCCATGCGACGGCTGCTCGGTCCGCGCCGGCTCGCCGAGCGGGTACGCGAACTGCAGCTCACCCGGGCCCGCGCGATCGACGACGCGGCCGCCATGATGCGCAGGCTGGAACGGGACCTGCACGACGGCGCGCAGATCCGGCTGGCCACGCTGGCCCTGAACCTCGGCATGGCGACCGAGAAGCTCGGTGCCGACGGCCCGCCACCCGACCTCGCGCAGGCCCGCGAGCTGGTCGCGCTCGCCCACCGCGGAGCGAAGGAGGCCCTCGCCGACCTGCGCGACCTGGTGCGCGGGATCCACCCGCCGGTCCTCGACAACGGTCTCGGTGACGCGCTGGCGACGCTCGCCACGAACAGCGCCATCCCGGTCGCGGTGACCGTCGACCTGCCCGACCGCCCGGCGCCCGCCATCGAGACCGTCGCCTACTTCTGCGCCTCCGAGCTGCTCGCGAACGCGGCCAAACACAGCCGGGCGACCCGGATCGCGCTCGGCGTCGTCCGATCCGGCGAGCGCCTGACGGTGACCGTCGAGGACGACGGCGTCGGCGGGGCGGACCCGGCCGGTCCCGGCCTGTCCGGCCTGGCCCGTCGCATCGCCGTCGTGGACGGCCGGATGCGCGTACGCAGTCCGGACGGCGGTCCGACCCGGGTCGACATCGAGCTGCCCACACACGTGTGAACGGAGGCGACGGCATGCGGGTGGTGATCGCGGAGGACGCCGCGATGATGCGCGAGGGGCTGGTCCGGCTGCTCACCGACCGCGGTTTCGAGGTGTGCGCGGCGGTGGCCGACGCGGATGCGCTGCGGTCCGCGGTTGCCGCCACCGTGCCGGACGTGGCCGTCATCGACATCCGGATGCCACCGACGCACACCGACGAGGGGCTGCGCGCCGCGATCGACATCCGGCGCGACCAACCCGACGTCGGTGTGCTGGTGTTCTCCCAGTACGTGGAGACCCGCTACGCGACCCGCCTGCTCGCCGACCGGCCGACGGGCGTCGGATACCTGCTCAAGGACCGCGTCGCCGACGTCGCCGATTTCGTGGACGCGCTGACCCGGGTGGCATCTGGTGGCACCGCGCTGGATCCGGAGGTGGTCGGCCACCTCATGCGGGCCGGGCGGGACACGGCCGGGCTGGCGTCGCTGACCCCCCGGGAGCGTGAGGTGCTGTCGCTGATGGCCGAGGGACGATCCAACGCCGGGATCGCGGCGGCTCTCGTCATCACCGCCGGAGTCGTGGAGAAGCACGTGGCGAGCATCTTCGCAAAACTCGGTCTGCCGTCCTCGGACGGCGACAACCGCCGGGTCCTGGCCGTCCTCCGCCACGTCGGCGGCGGCTGATGTCGCGTCTTCGTGGACACCGTGCGTCGCTCCGGCGCGTCGCGGAACGGCTGCGGCACCCGGAGACACCCCGCGCGGGCGGGTGAAGGGCGCGCCCGGGCGGCCGGGCGGGTAACGTGCAGCGGCGTGACCGCCGCCGCGTACTCGCACTGCTCGTTCTGCGGCGTGGCCTACCCGGCGGAGGCCGGGTGGCCGCGCGTCTGCCTGGCCTGCGGGGAGACGGTGTGGCGCAACCCGCTGCCCGTGGCGGTGGCCGTGCTGCCGGTCCGCACCCCGGAGGGCCTCGGCGTGGTGGTGGTCCGCCGGGACATCGAGCCGGCCCGCGGCCAGCTCGCCCTGCCGGGCGGCTTCATCGAGTACGGCGAGGAGTGGTCCGAGGCGCTGGTCCGTGAGCTGCGGGAGGAGACCGGCCTGCTCGCCGAGGCCGAGGAGGCGCGGCTGTTCGCGGTGCACGGGGCGCCGGCCGGCGGCACCATGATGGTCTTCGGCGTGCTGCCCGAGCGACCGGTCGGTGACCTGCCCCCGTCGGCGCCGACCGAGGAGGCCACCGAGTGGCTGGTCCTCACCGAGCCGGTCGAGCTGGCGTTCTCCACGCACACCCGGGTCCTGGCCGACTTCCTCGCCGGCCAGCACGCCGGCTGACCCGGCGCCCTGACCCGGACCTCGGCCGACGCGGCCAAAACTCCTATTGATTGAATAGGAAAGGCAGCGTCGCCGAGCGTCCGGAGGTCACCCGTGTCCCACGCCGAAGCCGACCACGACACCCGCCGGAGCCGGCAGTGGCTGGCCGGGGAGGCCCGCGGCGCGGGCGTCGACCGCGACCGGCTGCTGGAGCTGGGAGCGGCCATGGCCGCCCTGACCGCCGCCGCGGCCGAGCGGGAGCCGGTCGCCCTGGCGTCCGCGCCGGTCGGCGTCGACCCGGGTACGCCGATCGCCAAGCCGCTGCCGCCGGAGCTGCTGCGCCCGCTCGACACCAACGCCGAGATGCACTGGACGGCACTGGCCGGGCAGGGGTACGTGGTGCCCAACGACCGCTTCTTCGTCCGCAACCACACCGAGACGCCCCGACTGGACGCCGGCACCTGGCGGCTGCGCCTGTTCGGCACCGGGCTGCGGGACGCGCCCACCCGGGACGCCCCGGTCGAGTTCAGCCTCGACGAGCTGCGCCGGCTGCCCGCCGAGGAGAGCGACGCGCTGCTGGAGTGCGCCGGCAACGGGCGGCGCTTCTTCACCGAGCAGCAGGGCGAGCCGGCGCCGGGGGT
>NZ_WBKT01000051.1 GCF_008868175.1 Micromonospora sp. AMSO31t
CGGGGCGGCCCGTCCGCTGCGGGTGCCCCGGCCGGCAGCACGGTGCGGACCCGCCAGCCGGCGCCGGTGGGGCCGGCTTCCAGCCGCCCGCCGAGCACCTCGACCCGTTCCCGCATCCCGATGAGGCCGTGCCCGCCGCCGGCCGGCGCCGCGGCGGGCGCCGGCCCCCGCCCGTCGTCGGACACCTCCCAGTGGACGGCCCCGTCGACCACCGCCACGGTGAGCCGGGCCCGTGCGGCCGTGCCGGCGTGCTTGGCCACGTTGGTCAGTGCCTCCTGGGTCAGGCGCAGGACCGCCTGGCCCCGCACGGCGTCCAGCGCACCGACCGCCGGGTCGACGTCGGCCTCCACGGTGACGCCCGCCTGGCGGGCCCGGTCCACCGCCGCGTCCAGCGCCGCCGGGACCGCCGAGGGCTCGATCGCGGTCAGCGCGGCGTCGCGTACCCCGTCGGGCTCGCGCAGGACCGCCACCAGGCGGCGCAGGTCGTTCAGCGCCGCCGACCCGGTGCCGTGCACGTCGTCGAACACCTCGCCCACCCGCGGGTCCAGGTCCGGCAGCACGTGCCGGGCCACGCCCACCCGCAGCACCATCGACGCGACGTGGTGCGCCACCACGTCGTGCAGTTCCCGGGCGATGGCACTGCGTTCGTCGGCGCGAGCGGCCCGGCTCTCCGACTCCCGCCGCCGTTGCTCGGCGGCGGCCCGCTCCTCGGCCTGCCGGGCCAGCTCCCGGGTGGTGCGGATGACCAGGCCGAGCAGCAGCGGCATGCCGACCTCGACGGTCAGCCCGAAGACGCCGGACAGCAGCCGAGGCACCGGGTCACCGATCGAATCGGTCAGGTCGACGGCGACCAGCAGCCCGGCGGCCAGCCAGATGGTGCGGGACCGCTCGGCCCGCATGGTCAGCTCCAGCAGCGCCCAGCTGGCGCCGACCTGGTTGATCGTCGTGTCGTCGACCAGCGCGAACGCGACCGCCAGCAGCGCGGCCTGCGCCACGAGGTTCACCAGCGGCCGGCGGTGGAACAGCAGCGCGGCGGCGAACGCGACCAGCGCCAGCGCCCACTGCGTGGTCGTCGGCGCGTGGTGGCCCTGCGCGCCGAACACCAGGTAGCCGAGCCCGCTGAGGTCCAGCAGCAGCATCCGCGCGAGGGTGTCCCTCGCGTCGAAGAGGCGACCCACCCAGCCCACGATGCCAGCCTAGGCGGTGCGGCCGGCAGCCGGGGTGACGGCCGGCCGGCCCCGGCCGGGAGGCGGGGTGCCGGCCGGCCGGCCCCACCCGGCGCGCAGTCCCAGGTGGACGGCCAGGCCGAGCGGTCCGAGCAGGATGGTCAGGACCAGCACCGGCGCCGTGAGCAGCGCCGGCATGCCGCGCAGGATCATCAGCGCCCAGAACGGCGCGGCGACCGCGAACGTCAGGGTGAACAGCGTCCCGGTCACGCGGCCACCACCACGTCCGGGCGGCGCTGCCCGCGGACCAGGACCGCACCGGCGGCGGTCGCCGTCACGGCCACCAGGGCCGCCGCGACGGCCAGAGTGAGCGCGTCCGGGCGCAGCAGCGGCTGGCCGCGCAGCGCCTGCCAGGTGAGCAGCAGCGTGGCCGCGCCGTACGCCGCGCCGGCGACGAGCACCAGGCGGGCCCGGGTCGGCTCGTCCAGCCGGGCGGCCAGGAAGCGGTTGAGTAGCAGAGCCAGCAGCGGCAGCGCCTGGAGGGCGTGCAGCCCGACGAAGTGCCCGATCCGCAGGTCACCGCCGGTGGTGCTCCAGCCGACCAGGGGCAGCCCCGGCCCGCCGTCCGCCACGCCGACGCTGTGCGCCCCGCTGATCTCCTCGGCCGTGGAATCGGGCGTGCGGGTCACCATCGGGACGGCGACCAGCATGCCGAGCAGGGACAGGCCGAGGCCCAGCCGGACGGCATAGCCGGCGACCCGGTCCGCCGCGCGTCCGATCAGCGCCACGATCCCGATCACCAACTGGGCGACGAAGAGCACCATGATCGCCGCGCCCATGGCCGAGAACAGCGCGGCGTTCAGCGGGGAGGTGCCGTTGAAGTGGCTGGTGGTGCCGCGCAGCACCTGCGTGACGATGATCGCCATCTCCACCACGGCCATCGCGACGATCAGGGTGGCCGCCCACTCGGCGACCCGGCTGCGGCGCGGCAGCAGGGTGAGCATCCAGGCGAGGGTGGTCCCGTAGAGCACGAACGAGATGGCGAACTTCAGCGGCTTGAGCCAGATCGGCGCGCCGGTGAGCACCCGCGGGTCGGCCAGAACGCCGACGGCCGCGACGACGGTGAGCGCCACCATCGCCGCGACGAAGAGCATGAGGGGGCGGTGCCAGCGGGCCGCCCGGTTCAGCACGGTAGTCATGCCTGTAGATGCTCGTGGGCCGGCGATCCGGTCGCGCCCGACCGGAGGCCCCGATGCCGGCCACAGGTACGGAACCGGTCTCCTACCCAGGGAGGAGGCGGCGCGCGAACAGGCGCACCTGTCCGTCGGCGTTGCGGACGGCGAGGGTGTCCGCCCTCCGCGCGCTCACGTGGCGTCGGCGGGCAGGTGCTGGACGAGTTGGACCGGGTTGCCGTCCGGGTCGGCCGTCCAGGCGATGAGCAGCCGGTCCAGCCAGACGTGCGGGGCGGCGAGCGCCGGCGCGCCCGCGGCGGTCAGCGTCGCGTACGCGGCCGCGGTGTCGTCGGTCCACAGGATCACGGCGGCGCGCTGCCCGCTGGGCACCGGGTCGAGCCCGTGGTCGTCGCGGGTGGACGCCACCGAGGCGATGCCGATCCGGTAGCCGTCCAGCATCAGGTCGACGTGGATCGGGGTGCCCTCGGTGGGCACCCGGAAGGTCTCGGTGAAGCCCAGCCCGGCGTAGAAGGCGGCGGCCCGGGGCACGTCCTCGCTGAACAGGATCACCTGCGGGGTGCGGAACAGGGACATCGGTGGACCGTACCGTCAGTCGGGCAGCATGGGCATCTCGAAACCGGGCTCGCGGCCGAGCAGCACCCCGCGGGTCAGCGCGCGGGACCCGAACCGGTCCCGCACCGCGTCGACGGCGGCGTCCAGCGCCGGCCCCGGGTCGCGGGTGAACGGCAGGGTGAGCTGCACGTGCCCGTCGTCCAGGTTGCCGACGGCGACGCCGATGAGGGTGACGCCACGGGTCTCGATCTCCGGCAGCGCGGCCCGGAGCAGCGACCGGGCGGTGGCCCGCAGCGGCCCGGTCTGCGCGGTCGGCTTGTCCAGCGTGTGCGCGCGGGTGGCCCGGGTGTAGTCGGCGAAGCGCAGCCGCAGGGTCACCGTGCGGCCGGTGCGGCGGGCCGCCCGCATCCGGCCGGTGACCCGGTCGACCAGCCCGGCCAGCACGGCGTCCAGCTCGGCGGGGGAGTGCGGCTCGCGGCCCAGCGCGTGCTGCGCGCCCATCGAGGAGCGCCGCCGGCCGACCTGCACGGCGCGCGGGTCGCGGTTGTGGGCGAGGGCGTGCAGGTGGCGGCCGGCGCCCGCGCCGAGCAGCGACACCAGGGTCGGCTCGTCGAGACGGGCCACCTGCCCGACGGTGCGCAGGCCCCGCTCGCGCAGTTTCGCGGCGGTGACCGGGCCGACGCCCCAGAGCCGTTCCACCGGCAGCGGGTGCAGGAAGGCCAGCTCGCCCTCGGGTGCGACGACCAGCAGCCCGTCCGGCTTGGCCACCCCACTGGCCACCTTGGCGAGGAACTTGGTGCGGGCCACTCCCACGGTGATCGGCAGGCCGACCTGCCGGCGTACCTCCCGGCGCAGCTCGGCGGCGATCCCGGCGGGTGGGCCGACCAGCCGGCGCAGCCCGCCCACGTCGAGGAACGCCTCGTCGATGCTGAGCCCCTCGACCAGCGGGGTGGTGCGCCGGAAGACCTCGAACACCGCCCGGCTGGCCGCCGTGTAGGCCGCCATCCGGGGCGGCACCACGACGGCGTCGGGGCAGAGCCGCCGGGCCTGCCGGCCGCCCATGGCGCTGCGCACCCCCCGCGCCTTGGCCTCGTAGCTGGCGGCGAGGACCACGCCACCGCCGACGATCACCGGCCGGCCGCGCAGCCGGGGGTCGTCACGCTGCTCGACGGAGGCGTAGAACGCGTCCAGGTCGGCGTGCAGGATGGTGGCCTCGCTCGACACCAGGACATGTTCGCACAGATGTTCGAACGGCGGGCCGGTCAGGGCATGCTGATCGCCAGCTTGCCCAGGGCGCCGCCGAACTCGGTCAGGGCCCGGGGCACCTCGTCCAGCTCGTAGCGGCGGTCGACCGGCACCCGGACGCGACCGGCCAGCACGTCGTCGGCGAGCCGGTCGAGCGTCCCGCGCTCCGGCTTGCCGAGGATCGAGACGGCCGCCGGGTGCTGGTCGGGGCCGAAGCCGATGGTGGAGGCCAACCGCCCACCGGCGGCGAGCAGCCCCGCGAGCGGCGCGCCCTCGCCGGCCAGGTGCACCACCGCCGCGACGCCGTCCGGGGCGAGCGCCCGCACCTGCCCGGTCAGGTCGCCGGTGTAGTCGACCACCTCGGCTGCGCCCAGGTCCCGGATGAAGTCGGTGGCGGGCCCGGGGCGGGCGGTGGCGACGACCCGGGCGCCCGCGAGCCGGGCGTACTGCACGGCCAGTGCGCCCACGCCGCCGGTCGCCCCGGCCACCAGCACCGTGTCGCCGGGCCGGACGGCCAGCGCGTCGAGCGTGTCGAGGGCGGTGGCGCCGGCCAGCCCGAGCACGCCCGCCGTGGCCAGCTCGATGCCGTCGGGTACGCGGGAGATTCCGTCCGGACCGCCGGCCGTCACGTACTCGGCCCACGTGCCGTCGCCCAGGTAGGAGCGCATGAGCACCCCGAACACCGGGTCGCCGACCCGGAACTCGCTGGTGCCGCCGATCGCCTCGACCTCGCCGGCGAAGTCCTTGCCGAGCACCACCGGGTACCGGTAGTCCATCGCGCCCCGCATCGCCCCGTCCGCCGCCTTGCGGTCGAAGGCGTTGACCGAGGACGCCCGCACCCGGACCAGCAGCTCGTCCGGGCCGGGACTGGGCCGGGCCAAATCGTCCCGGGCGGTCGGCGCCGCCCCGTCCCGGTCGAGAGTGATCGCCCGCATCCGCTCGTCCCTTCTCCCGCGCCCGGCGGCGCCCGTCGGCCGCCCGGGCCGGCGGGTTCCCGGCGCGGCAGCGGCTACACCCGGCCCGCGGGGCGGGTCAGGCGCCGCGGGCGCGCGGCCGGTGGGAGAGCGAACTCGGCGCGTTCAGGCCGGCCTCGTCGCTCACGCTCATCCCCAGCCGCTCGACCAGTTCGCCGCCCAGCCAGCCGGTGAACCCGGCCAGCACGATGCCGGCGAAGCTGCAGACCAGCGCACCGGCGTTCGGCTCCCAGTTGTCCGCGCCCCGGCGCAGTAGCCAGCTCACCGCGAACAGCACCACGACGACCACGTTGCCGAGGCCGTGCGTCGCGCCGACCCGCTTGGCGCGGGTGCCGGCCGGGATGGCCCGCCAGTCGATCAGGCCGAACACCGCCGCGACCAGCCCGCCGATCACGCCGGCGGCGATGGTGTACGCGGCGGACACCTGAAAGCCCGTCCGGTCGGTGATCAGGTACAGGATGTCGAAGATCACCGAGGTGGCGAGCAGTCCGAGCGGGAACACGATCAGGATGGGGTGGATCGCGTGCCCCATCGACTTCGCGCGACTCTCCATGCCGGTCCTTCCTTCTCGGCCCCAGGCGCGGCCGGTTTCCCCGTCCGGTGCCGGCTACACCTGGCCGTCCGGGGTGGTCCGCCCACCGTCAGGGCTCGGTGCGGGCGCGGTCCCGGACCAGCAGTTCGACGGCCACCGCGATGGCCACCGCCTCCACGGCCAGCAGGGTGAGCAGGATCAGCAGCTGGGTGGCCCCGGCGCGGACCGGCCCGGCGCCGCCGAGCAGCACCCCGACGAACGCGCCGGGCAGGGTGACCAGCCCGACCGTGCGGGTCTGGTCGAGCGCCGGGACGAGGGCCTGCCCGGCGGCCGGGCGGCAGATCTCCAGCGCGGCGTCGCGGGGGAGCAGCCCCAGGGCGAGCCCGGCCTCGTACTCGCCGTGCCGGGTGCGCAGCTCGTCGAGGGTGCGCCGGCCCGCCAGGCTGGTCGCGGTCATCGCCCCGCCGATCAGGATGCCGGCGGTGGGCAGCACCACCAGCGGGGTCGCCGGCAGGGCCCGGCTCGCCAGCAGCACGGCCAGGCTGGGCGCCACCCCGGCCGCGATGGCCAGCGGCGCGACCCGGGCGGGCCCCGCGCCGATCCGCCGCCGGGCGGTGAGCGCGGCGACGACGTACATGAGCAGCACGAACGCGGCCGTGCTCCACCAGGCGCGGAGCACCGCGACGATGACCACGGAGACCGCGCCGAGCTGGACGGTGGCCCGGGCCGCCGCGGTGAGCACGGTCCGGGCCCGGCCGAGCCCGGTGAGCCGCAGCACGGCGGCGCCGGCCAGGGTGAGCGCGGTGAGCGCGACGACCAGAGCCGGGCCGATCGGTACGGTGCCGCCGCTCATCCCATGATCGTATGCCGGTGGCCGGCCGGCGGGTGCGGTCCCGCCGGCCGGCCGTCCGGTGTCATCGACCGTAGACCTCGAACTCGTAGAGGGAGAAGCCGTACGAGGTGGCCCGCTTGACCCCGTACACCCGCACGTAGCGGGCGGTGACCGGGGCGAGGGTCACGTTGTCCGTCCCGCCGTTGCCGGCGGTGGTGCTGAACACCGGCTGCCAGGTGCCGCCGTCCGCGGACACCTCAATCCGGTACGCGCTGCCGTAGGCGGCCTCCCAGCGCAGCACCACCCGGCCCACGGTGCGGGCCGAGCCCAGGTCGACCCGGATCCACTGGTTGTCGTTGTAGCTGCTGGCCCAGCGGCTGCCCAGGCTGCCGTCGACGGCCTTGTCCGGCGTGTGGCTGGTGAGGAACTGGGTGCTCGACGCGGTCGCGGCGCGCCCCTGGGCCAGGTTGGTGACGTCGTCGCCGCGGCGCGCCGGGAACGAGACGACCTGCTGGTACGTGGGCCGGTTCTGCCAGGCGATCACCGGGTGGGTGATGCCCCCGAGACCGGACTGCGCGATGGCGTCGGCGCACCACTGGTCACCCGCCCCGCACGACTTGTCGCCCGGGTAGACCGTGGCGGCCGGCACGGCGGCGGCCTGCGCGAGGGTGTCGAGCAGGCTCTGCCGGCAGGCCCCGAGGTTGCCGTTGCCGCAGTACGACCGGCCCAGCCCGCCGGCCACCGGGTCCCCGAGCACGGTGCGGATGTCCTTGTCGACGTAACCCCACCAGCCGTACTGGAAGGAGGAGCCCTTGTGCGGCTGCCCTTGCAGTGCCCACACGGCGCTGCCGTCGCGGCCGCCGTTCTGGCCGCCCGACGGCGCCTCGTTGACCTCGATGGCGTCGACCAGCGCGGCGTAGAGGTCGGGGCCGAGGCCGGGCCGGAACTCCGCGGCGGCCAGCAGCGGCCACCAGGCGTCGAAGATCCGGATGGCGTCGGCGTGCTGGTAGACCTTCGAGCCGGGGGCGGTCTCCACCCGGCGGGCGCCGGCCTGCTGCCAAGCCCGCAGCTTGCTCACCGCGTCGGCCAGCGCCGGGTCGGTGACCGGCGCGCTGCCGAGCACCCGGAGCAGGTCGCCGAGTACCTGCTGGCCCCGCAGGTCGGTGACCGCGGCGTCGGCCATGATCCGCACGACGTCGGCCCGGCCCAGCTTGCGCTGCGCGATCGCGGCGCGCACCGGTCCGTCCAGGAGCTGGGCCCGGTGCACCGCGCCGAAGCTGAAGTTGCCGTCGGCGGCGCCGAAGTCCCGGGCCTGCTTGTTGTTCCAGCTGACGTAGTAGTCCTGGTTCACCGACTGCGGATGGGCGGCGGCCGGCGTGTAGGTGGCGGTGTTGGTGTCCGCGTTCCAGCCGACCCACTCGTGAGCCGCCTCGGCGCGGGTGGGCAGGTTGGGGTCGGCCGTGGACGGCCGGACCGGGTTGGATCCGGAGTTGAAGTAGGCCGCCTCGGTCGAGTTGACGTAGAACCAGTTGAACGCGTAGCCGACGTTCGCGGCGGACTGCTGGAACGCAGCCGCCGAGCCCATCGCGGCCGGGTCGTTGTACGCCTGGAAGCCGATCGCCGAGTCGGCCTCGTGCCGGTAGGTCGAGCGCAGCTTGGTGAACGCGGTGGGCTGCCCGTTCACCAGCCCTCGGTAGGCGACCAGCCCGTACCTCGTGCGCAGCGCGCGCAGGGTGTAGGAGCCGGCCGGGGTGGAGTCGGCCAGCGTGGGCGACCAGGAGTTACGGTGTTCGATGACCTCCATGGCCACGCACTGCCCGTGCCACAGGTAGCGGGTCGACGCGAGCGTCGGGGCGCTGCCGTCGGTGGTGCACAGCGGCACCGCGTACGTGTCGGTGAGGTCCTGGCTGGCGGAGGTGGCGCTCCACGCGTAGTCCTGGCCCCGGCCGAGCAGCACGTACAGGTTCAGCCCGGCGAAGGCGGCGCCCCGGGCGCTGACCCCCGGCCCCTGGAGTTCCTGGAGCATGAGCAGTTGCGGCGCGAAGTAGCCGGTCTGCGGGCCGAACACGGCGACCGGGTTGCCGGTGGTGGTGTGCCGGCCGGAGACCACCACGGCGTTGGACATGCCGTGCGACCGCAGCCCGGCGAGGCCGCTGAGCAGCCCCTGGGTGCTGGCGCTGCCGGTGCCGGCCCGGGCGGCCGCGGCCCCGCCGGTCTGGTCGTAGGCGAGCGGCTCGGCGACGACGCTGCCGGCGTCGGGGAGCACGGCGCCGGTCGCGCCGGCCGGGGTGGCGCCGTACGGGAAGCTCTGTCCGTCGTGGAGGGTGAGCACGGTCTCCGGGTCGTTCTGGGACCGGAACGCCTGCCAGAGCCGGTCGCCCTCGGCGGCGCCGAACTTCGCCCGGGCGGCCACCCGGACCAGGGCGGACTGGATCTCCGAGCCGCCGCCCCCGCCGAACAGGCCGCCGACGACGCCGGCCGTGGCGATCAGGTCGGTCATGGTGAAGTGCTTCGGTTTGCCGGCGCCGGCCAGCACGTACTCGCCCGGGTAGTTGTCGGCGCTGATGGACCGGTCGATGTAGGCGTTGACGCCGGCGATGTAGTCGGTGACGTCGTCGTAGAGCTGCTGGCCGCGGGCGCCCTTCTGGCGCAGCGCGTCGACCTGGGCCTGCAGGTCCGCCTCGGTGTAGGGCGAGTTGGCCCAGATGCTCTGCTCCAGCTCCCGGTTGCCCGGTGCGCCGCCGGCGAAGGAGGTGAGCGTGCCGCGGCCGGCGTGCCGCAGCAGGTCCATCACCCAGAGCCGGTCCTGGGCCCCGGCGTAGCCGGCGCCGAACATGGTGCCCGAGCGGGTGGTGCCGGTGACGTGCGGGACGCCGGTCGCCTTGTCGCGCACGATGGTGACGTCCGCGCGGGGCCGCACGGTGCTCTCCACCTGCGCGTCGGGCACGCCGAACGAGGCGTCGTTGTAGAACTGGACGATCTGCTCGTCGGTGAGCCCGGCGTAGCCGTAGACCAGGTTCGCGTACTCGTCGAGCTGGTCGCTGGAGTGCGCGGGGCGGGTGCCGAGCGCCTGGTGGGCGAGGATCGCGGCGAGGGTGGCGTTGCCGTTCTCGCCGGGCGGCAGGATGTCGGCGCACTGGCCGAGGCAGTAGTCGTCGGGGGCGAAGGTGGTGGCGGCGAGCGCCGGTGACGGTGGGACGACCGTCAGGGCGCTCGCCGCAGCGGTGAGGGTCGCGGCCAGGGCCGCGAGCCGGGCACGGGTGGTGGGACGGGGCATGGCGGATCCTCCGGATGTGCGGAGTCGGGCCGGGGCTGCGCCCGGCTACCGCTTGCCGACGTCTCGCCCTCCGTGCCCGGGCGTCACACCCGGAGGTGAGAGTGACTCATGTCTACCTCCCGGTAATGATTGATGGCGTTCCATGCCTTGGGATAGGTGGCGTTCACCAGGCGCGAATGTCGACGTTTCGCCACGATCACGGCAGCGCGAGCACGGCCTGGTGACCCAGGTGGTCCGACGCCCACCGGCCGGCGGGCGTCTGCCGCTCGGTGCCGAAGACCGCACTGGACACCGGCGTCACCGCGCCGCGGACCAGCACCATGTCGATCCGGTGCTCGACGTCGCCGGCCGGCTCGGTGAGGTCGTCGCCCAGCCCCGCGGTGTAGCCGGGATCGCCGGGGTGCAGGATCGGCCAGGTGTCGACCATCCCCCCGGCGACCAGGGCGAGGTACGCGAGCCGGTTGGTCGGGTCGGGCAGCTCGGGCCCGCTGTTCAGATCACCGAGGAGGATCAGCCGGCCGGGGACGCCCAGCGGGCCGCGCAGCAGCTCCTGCGCCTGCAGCAGGCGGACGCCGGGGTGGAACGCCTCCAGGTGGGTGTTGACGAACCGGAAGGCGCGGCTGCCCACCGTGGCGTCCACGGCCGTCCAGCCGCGGGTGCTCGTGGCGGTGCCGCCCGTGGCGGCGAGCGGGAACACCAGGTTGTTGACGAAGTTGGCCGACGAGGTGGCGTGCACCTTGATCCGGCCGCCGTGCCGCACCAGGATCACGTCCCGCATGGTCAGGCGGACGTCCCGCAGGTGCGGCGCCCCGGCCGGGGCCTCCAGGTCCGCCTCGTCCCGCACCACGACGACGTCGTACCGGTGGCCGGACCCGGCCAGCCGCGCCATCAGCAGTGCCAGGTAGTCGTAGCGGACCTCGGTGGCCGGGGCCGGGTCGCCGAGCGGCCCGGTGCGCCACAGCGCGACCTCCTGCAGGCCGACCAGGTCGGGTTTGCGCTCGCGGATCTCGTCGGAGATCAGGGCCGCCCGGGCCGGGAAGTCGACCAGGTCCACGTGGCTCAGCAGGGCGGCGTTCGCGGCCAGGAACGCCGGCAGGGTCGGCGCCCCGATCGACGGCGTGAGATCGCCGCCCAGGTAGAGGTTGCGGGTCAGCACCGAGACCTTGGGCCCGGCTTCGGCGTGTGCGGGCGGGGCGACGAGGCCCAGGCCGGCCACCGCGAGGGCGGCCGCGGTGGCCAGCCCGGCCAGGCGTCGGAGGTGTGCGCGAAGGCTGCCGTCCATGACTGTCGTCCTTCCCGGCGGGATGCGTTGACCGGCGCAGGCTAGCGCCGGTCACACCACCGTGGACACCGCCGTTCGGGTCACCTCCGCCCGGCGGTCAGGCCTGGGAACCGGCGATGTTGACCATCCAGTTGATGCCGAACCGGTCGACGCACATGCCGAACTCGTCGCCCCACATCTGCTTCTCCAGCGGGAGCGCGACCGTGCCGCCCTCGGCGAGCTGCTGCCAGTAGCCGCGTAGCTCGTCGGCGTCGTCGCCGCTGAGGCTGATCGAGATGTTGGTGCCGGGCTGGTATTCCATCTCCGGCGGCGTGTCCGAGGCCATCAGCGTGAAGCCGCGGTCGGTCTCCAACTGGGCGTGCATGACGTTGTCGGCCACCCCGGGATCCGGGTTGCCGAACTCGCCGAACGTGCTCAGCGTCAGGTTGCCGCCGAACACCTTCTGGTAGAACTCCATGGCCTGCCGCGCGTTGTCGCGGAAGCTGATGTAGGGATTGAGCCGAGACGCCATTGTGCGACCCTCCTTCGTCCGTGAACGAGGGCCATCGTCGCAGGCAGGTACGACAGTCACAACGACGCGTGACCGGTGAGTCGCAGCGGGTGCGACGGCAGCGGTGGAGGTGGCGCCGTTGCCACCTCCACCGCCTTTCCCCGCCGGTGCGCCGTCAGTTCTTCTGGAACGACTGACGCACCACACCGCCCACCAGGGCGCACCAGGTGGTGGTGCTGACCTTGCCGTTCGGCGCCAGTCCGTGCAGGCGCTGCAGGTCCTGGAGGGCCTTCTTGGTCGGGTGGTCGTACACGCCGGTGACCGACACGTCGGCGTAGCCCTTGAGGTTGAGCATGAACTGCACGGCCTGCACCGGGATGCCGGTGGCGTCCTTGTCCAGCTCCGGCGCGAGGGTCTCCCAGGTCGGCGCCGTGAGGGTGGCGTCGATGTCGACCGGGATCCCGTTGCGCGCCTGCCAGTCCGCCACGGCCGCCACGGTGGCGGCGTCGAACACGCCGGTGACCGGGACGGTGTAGCCGCGGAAGGTGAGCAGGTACTGCGCGACCTGCACCACCGGGCCGCCGACGAAGCGCCAGATGTCCGGCCAGCGGCGGGCCGGCACGTCGGACAGGTGGGTGCCGAGCGTGGCGAAGACCCGGCGGCGCAGCTCCGGGAACTCCCGGTAGAACATCGCGCCCGGGCACTGCGTCGCCCGGAAGTCCCAGTGGCCGAAGATGTCGTGGGCGTGCAGCCCGTACTGCCGGCAGATGGCGGTGCAGAGCTTCACCAGCGAGTCGAACAGCTCCTCGGGCGGCGTCTCGGTGACGTAGGTGCCCTCGTTCTCGATGCCGATGGCCCGGCCGTTCTCGCCGGGGCAGTGCGCCGAGATCATCTGCCGGTCGCCGGCCTGCAACCGTTCCAGGCTGCCGTGCCGGCCCTCCAGGACGTGGCCGCCCCGGCTGACCGTGAAGTGCTGCCCGGTGTCCGACCAGCGGTTGGTGTCCATGTGCAGGTCCTGGCAGTCGCGGGCGAGCTGCTTGGCGTGTTCCTCGGAGTAGTCCGTGCTGTTCGGGAACGCCATGTGGTGCACGATGATCTTGTTGGTCGCGATCGCGCTGATCGACAGCGGGTCCGCCGGCGGGCGGGCGCCCCACTCGTCGCAGCTGATGATCCAGTCGAGGTCCGCGCCCGGCGCGGCCTGCGCGGCGGCCGGGAAGGCGAGTTCGCTCCCGACGACCGCGACCGCGGCGGCGCCGAGGCCGGCCCGCAGCAGGGTACGACGGTCCAGCTCGGGGTGGTCGAAGTGCATGGCATCTCCTTGGTGACCCGACGGGTGGGCGGGCTTGTAAAGGAACTCCAACTGCTGCGCGCGAAGTGGAGAATATTGCCAGGATCGGCCGGTGCGCCAGAGGACAAATGCGACGACCGCCGATCGCCGGACCTTCTCTCCTACCGGGGGAGTAGGCGATCTCACGTCCGCTGGCTGGGACGGCGGGCTCTCCGCCGCCGGCCGTCGTGGCAGCCTGGAGCCGTGCAGCCACCCCGCCTGACCGGTGTCCTGGTGCTCGTCGCCGTGCTCGCGGCCGCCGGCGCCTTCGGCTGGTGGCGACGCCGCCGCGACGGCCGGCTGCGCGTCGTGGCCCCGGCCGGCGACGCGTCGCACCGGGCCGCGCTGGCCGCTCTCGGCGTCCGCCCCGGCACGGTCACCCTGGTCCAGTTCTCCGCACCGGTCTGCGCGCCCTGCCGGGCCGCCCGCCGGGTGCTCGAGGACGTCGCGGGGCGGGTCGACGGGGTCGCCCTGCTGGAGGTCGGCGTCGAGGAACACCTCGACCGGGCCCGCGAGCTGGACATCTGGCGCACGCCGACCGTGCTGCTCGTGGACGGCGCCGGCCGGATCGTCCGGCGGGCCGCCGGCGTGCCGGACCGGGCTGACCTGCTCGCCGCGCTCGCCCCGCTGACCCACGAGGTGCGGGCATGACCGGGGTGCGGCTGATCCGGCGGCGGGTCGTGGACCACGGGCGGCTCGCGGTGAGCCTCTGTGCGCCGGTCACCACCGCCCTGACCGACCCCCTCGCCGCCGAACGGAAGCCCCCATGCTGCTCGACCCTCGCGGACCGCGGTTCGCCGCCGCCCTCACCACCGTCGTCCTCGCCGTCGCCCTGGTCACCGGCTCCGGCTGGCTCGTGCTGGCCCAGGCCGTCGTCTTCGCGCTGACGGCCGCCCACCCGCGACTCGGCCCGTACGGGCTGGTCTTCCGTGCGGTGGTCGCGCCCCGGCTCGCCCCGCCGGTCGAGCTGGAGCCGTTCGCCCCGGTCCGCTTCGCCCAGCTCGTCGGTCTCGCCTTCGCCACGGTCGGCGCGGTCGGCTGGCTGGCCGGGCTGCCGCTGCTCGGGCTGGTCGCCACCGCCGCCGCGCTCGCCGCCGCCTTCCTCAACGCGGCGTTCGGGCTCTGCCTCGGCTGCGAGGGTTACCTGGCGCTCCGCCGCCTGACGGGCCGGCCTCTCGCCGCCCGGGTCCCGCTTCCCCCACGCTGACGCGACACCAGCTCGCCGATGTGGCGGGGTCCGGGGCCGCGGGATGCCGCCACTGCGGCGAGCTGGCGTGGGGGCCCGCGATCACGGGGACCCAGGTCAGCGCGGTTGGAAACGTTTTCGTAACGAGCCCTTGACCTGACCGTCGGGTCAGGCGCAAACTCCCGGAAACGTTTACAGCAAGCAGCTGGAGGTGCGGGGCGTGGGTCGTAAACGTTTACAGGAGTCGGCCGACGGCCGGCCCACCGTCCACACCGTCGCGGCCCGCGCCGGTGTCTCCATCGCCTCCGCCTCGCGCGTGCTCAACGGCGTCGGCGGCAGCCCGGAGACGATCCGCAAGGTGCGCGAGGCGGCGGCCGAGGTCGGCTACGTGCCCAACGCCATCGCCCGCTCGCTCCAGTCGCAGCGCACCGGCCTCGTGGCGCTCGCCGTCGAGGACATCGGCAACCCGGTGTACGTCGAGATGATGCGCGCCATCGAATCCGTGGTGGCCGCGTCCGGGCGGCAGCTCCTGGTGCACGCCACCGGCGGGCGGATCGACAACGAGACGGCGCTGCTGCGCCGGCTGGCCCACCGCTACGTCGACGGGATGATCGTCTCGCCGATCCGGGTCACCGACGACCACCTCGCCGCGCTGGTCGACAGCCCGGTCCCGGTGGTCGTGGTCGGGCAACTCGCCGCCGACGCGCCGGTGGACAACGTCCGCACCGACTCGCGTACCGGCGTGGGGTTGGCCGTCGACCACCTGGTCGCGGCCGGGCGGCGGCGGATCGGCTTCGTCAACGGCCCGCTCGACACCGTGCCCGGCACGGCCCGCGACGCCGGCTTCCGGGCCGCCCTCACCCGGCACGGCATCGCGCTCGACGAGCGCCTCGTCGAGGTCGGCGACTTCCGGTACGCGGCCGGCCGGGCCGCCACCGAACGCCTCCTCGCCCGCGCCCACCCCGACGCGCTGGTCTGCGCCAACGACCTGATCGCCGTCGGCGCGCTGCACGCCCTGCTCGCCGCCGGCCGGCGCGTCCCCGACGACGTGGCGCTGGTCGGCATGGACGACACCGAGCTGGCCCGGATGATGTTCCCGCAGCTCTCCAGCGTCTCCCTCGGCTCGGCCGAGCGCGGTCGCCGCGCCGCCGAACTGCTGCTCTCGCGCATCGCCGACTCGAGCCTGCCGCCGCGCCGCGAGCAGGTCGCCCCCAGCCTCGCCGTGCGCGCCTCCAGCGCCACGGCCCCGCTGACCGTTCCCGCGCCGGCCCCGCCGGCGCCCGCGCCGCGTACCCCGGAGGTGACGGCATGACCACGGTGGCCGACCGGCCCGACGTCGCCCGCGCCGACGGGCCCCGCAGGGCGAGGTCCCGCTCCGACCGGCTGGGCATCTACCTGCTGCTGCTCCCGTCCCTGCTGCCCATCGTGGTGCTGTCGGTCTTCCCGCTGGTGCGGGGCATCTACCTGGGCTTCACCGACGCCCGCGCCGGCCGCAACGTCGAGATCAGCTTCACCGGGCTGGCCAACTACCGGGAGCTGCTCGGCGACGAGCTGTTCTGGAACTCGTTCAAGATCGGCCTGCTCTGGGCGGTCGGGGTGACCGTGCTCCAGTTCGTGCTCGCCCTCGGCCTCGCGCTGCTGCTCAACCAGCAACTGCGCTTCCGCGGCCTGGCCCGGGTGCTGGCCGTGGTGCCGTGGGCGATGCCCCCGGTGGTGGTCGGCATCCTGTGGAAGCTGGTCTACCACCCGGACGCCGGCCTGCTGAACGAGTTCTTCCACCGGGTCGGCGCGGACGGACTGCGCACCAACTGGCTCGGCGACTTCAGCACGGCGCTGCCCGCGGTCATCCTCGTCGGCGTCTGGGCCGGCATGCCGCAGACCACCGTGGTGCTCCTCGCCGGCTTGCAGGGCGTGCCGCGCGAGCTGCACGAGGCCGCCGCCGTGGACGGCGCGAGCACCTGGCACCGGTTCCGCAACGTCACGCTGCCCGCCATCGCGCCGGTCGTCGTGGCCATCACCTCGCTGGACTTCATCTGGAACTTCAACTCGTTCGGCCTGGTCTACGTGCTCACCGCGGGCGGGCCCGGCGGCAAGACCATGCTGCCGATGCTCTTCGCCTACGAGGAGGCGTTCCGCTACGGCAACTACGGCTACGCCGCCGCCCTCGGCAACGTCATGGTCGTGATCATCGTGGCGCTGCTCGCGGTCTACCTGCGGCGCCGACTCCGGGAGGCGAACTGACATGTTCGGAAAGCCGAGCCGCACGGGGCGGACCCTCCAGTACGTCGCGCTGACCGGCTACCTGATCTTCCTCGGGTTCCCGCTGGTCTGGCTGCTGTCCACCGCGTTCAAGCCGCCGCGCGAACTGGTGAAGCTGCACCCCACGCTCATCCCCAGCAACCCCACCGTGCAGAACTTCGTGCAGGCCTTCACCGAGCAGCAGCTCGGCCGCGCCGCGCTGAACAGCCTCCAGGTGTCGCTCGCCTCGGCGGTGCTCACCGTGCTGGTCGCGCTGCCCGCCTCGTACGCCCTCGCGCGGTTCCGGACCAAACTCGGCACCGTCGCGCTGGGCTGGGTGCTGCTGTCGCAGCTCTTCCCGTTCGTGCTGCTGATCATCCCGATCTTCCTCATCCTGCGGCAGGTCGGGCTGGCCAACACCCACGCCGGGCTCGTGCTCATCTACGTGGTCTGGGCGCTGCCGTTCGCCCTGTGGATGCTGCAGGGCTTCGTCCGCAACATCCCGCGCGAGCTGGAGGAGGCGGCCAGCGTCGACGGCGCCAGCCGCCTGCAGGTGCTGCGCCGGGTCGTCTTCCCGCTGCTCGCGCCGGGCATCGTGGCGACCGCGCTGTTCTCCTTCATCTCCGCCTGGAACGAGTTCTTCTTCGCGCTGGTGCTGGTCAAGACGCCCGAGCTGGCGACCCTGCCGGTCGCCCTGGCCCGGTTCGTCGGCATCGAGGGCACCGCCCGTCTGGGTCCCCTGGCGGCCGGTTCGCTGCTGGCCACCCTGCCGAGCCTGATCTTCTTCGCGGTCATGCAACGTCGCCTCTCGTCCGGGTCGCTCGCCGGCGCGGTCAAGGGCTGACCACATCCCCCCAACCACCACCAAGGAGGAAACCCCCATGCTCCGTAGCAGGTTCCGCCGACTCGCCGCGGCCGCCGCGGTCGCGGTCGTCGGGCTCGGCGCCCTCACCGCGTGCGGTGACGGCGGCGGCGAGGACGAGAACTCGTCCGGCCCGGTCAAGCTGCGCTTCCTCAGCCTCGCCTGGCAGAAGGAGTCGCTCCAGGCCAACAAGGACCTGGTCGCCAAGTGGAACGCCGAGCACCCCGACATCCAGGTCGAGTACGTCCAGGGCGACTGGAACTCGATCCACGACCAGCTCGTCACCTCGTTCGAGGGCGGCGACGTGGCCGACGTCGTGCACTACGAGGCCTCGGCCATCGGCGAGTTCAGCAAGCAGGGCTACCTGGCCGACGTCTCCAAGCTGCTGAGTGACGACTTCAAGGGCCAGATCGACCCGGGCGTCTGGGACACCGCCACCTTCGACGGCAAGGTCACCGGCGTGCCGTTCCTGCTGGAGTCGCAGGTCGTCATCGCCAACAAGAAGCTGCTCGACGCCGCCGGGATCGCCGTCCCGCCCGCCGACGGCGGCTGGACCTGGGACGAGTTCCAGGCCAACGCCCAGAAGCTCACCAAGCCCGGCCAGTACGGCGCCGCGTGGGCGCTCAAGTCGCCCACCAACCGGGTGCTGAACCTGGCACTCAACTACGACGGCAAGTTCTTCTACGGCGACGGCGGCAAGACCGAGGTCAAGGTCGGCGACGCGGAGAAGGAGGTGCCGAAGCGGATCCACGACATGCTCTACACGAGCAGGTCGGCCTCCCCGGAGGCGCTGGGCATGAGCGGCGCGGACACCCTGCCCGGCTTCTTCGGCGGCAAGTACGCGATGCTCCCCGGCTCGGTCTCGCTGCGTCAGCAGATGGTCGAGCAGGCCCCGGCTGGCTTCGAGTGGGTGACCCTCCCGCCGATCAAGGGCCTCTCCGCCAAGCAGGCGGCCAACCCGCAGACCCTGTCCATCGCCGAGGACAGCAAGCACAAGAAGCAGGCCGCGCAGTTCCTGGAGTGGTTCCTCAACCCGACCAACATGGCCGCCCTGGCCAAGGGTGACTGGCTCGTGCCCACCGGCAAGCAGGCCAACCAGGAGCTGGTCAAGCTCACGAACGGCAAGCAGGGCTGGGACGTCGCCGCGGACAGCGCCGCCGACCTGACCGTCGCACCGTTCCAGAAGGCCGACGGCTACCCGGAGTGGAAGACCAAGTACGCCACCCCGGCCCTCCAGCAGTACTTCGCCAACAAGATCACCCTGGACCAGCTCGGCACGCAGCTGGTCGACGGTGGCAAGCAGGTTCTGAGGTAACCATGTCACTCTTGCTCGACACGTCGGTCGGTTGCCTGGTCGGCGCCGCGGTGGGCGACGCCCTCGGCGGGGCCACCGAGACGGCACTCCCGGAGCAGATCCGCGCCCGCTTCGGCGGCTGGGTCGAGGGGATCGTCCCCCCGTACCACGCCGACTGGGCCACCGCGCGGCCACTCGCGCCGTACCACAAGGGCGACGGGCACATCACCGACGACACGTTGATGACCCACGCCCTGGTCCGGGCGTACGCGGCCAAGCGGGACCACCTCGACGCGTACGACGTGGTGGAACTGCTCGTCCCCGACCTGATCGAGCGGGTGGTGTACATCCCGGACCTGGAGCGGGAGGGGGTGACCTTCCACCGCCTGGCCGCGGCCGAGCGGTGGCTGGTCACCCGCCTGCACCACGCCCACGCCGACCCCCGCGAGGCGGGTGTGGGCAACATCGTCAACTGCGGCGCCGCCATGTACATGGCGCCGGTCGGCATCGTCAACGCCGGCGACCCGGCCGGGGCGTACGCCGAGGCCGTGGAGATCGCCGGGGCGCACCAGCACAGCTACGGGCGGGAGGCCGCAGCGGTGTTCGCCGCCGCGGTCGCCGCGGCCGCCACCCCCGGCGCGAGCGTCGACGACGTCGTGGCCGCCGCCCTCGACCTGGCCCGCGACGGCACCCGCGCCGCCATCGACGCGGTGGTCAAGGAGGCCCGCGGGCACGACGACTGGAAGACCGCCATCCCGGCGCTGCGCGCCGCCGTGGCCCCCTACGACACCGTGGGGGAGGAGTACCGCAGCCCCGGCCTGGGCGCCCGCCGCCCGAGCCGGCTGCACGCCATCGAGGAGCTGCCCGCGGCGCTGGGCATGCTCGTGGTGGCCGGCGGCGACTACCGGGCGGCCGTGCTCGGCTCGGTCAACTACGGCCGGGACGCCGACTCGACGGCCACCATGGCCGGCGCGATCGCCGGGGCGCTCGGCGGCGCGGCGGCCGTGCCGGCCGAGTGGTCGGAGGTGGTGGCGACCGCGTCCCGCACCGACCTGGTCGAGCCCGCCCGGGTCCTCGCCGGGGTCGCCACCGAGGTCTTCGACCGCGACCGGGAGCGCTTCGCCCGGCGCGCCGAGCGGTTCGGCGGGCTGGCAT
Source organism: Micromonospora sp. AMSO31t (assembly GCF_008868175.1). GTDB lineage: Bacteria > Actinomycetota > Actinomycetes > Mycobacteriales > Micromonosporaceae > Micromonospora. The sequence goes on from NZ_WBKT01000051.1 coordinate 19,606, forward strand.
GAGCGCTGCGGGCGCGACGGCCGCCGGCCGGCCGAGGGGGACGGCCGGCGGACTGCGCCTGACCTGGGTGCAGCCGGAGGACCTGCTGCCGCACGAGCTGGCCGCGAGCCGCGACGAGGGCCGCGACGTCACCGCCCTGGCCGAGCGCTGGGCGGCGGCCGGCGGCGACGTCACGGCCCCGGTCAGCGGCGCCTCGCCGGTGCCGGCCCCGCCGGCCCTGCGCGCCCTCGCCGTCGACCTGCTCGACGCCGCCGACGCGCTGCCCGGCCCGGACGCCGCCGACGAGCCGGACGACCTCGACGGGGTCCGCAAGACCTGGCCGGGCGCCTGGGACCTGCCGACCACCGTCGAGCGGGACCGGCTGCACGGCGCCTGGCTCGGCCGGGCGGCCGGCTGCCTGCTCGGCAAGCCCGTGGAGAAGATCCCCCGCCACGGGATCCGCGAGATCCTCACCGCCACCGGCCGGTGGCCGCTGCGCGACTGGTTCACCGCGCAGGGGCTGCCGGCCGACGTGGCCGCCCGCTGGCCGTGGAACCGGCGCAGCGCCCCGACCAGCCTCGCCGAGAACATCGCCGGCATGCCCGAGGACGACGACCTCAACTTCCCGCTGCTGGCGCTGCGCGTCCTGGAGACCCACGGACCCGGCTTCACCAGCGCCGACGTGGCCCAGGCCTGGCTGGACTGGCTGCCCGCCGGGCGGGTCTTCACCGCCGAGCGGGTCGCCTACCGCAACCTGCTGCTCGGCCTCACCCCGCCGGACACCGCCCGCCGGCACAACCCGTTCCGCGAGTGGATCGGCGCGCAGATCCGCACCGACGTGTACGGCTGGACCAACCCCGGCCGCCCCGACCGGGCCGCCGAGGCCGCCTGGCGCGACGCGGCCGTGAGCCACGTCCGGGCCGGGGCGTACGGGGCGATCTGGGTGGCCGCCATGGCCGCGGCCGCGCCGGTAGCCGGCGACGTCGACGCGGTGCTGGACGCGGGCGAGTCGGTGCTGCCGCCGGGCAGCCGGTTCACCGCCGCCGTCCGCGAGGCGCGCGCCCTGGGTGCCGCCGGTGACGACTGGGAGAGCATCGTGGACACCCTCTACGCGCGGCACGGCCACCTGCACTGGGTGCACGTCCGCAACAACGCCGCCCTGGTCGCGGCGGCCCTCGCGTACGGGCGGGGCGACCTGGAACGGTCCATCTGCGCGGTGGTCGCCGGCGGCTGGGACACCGACTCCAACGGCGCCACCGTCGGCGCGGTCACCGGGGCGCTCACCGGCGTCGCCCGGCTGCCGGGGCGCTGGGTCGCGCCACTGCGCAACCGGCTGGCCAGCAGCATCGCCGGCTTCGACGGCATCGGCTTCGACACCCTCGCCGACCGCACCCTGGCCCTGGCTCGTTCCGCCGGGGGTGCCGCGTGACGGCCCGGGTGGTGGTGGTCGGCAGCGCCAACCTGGACCTGGTGGTCACCGCGCCGCAGCTGCCCCGCCCCGGCGAGACGGTGCTCGGCGACGACTTCCGGATGGTGCCCGGCGGCAAGGGCGCCAACCAGGCGGTCGCCGCCGCCCGGGCCGGCGCGGACTGCGCCTTCGTGGGCGCGATCGGCGGCGACGGGTTCGGCGGGCTGCTGCGGGACAACCTGGCCGCGGCCGGCGTCGACGTCGTCGGCCTGCGCACCGTCAACGGGCCGTCCGGGGTCGCGCTCATCGCCGTGGACCACGCGGCGGAGAACTGCATCGTGGTCGCCCCCGGCGCGAACGGCGCGCTGACCCTCGACGACGCCGACCGTGACGCCGTGACGGCGGCCGGCGTGCTGCTGCTGCAACTGGAGGTGCCGCTGTCGGAGGTCACCCGGGCCGCCGGCTGGGCCCGCTCCGGCGGCGCGGCCGTGGTGCTCAACGCCGCCCCGGCCCGGCCGCTGCCCACCGAACTGCTCGACCTGGTCGACGTGCTGGTGGTCAACGAGCACGAGGCCGCCGTCGTCGCCGGGGTGTTCACCGACGAGCCGGCGGCCCTGCTCGACTCGCTGGTGGGCCTCGTGCCCCGGGTGGTGCTCACCCTCGGCGCGCGCGGCGCCGCCTACGCCGACCGGGACGGCGCCCGGGTCGAGGTGCCGGCCCCGAAGATCGACGCGGTGGACACCACGGCCGCCGGTGACGCGTTCACCGGGGCGCTCGCGGTCGCCCTGGCCGAACGCGGCGGGCTCACCGGTGACACCGCCACCGCCGTGCTCCGCTGGGCGTGCGCCGCCGGCGCGGCCTGCGCCGAGCGCCCCGGCGCGTCCACCGCCCTGCCCGAGCGCGCCGCCATCGACGCGCTGTCCGCCGCCACCTACGGAGGGGCCGAGTGAGTTTCAACCCGTACGTGCCGCGGCCGATCGACCGGCCCACGGAGGTGCCGCTCGGCGGGCACGCCGACCTGACCACCCTGGACGAGGCGAAGATCTTCGCCGCCCCCGACGACCCCGCCGACTGGCCCGCCTGGCGGGAGCAGCTCACCCGGTGGCGGGCCGACGCCCGCGCCCGGCTCGGCTACACCGGCGCGCACTACGACGAGATCGCCGGGGACTGCTTCAGCGTCTGCCTCGCCTGGCTCTGGGACGAGACGCTGTACGACCACGACCGCGGCGAGTTCACCGTCGAGGCGTTCCTCGACGCGGCGCGTCGCGACTTCGGCGGCTTCGACGGGGTGGTGCTCTGGCACGCGTACCCGGTCATCGGGCTGGACGAGCGCAACCAGTTCGACTGGTATCGCGACGTGCCCGAGCTGCCCGAGGTGGTCCGCGCCTTCCAGGACGCCGGGGTCCGGGTGTTCGTCGACTACAACCCCTGGGACACCGGCACGCGGCGGGAGCCGGGCGCCGATGCCGAGGAGGTGGCCGCGCTGGCCGCCCGGCTCGGCGTCGACGGGGTCTTCCTGGACACCCTGAAGGAGGGCGCCGGCGAGCTGCGCAAGGCCCTCGACGCGGTCCGCCCCGGCCTGGTCCTGGAGGGGGAGAGCCGGGTGCCGCTGGCCCGGATCGCCGACCACGCCATGTCCTGGGCGCAGTGGTTCGCCGACTCGGACACCCCGGGCGTGCTGCGGGCCAAGTGGTTCGAACGCCGGCACGTCCTACACCACACCCGCCGCTGGCACCGCGACCACCTCGACGAGCTGCACTCCGCCTGGCTCAACGGCTGCGGCGTGCTGGTCTGGGAGAGCGTCTTCGGCGTCTGGGTCGGCTGGAACGAGCGGGACCGGGCCGTGCTGCGGGCCATGCGCCGGGTGCAGGCCAGCCACGCCGCGTGGTTGCGCGCCGAGGACTGGGTCCCGCTCGCCGACCACCCCGGCACCGGCCAGGTGTACGCCTCCCGCTGGACCCACGACGACCAGCCGCTGTGGACGGTGGTCAACCGGGGCGCCGACCACGACGGCCCGTGGCTGCTCACCGACGCCCGGCCGGGGCGCTTCGTCGACCTGGTCACCGGCGCCGAGCTGACCGTCACCGAACTCGAGGACGGGCGGGTGGCCGTCGGTGGGCCGCTGCCCGCCGGGGCGATCGCCGCCGTGGTCGCCACCGAGACGCCGGTGCCCCGGCACGAGCCGCCGGCCGGGGACCCGTCGTTCCCGGCCCGCGCCGCCGTGCGCGCCCGCACCCCGTGGTCGCCGGTCGCCGCCCTGCCCGACGGCATGGTCACCGTGGCGGGTGGCCGGCACGAGCTGACCGTGCGCCACCGGGTCCGGGAGACCGGCCTCTACGGGGAGGCCCCGTACGTCGACGAGTGGAAGCCGCTGCCGCCGCGCCTGCACCACACCGGCACCCTGCGCCGCCGGGTGCGGCTCGGCCGGTTCGCCATCGACACCCACGAGGTCACCCACGGCGAGTACGCGCGCTTCCTCGCCGCCACCGGCTACCGGCCGGTCCGGCCGGAGCGGTTCACCGCCGGGCAGGGCCCCGCCGACGCCCCGGTCACCGGGGTCGACCTGGCCGACGCCCGCGCGTACGCCGAGTGGGCCGGGCTGCGACTGCCCACCGAGGACGAGTGGCAGGTGGCCGCCGAGGCGGGCCTGCTGGTCCGGCGGGAACCCCTCGTCTGGAACCTGACCGAGAGCGAGCACACCGACGGGCGTACCCGGTTCGTCATCCTCAAGGGCGGCTGCGCCTACCGGGCGGAGGGCTCCGACTGGTACCTCGACGGCGGCCCGCAGCCGCCGGACGTGTCGGTGAAGCTGCTGCTCACCGGCGCCGGCCTCGGCCGCTCCACCTCGATCGGCTTCCGTTGCGCCGCCGACCTGCCCGAAGGAGCCCTCGGATGAGAAGAGCCTGGCGCCCCGGCGCCGCCCTCGTCGCCCTGCTGACCGCCGTCGGGCTTGCCGGCCTCGCGCCGGAGACCGCCGTCGCCGGCAGGGAGCGGTCCGGCACCCTCACCTCCGCCACGGCCCCCTCGCCGGCCCTCGGCGCCGCCATCGACTACACCGTCTACCTGCCGCACGGCTACGCCGACGCGCCGAACGCCGGCACCCGTTACCCGGTGCTCTACCTGCTGCACGGCCGCAGCGACACCATGCAGGCCTGGACCCGGGTGAAGAGTGACCTGGACCGCCTGATCGCCGACGGCGAGGTGCCTCCGGTGATCGCCGTGCTGCCCGACGCGCCGTGGAGCGAGCGGGGCAACTGGTACGTCGACTCCGGTTACACCGGCGTCGACCGGTCCGGCCGGCCGGTGGAGACCGCGCTCACCCGCGACCTCGTGGCGCACGTCGACGCCACCTACCGCACCGCCGCGCATCGCAACGCCCGGCTGGTCGGCGGCTACTCGATGGGCGGGGCCGGCGCGCTGCGCTACGCCCTCGCCCACCAGGACCTCTTCGCCAACGCGCTGGTGCTCAGCCCGGCCGTCTACCGGCCGCTGCCGCCGGCCGACTCCTCGGCCCGCGAGTTCGGTGCGTTCGGCGACGGCGACGAACTGTTCTCCGACGCGGTGTACCAGCGGCTGAACTACCCGGCCCTGCTGCCCGGCCTCGACCCGGAGTCGCCGGTGCGGATGTTCATCGCCGTCGGCGACGACGAGTGGGCCAACCCCGACCCGGCGGACGCCGCGCACGACCTCGACTACGAGGCCGCGACCCTGTACAACACCGTCCGCCGCGCCGACGGCGTCGCCGCCGAGTTCCGCGTTCTCGACGGCGGGCACGACTGGGACGTCTGGCGGCCCGCGTTCGTCGACGGCCTGAAGCACCTGGCCGCCACACTCAGTGTCACCCCGCCCGTCGGGCTGCCCGCACCGCTGCACGGCACCGCCGGCGCAGACTGGGCCGGCGGGGTCGCCGCCCACCTCGACGGCGACGTCACCCTCGGCTACGCGGCCTCCGCCGCCGTCGCCGGCCAGCCGTACGCCGGTGGCCTCGACGCCGTGATCACCCGGCTCGCCGCCGACCACCGCACGGTGCGCTGGACCAGCCAGTTCGGCACCACCGCCAACGACCGGCTCTACGGCACCGTGCCGCTGCCCGACGGCGGCGTGCTCACCGCCGGGTACACCCGCGGCGACCTCGACGGCCGGCACCCGGACAGCCCTGCCGACGACGCGTTCGTGGCGAAGCTGACGGCCACCGGGCAGCGGGCCTGGCTCACCCAGGCCGGCGACCCCGCCAAGGCCGACCGGTTCTACGCGCTCGCCGCCGCCCCCGACGGCGGGGCCTACGTCGCCGGCTATACGAGCGGCGCGTTCGGCGGGACCAGCGCCGGCGACAAGGACGCCGTGCTCGCCCGGATCGCCCCGGACGGCACGCTGGCCTGGACCCGGCAGTTCGGCGGCCCCGGCGAGGACAAGGCGTACGCGATCGCGGCCGACGCGAACGGCGTCTACGTGGCCGGTGGGACCTCCGGTGCGCTGCCCGGGACCACGCCGCTCGGCGGCGCCGACGGCTGGCTCGCCCGGTTCACCCCCGACGGCACCCGCGACTGGCTCACCGTTGCCGGCGGCACGGGCGACGACCTGCTCGGCGGCGTCACGGTCACCGGCGCCGGCCAGGTGGTGGCCACCGGCGCCACGGCGGGCGACGTGCTCACCGTGGCGTACACGGCCAAGGGCTCGGAGCGCTGGCGGACCGTGACCGGCGGGCGCGGTGCGGACGCCGGCACCGACGTGCTGGCCCTCGCCGACGGCACCGTCGCGGTGGTCGGCTTCACGGGTAGCACCCTCGGCGTGCCGGCCGGCGGCGCGGACGTGGTCACCCTGCGCCTCGACGCCAAGGGCCGGCAGGTCGCCGTCGCCCAGTACGGGACCGCCCGCGACGACGCGGCCGACCCGTTCGGCGAGGAGAACGTCTACGCCACCGTCGGGCCCGACGGCCGGCTGCTGGTCAGCGGCCGCACCGCCGGCACGCCCACCGGCGGCGCCGCGCTCGGCAACGGGGACGTGTTCCTCGCCGCCGTCGACCCGGCGAAGGGAACCCCGTGACCAGGACCGCACCGCTGCACGGCGTCAAGGTGGTCGACCTGGCCACCCTCTTCGCCGGCCCGCTGGCCGCCGCGTTCCTCGGCGACTTCGGCGCCGACGTGGTCAAGGTGGAGCACCCCGCCAAGCCCGACCCGTCCCGGGGCCACGGCCCCGCGAGGGACGGCGTCGGCCTGTGGTGGAAGGTGCTCGGCCGCAACAAGCGGACGATCACGCTCAACCTCTCCCGGCCGGAGGGCGCGGACCTGCTGCGCCGGCTGCTCGCCGACGCCGACGTGCTGGTGGAGAACTTCCGCCCCGGCACGCTGGAACGCTGGGGTCTCGGCCCCGACGAGCTGCACGCCGTCAACCCGCGCCTGGTGATCGCCCGGATCAGCGGCTTCGGGCAGGTCGGCCCGTACGCGCCCCGGCCCGGGTTCGGCACCCTGGCCGAGGCGATGAGCGGGTTCGCCGCCGCCACCGGGGAACCCGACGGGCCGCCCACCCTGCCCCCGTTCGGGCTGGCCGACTCGGTCACCGCGCTCGCCGCCGCGTACGCGGTCATGCTGGCCCTGCGTGGCCGCGACCTGACCGGCCGGGGCCAGGTGGTCGACCTGGCCATCATCGAACCGATCATGGCGATGCTCGGCCCGCAGATCACCTGGTACGACCAGCTCGGCTACGTCCAGCCCCGGCTGGGCAACCGGTCCAACAACAACGCGCCGCGCAACACCTACCGCTGCGCCGACGGGCGGTGGGTGGCCGTGTCCACCAGCGCGCAGAGCATCGCCGAGCGGGTGGTCCGGCTCGTGGGCCGCCCGGAACTCGTCGACGAGCCGTGGTTCGCCACCGGCAGCGGCCGGGCCGCGCACGCCGACGAACTCGACGAGGCGGTCGGCGCGTGGGTGGCGAAGCGGGACCGCGACGAGGTGGTGGCCGCGTTCGAGGCGGCCCAGGCCGCCGTGGCCCCCGTCTACGACGTGCGCGACATCCTGGCCGACCCGCAGTACGCGGCGCTCGGCACCGTCGTCACCGTGCCCGACGAGGAACTGGGCGAGGTGCGGATGCAGAACGTGCCGTTCCGGATGTCGGACAGCCCCGGGGAGATCCGGCACGCCGGCCGCCGCCACGGCCAGGACACCGACGACGTGTTCGGCGCGCTCGGCCTGACCGGCGACGAACTGGCCGCGCTGCGCGAGCGCGGGGTGATCTGATGCTGCTCACCTTGCTCTACGTGCCCGGCGACCGGCCCGACCGGTTCGCAAAGGCGGTCGCCGCCGGCGCCGACGCGGTCATCCTCGACCTGGAGGACGCCGTCGTGGCCGGCCGTAAGGCGTACGCCCGGGACGCCGTGGCCGAGTTCCTCGCCGACCCGCAGCCGCTGCCCGTGCAGGTGCGGGTCAACGAGCTGACCGGCCCCGACCTCGACGCCGACCTGGCCGCCGTGGCCGGCCGGCCGGGGCTGGCCGGGCTGCGCCTGCCCAAGGTGGAGTCACCGGCGACCGTGGCCGCGGTGGCCGCCCGGGCCGACACCCCGCTGCACCCGCTTGTCGAGTCGGCCGTCGGGCTGGAATCCGCGTACGCCGTCGCGGCCGCCCACCCGGCGGTGGCCTCGCTCGGGCTCGGCGAGGCCGACCTCCGCTCCGACCTGGGCGTGACCGACGACGGCGGCCTGCTCTGGGCGCGCGGCCGGATCGTGGTCGCGGCCCGCGCGGCCGGCCTGCCGCCGCCGGCCATGTCGGTGTACGCCGACGTGGCCGACCTCGACGGCCTGGCCGCCTCCTGCGCGGCCGGCCGGCGACTCGGCTTCCTCGGCCGGGCCGCCATCCACCCGCGCCAGCTGCCGGTGATCGCCGCCGCGTTCCGCCCCGCCGACCGGGAGGTGGACCGGGCCCGCGAACTGCTCGCGGCGGTCGCCGACGCGCAGCTGCGCGACTCCGGCACCGCGGTGCTGCCCGACGGCCGGTTCGCCGACCGGGCCATGGTGGCCGCCGCCCGCCGGGTCGTCGACCTCGCCGCCCGCTACGCCGCCTGACGCCGCGCCCGGCTCGGCCGGCTCAGCGCTGGGCGTCGGCGGGCGGGGTGCGGGTGAGCTGGTCGATCCGGCGCAGCCGGCCGTCGGGCGCCAACCGGCCGAACATGTGGATCTCGGTGACGATGGTGTGGCCGCGCGTCACCGCCGTCATGGTGTAGCGGGCGGCGACCCGGTCGCCGCTGACCAGGGCGTCGTGGACGTCGAGGTCGCACCGGGTCACGTTCCGGCGGGCCGGGCGCGCGTGCGCGATCAGGCGCGCCCGGTCGAGGTGCAGTCCGTCGGTGAGCCAGGCGATGTCGGGTGTGTGGTAGCGGTCCATCACCAGGTCCGGATCCTAATCGCCGAAGGCCATCTCCTGCACGTACGACCGCAGGTAGTGGGCCAGGTCGTCGCGGGGAGTGGGGCGTGCCCCGGTATGCATGCGGTCCTCCGATCCCGGCTAACCCTGACGTTGCTGACAAGGTTAAGGGTCGCAAGTATCCTTGACAACCGTGTCTGAGCAAAGCCCTCCACAGCGGCGCCGCCGGATGCGAGCCGAGGCCCGCCGCAGCATGGCCGCGATCCTCGACGCCGCGATCCAGGTGCTCGGGGAACGGCCGCAGGCGACCATGGAGGACGTCGCCGCCGCCGCCGGCCTGTCCCGGCAGACCGTCTACGCGCACTTCCCGACGCGGGACGCGCTCGTCGCCGCCGTGTTCCGGCGGATGACGGACGAGGTCCTCGCCGCCATGGACGCGGCACGGCTCGACGAGGGGCCCGCACCGGCGGCGCTCCTGCGCCTGCTGGACGTGAGCTGGCGGACCTTCGACCGGTACCCGCCGCTGCCCGCGCCCGCCGCCGCCGACGACGCCGAGCTGCACGAGCCGATCTTCGGTCGGCTCACCCGGCTGATCGTCCGCGGACAGCGGGCCGGTGAGTTCGACCGGGACGCCGCCCCGGGCTGGCTCATCGCCGCGACCATCGCGCTCGGCCACGCCGCCTGGGCGGAGGTCACCGCCGGCCGGCTGCCCGCCACCGAGGCGCGCGCCGCGCTGCGGGTCGCCGTGCTGCGGCTGTACGGCGCGCAGTCGCCCGCCGGCTGACCGGGCCGACCGGCACGATCGCCGGATGTCGGGCCGGCACCGCCGCCCGTACGCTGGCCCGGGCCGGCACGGGAGCGGGGGAGCGGCATGGGCGATCGGGTGCGACTGGACCGGCGGAGCCTGCTCGCCGCCGCCGGTGGCCTCGCGGTCGCCGGGATCGGCGTGCCGGTCGGCCTGGCCGTCACCGGCGATGCGCCGCCGCCGGGGCGCGGACGGCGACCGATCAGCATGGCCATGCACCTGCACGCCTCGTTCAGCGAGGGCCTCGCCAGCTACGCCGCCCACCTCGACCAGGCCCGCCGCAACGCCGTCGACGTCCTCTGGTGGACCGACCACGACTTCCGTGTCGCCGCCCACGACCACCGCCGGGTCGTCCACTTCGACGGCCCGGAGGAGTCTGAGGGTGGCCTGGCCTGGACCTGGAAGGCGTCCACCGAGGGCGCGCTCACCGCGTCCGCCGCCGACTTCGTGGCCGCCCCCGCCGACGCCGCCGGCCGCGCGCTGCGGCTCACCGCCACGGGCGCCGGCACCCTCTGGTACGCCGGCAAGGCGTGGAACTGGACGCACACCGGGAACATCTCCGACACCACGCTGCACCTCGACGTGCTGCCCGAGGCCACCGGTCCGGACGCGGCGCTGATCGTCGAGATCGCGCTGTCCCACCACCCGGCCGGCGCCGGCCGCCCCGCCGGCCAGCTCGTGCTCCGCTACCGCCTCGGCGCGGCCACCGCGACCCGGCACCGCGCCGACGGCCGGCACGGCACCGTCGACCTGCCCGCCCCGGCCGGCGCGTGGCGGCGGCACACCCTCGACCTGCTGGCCGACGTGCGGCGGCTCTGGCCGGACCTGGTCGCCGGGGACAACTCGCTGCGCGGGCTGCGCCTCGGGGTGCAGGTCGGGTCCGGCGCCCGCGGCGCATTCGTGGTCGACCGGCTGGTCTTCGACCGGGCCCGCCGCGCCGGGCAGGGCGGCGAGGAGCTGCGCGCCGAGGTGCTGAACGGCTACGCCGGGGCGTACCCGGGGGTCACCCACCACCGCGCGTACGAGGTGTCGATGGTCCGGCACCTCAACTGGTTCGGCGGCGACCAGACGCTGCCGTCCTTCCCGTCGCCGCCGTACCGGGACAACGACGCGGGCGCGACCGAGCGGATGGTGGAGTTCCTGCACGGCCACGGCGGAGTGGTCTGCTGGAACCACCCGCTCGACGTGGAACGGCGCGAGTCCCTCGCCCGGCTGCTGGTGGAGCGGTACGCGCTCGGCGTCGACCTGATCGAGATCGGTCGCGAACCGGTCGACGACCACCTCTGGGCGTACGACGTGGCGGCCCGCAACGCGATCCCGCTCACCGCCGTCGGGGTGACCGACGACCACCACGGCACCGACTGGCGGGCCGGGCGGGACCGGCACGTCACGTACGTCTGGGCGGCCTCCACCGGCCGCGACGACCTCGTGGCGGCGCTGCGCGCCGGGCAGGCCTGGTTCACCGACCTGGCCCGCTACCGGGGCGCCCTCGACCTGGAGATCGGCGGCCGCAGCGCGATGGGCGCCGTGGTGACCACCGACGCCGCCGACGTGACGGTGCGGCTGCGCGCCACCGACCTGCCGGCCGGCGCGACCCTGGAGGTGGTCACCGGCACGGTCGACCGGGCCGGCGTCACGGACCCGACCCCGGCGATCCGGACCGGTCAGGTCCCGTGGCGTCAGCTTCGCGAGGGCTGGCACGACATGCCGGTAGCGCCCGGTGCGGGCACGTACCTGCGGACGCAGGTCCGGGGACGCGACGGCGAGATCATCGGCGCGGGCAACCCGGTCTGGCTGCTGCGCCAGGCCCCACCCCGCGGCATTCCGACCGACCGCCGCTTCTGACGCCGCCGCTCCCGCGGATCTTGGCGAGTTTCCGTTCGCTGCTGACGGTAACTCGCCAAGATCCGCCACGTCGGATGCCTCGGGCGGGCAGGCGTGAAGTGCGGGGGAGCGGGTACGCGCGCGGCCGGGAGGCGGGCGCCTCCGGGATCGAGGGAGACCATGGCAGCCGCCGCCGTCGTCGTGCTGGTCATCGTCGTCGCGCTCGTGGTGCTCGTCGCCTCGCTGAGCATCCGGCTGGTGCAGCAGTACCAGCGCGGCGTGGTGTTCCGCTTCGGCCGGGTGCTGGAGCACATCCGGCAGCCCGGCTTCCAGCTGATCATCCCGGTGGCCGACCGGATGGTGCGGGTGAGCATGCAGACCACCGTGATCGGGGTGCCCGCGCAGGGCGTGATCACCCGGGACAACGTCACGCTGACCGTCGACGCGGTCGTCTACTACCGGGTGGTCGACCCGGTGAAGGCCCTGGTCAATGTCCGCGACTACCCGTCGGCGGTGCTCCAGGTCGCGCAGACCGCGCTGCGCTCGGTGATCGGCAAGGCGGACCTGGACACGCTGCTGCGCGACCGCGACCGGATCAACGCGGAGCTGAAGACCGTCATCGACGCGCCCACCGAGAAGCCGTGGGGCCTGCTCATCGAGCGGGTGGAGGTCAAGGACGTGTCGCTGCCGGAGGGGATGAAGCGGTCGATGTCCCGGCAGGCCGAGGCGGAGCGGGAGCGCCGGGCCCGGGTGATCGCGGCGGACGGCGAGTTCCAGGCGTCGCGGCGGCTCGCCGACGCCTCGCGGGCCATGGCGAACACGCCGGGGGCGTACCAGTTGCGGCTGCTCCAGACGGTGGTGGATGTGGCGGCGGAGAAGAACAGCACCCTGGTCATGCCGTTCCCGGTGGAGCTGCTGCGCTTCTTCGACCGGCTGGCCGGCGGGGGTCGCGAACAGGCCGGTCCGGCCGGGCCGGGCGCGACGGAGCAGGGGGCGCCGGGGCTCGGGCCGGTGACCGAGAGCGTCGCGGCGGCGGCCGCGGACGAGGACGGCCGCCGACCCGCCGAGTGACGGTACCGCGTATATGCCGATAGCCGGTATATGCTCGCCCGCATGACCGACAGCCCCCTACGGGAACCCACGTTCCTGGTCCTCACCGCGCTCGCCGAGACACCCCGGCACGGCTACGCGGTCATCGAGGACGTGCTGCGCATCTCCGACGGGCGGGTCCGGTTGCGCGCCGGCACCCTCTACGCCGTCCTCGACCGCCTGCGCGCCGACGGCCTCATCGAGGTCGACCGCGAGGAGGTGGTGCAGTCCCGGCTGCGCCGCTACTACCGGCTCACCGCGCTGGGCGCGACCCGGCTCGCCGACGAGGTGGCCCGGCTCCGCCGCCACGCCGACACGGCCGGCCGCCGGCTGCGCGCCGCCGGCCTGCTGCCCGGGGGAGGGGTGGCGTGAGCGCCGCCGAACTGGAGCGCCGCTACCGCCGGCTGCTCGCCGTCCACCCCTGGGAACACCGCCGGGTGTACGAGGAGGAGATGGTGGCCGTCCTCCTGGCCGACGCGCGGCCCGGGCAGACCCGGCCGGGGTTCCGGGACACGGTCGACCTGATCGGCGCCGGACTGCGGGCCCGGCTGCGGGTGGGCGCACGGGGGTTCACCGAGCCGGCCTGGGCCGACGCCGCCGCGGTCACCGGCGTCCTGGTGGCGCTGGTGCTCTGCGCCGCGGCCGGGCGGAACGTGCTCGACCACCTGCTGGTGGACCCGTCCCTGCCGCCGCCGCTGCGGGCCGTCGCCCCCGACGTCGTCGACTGGCTGAGAGTGGCGGGCTGGGCGGCGGTGGCCGTGACCGCGCTGGTCGGGCTGCGCCGGCTGGCCGCCGGCCTGGCCTGGGTCGGGGTCGGCGGCTGGCTCGTGCTGGTCAGGCCGGGAGTGGGCGACCAGCCGACGTACGTCGTCGACACCCTGCCCCAGTTCGCGCTCGCCCTGGTGGCGGCCGCCGCCCTCACCGTGCCCGCCCCGGCCCGCCGGGCCGTCGCGGTCCTCGGCGTGCGCCGGCTGGCGGTGCTGGTGGCGGCCTGCCTCGCGGTGGTGTCGATCCTGGCGGTCAGCCGGCTGGCCCGGCCGCCCTTCCAGGAGGCCGCCGCCGACTACCCCGTCTACGTCCTCTACGACCTGGAAGCCCGCAGTGAGCTGGTGATCTGGCTCTACGTCGCCGGGCTGGCCGCCGCCGCCGTGGCCGCCGTCGCCGTCCTGGCCACCCTGGACCGGCCGGTGCGCCGGCGGATCGCCGTCCTGCTGGCGCCGGTCGTCGCACTGGCCCTCGTCATCGACACGGCGCTGGCCGGTTGGGCGGCGTCCACCGTGCACATGGGACACGCCATCGCGCTGGTGCCGGCCCAGTGGCTCATGCTGGTGCTCGTCCCGCCGGTCACCTTCCTGGCCGGCGTGCTGCTGGTGCGCCGCCGCGAGGAGACCCTGCGGATGGTGGCGCTGGGCCGGGCCGCCGACCGGGAACGCCCCGCCGGCTGAGCCGCCGCCGGTGGCCCCGCGCTCAGGCCGGGGCCACCGGCGCCCGCTCACCCGCCTGCTCCGGCACGGCGGCCGGCCTCGGCAGGTTGAAGACGAACCGGGCGCCCTCGGCGTATCCGTCGTCCAGCCGCAGCGTGCCGCCGTGGTACTCGATGATCTTCTTGCAGATGGCCAGCCCGATCCCGGTGCCGTCGTAGCCGCCGCGCGGATGCAGGCGCTGGAAGATCAGGAAGATCTTGTCGGCGTAGCGGGGGTCGATGCCGATGCCGTTGTCCGCCACGGCGAACTCCCAGCCGGCGTCGACCTGGGCGACCGCCACCCGGATGCGGGGCGCCCGGTCGGGGTGGCGGAACTTCACGGCGTTGCCCAGCAGGTTCTGCCAGAGCATGGTGAGCAGCGTGGGATCGCCGTGCACCACCGGCAGCGGGTCCGCCACGATCTCGGCACCCGCCTCGGCGATCCGGTCGGAGAGGTTCGACTCGGCCTGGGCGAGCACACCGGCCAGGTCCACCTCCCGGTCGTCGCTGTAGACCCGGCCGATCCGGGAGAACGCCAGCAGGTCGTTGATCAGGTTCTGCATCCGGGTCGCGCCGTCCACCGCGTACCCGATGTACTGCCGGGCCCGGTCGTCGAGCTGGTCGGCGTAGCGGCGGTGCAGCATCTGGCAGAACGACGCCACCTTGCGCAGCGGCTCCTGGAGGTCGTGCGAGGCCACATAGGCGAACTGCTCCAGGTCCTCGTTGGACCGGCGCAGCTCGGCGGCCTGCTGTTCGAGCGCGTCCCGGTGCCGGCGGCTGGTGTGCAGCGCGTCGACCATCCGCTGCCGCATGGTCTCCACGTCGGCGGTGAGCCGGGCGATGTCGGCCGGCCCCTCCGGGGCGAGGCGGTGCTCGAAGTCGCCGCCGGCGACCCGCCGCACCGAGGCGCCCAGCCGGTCCAGCGGGCGCAGCACCATGGTGCGGACCAGCACCGAGATGACGATGCTGGACAGCAGCAGCGTGGCCAGGATCGCCACGAAGAGGAGATCCCGCAGCGCCCGGGCGCCGTCGAGGTCGGCCCGGCCGGTCGCCTGTTCCCGGTCCAGCCGGGCCTCCAGGCCGGTCAGCGCCGCCTGCGCGGCGTCGAACGCGATTCCGCCCTGCCGCACCACCGGCGCCAGCTCCGCCGCGGCCGCGCCGGCCCGCCGGGCGGCGATCAGGCGGGCCGGGTACTCGGCCCGCCAGCGCTCGGCGAGGACGAGGGCGCCGTCCAGCTCGCGGCGCGCGTCCGGCTCGCCGGTGAGCAGGTCATGGGCCCGCCGCGCGGTCGCGCGCTCGGCGGCCACCCCTTCCTCGTACCGGCGCACCAGCTCCGGGTCGCCGGTGACGACGAACCCGCGGACCGCCGCCACCTGCTCCAGCAGGCCGCTCTCCAGCCGGCTCACCGCGGTGCGGGCCGGCGAGATGTGGTCGGCCAGCCGGTTGGAGACCGCAGCCGTGTGGGACAGGGCCGCCGCGCCGATCCCGCCGCCGGCGAGCACCAGCACGGTCATCCCGAGCATCATGACGCTCAGCCGCCGGCTCGTGGTCATCCGCGCCCGGCGTCCCTCGGTGACGGTCGTGGCCGCCGTCGCTGCGCTGCTCACGGCAGCACACTAACGGAGGGCCGGCGGCGCGGGCGGACGCGCTCAGTCGAGCAGCCCACCGAGGGTCGGCAGCGGCAGCTCGGGCAGCGGCAGTCCGGACACCGACACCGACGGCAGTGGCAGCGGCAGCCGGGGCAGCGGCAGCGGCGGGCTGCCGGCCGGGGTGGGCGGACGGCTCGTCCCGGGCCTCGGCGTGCC